>JBMOJS010000138.1:0-7750 GCA_049315665.1 Pseudobdellovibrionaceae bacterium | reverse complement strand
TGATTTTCTAAAACCCAAGCAGCAAATGCGCTTCGAAATGGATTGCCCATGATTGTATAGGTAAAATTAACTGCATTCTTAGCGATGGTATGCTGAGGGCTGGGAATAGACGGGCTTTGCGTTCCATCCCAAAACGAATGATCTTCAAGCCAACTTTTGAAACGTGAATCAAGCGCTGCTGACTTAGCTTTCAATCCTTTTTCATCGCTGTAGCTTTTAAATACTCCATATGGGTTCTCATCGGCTGTTGTAGCATAGTCTTTTGGGTATTCAGGCAAAGGATTTGCAAGAGGGTTAGTTGCATCTCTTAGTATTTGGATTGCATCAAGCCAATCTTTGAACGTGGAAGTATCAGTAAGCGTAGCGTTATCAGCCATGATGGAGTCCTTTTTGATATGAATGAATTCAATCTAAATCACTCTTAGTGTGAATGCATGCTGCAGTGCCGAAATAATCACTATTCTTCACAAAAATGTCATATTTATCAGCCCGTAGAAGGGAGTTTGACAAGGGGAGGCCCGCAGGCTATACCCCCGCTTCCTGAAGCTACTGCCAGCGGGTGTTTACGCACAAAGCGCAGCAGATACCCTGCCAGCGGTTGTGTATGCATAGAGCGCAGCAGAAGATACTTCGAGTGCCCAGGTGGCGGAATTGGTAGACGCACTAGCTTCAGGTGCTAGCGCCGCGAGGTGTGCTGGTTCGAGTCCAGTCCTGGGCACCAATCAAAAAGTCTCCGCAAGGCGGGGGCTTTTTTAATTGGTGTAAGGGTCTGACCGTGTGCTTAAAAAATCCTTTAATTTGGAAACAGAAGACTAGGGATTATTTAATAATCATAGCCTGTTAGGCTTATCTTGACTGGATGATTGACTGCTGAGCAGCAATGCAGCCGAAATACCTGTAGCCACAGCACCAAGCGCTGTTGAAACATTTAACATCCCTGTTCTTGAAGCAGATTGAATAATGATAGGATTCGCGAGCTTATCTTTGCTAAATACGCGTCCAAGTGATTGTAGACCTTTACCGCGAAATGCCAAGCCATCTAATAAAGCAGCCGCTCCAACGGTTGCGAGTGAAATGCCCGCAATACCCGATAAGTCACTTGATTTTTTTTCTACCTCAGATTTTACAAATGGATTTGCTTTATCCTCTTTATCTTTACTTCCCTTTGAGGCATGCGCGGCCGCAAGAGCGCTCGCGCCAAGAGCAGCCGCCACACCAGTAGCTACGCCAAGTTTGTTAGAAGGTTTGGATTCTAGCTCTTGCTCATCATTAATTTTCGGTTTTTTCTTGTTTGTACTTGTTTGAATACCTTGCTGCTTTTGGATTGTTTGGCCTGAGACATACTCGCCTTCTATGTAATCCAACTCGCTAAGATCTGCCAAATCTTGATCATCTTCTGTCGTCATGGAGGGTTTAAATTTCTCGGAGGTTTTTTCAATGCTAATACCGCAAGTCGATGCCTGCGATTCTAGCATGGTCAACATCATTTTTCCTGTATCGTTTAACTGTTCTTCGATATGTTTGCGGATATCTGTATCAACCTGACCGCTGCCTACTACGGCGGCCAAAACTTGTAACATGTCTGGTTGTTCGAGTTCAGATTGAAAGTTACCAAGTGCCAATATCGATCTTTCAACTGCGGCTAGAAAATCTCTATCTTCTTGGTTCTTGGCAACAGACTTTACTGATTCGTGAATGAGCTGTGCAATGGATTTATCAGGCGAGAAATTACTAATCACTTTACCAAAAACAGTGCCCACGAGTTCTTTTTGACGCGCATTCATTTTCTCAAGACTCATTGCGCCAAAGTCAAATTGACCTATATGGTTACCACTAATCCGCTGCTGACCTCCATGGCGATCATGGTCGAAGGGGCCGCCGCGCAATAAAGCCATGACTTCAACAGTAAGCAATGCCTTCGCTAGCGACTTAACATGGTTTTTCTTGGCCTCATCATCTGTTTTTTTTGCTTCTGTCGCCAAATCATTGAAATGCTTGCCAGGCATGACAAGAAAATCTTTGTGATCTTTGCTATGACCAACATATGGTGCTGCTTCAAAGGTGAAATCGACATCATTAACTTTGATTCTTAGCCCATCATAAAGTTCGCTGGCCAGCTTTGCCTGCTTGGCCGCCATATCCATATCTGTTTCGATAATCGAGCTTTTCTCAGCTTGCCTCACCATATCGAGCACGGGTTCAAAACGCGGATCTTTTTTTACGAGAATATTTACTGCCTTAGACAGAATGCGGAATTCATTCTCCGCTTTACCTCTAACGTTTGGATATAGAATCGTTCTAGCGATTGTTTGGCCATCTTGGCGTAAGCCTTCTACGGTAATTCCGTAAGATCCTGCACCAAGCACACGCCTTACGGCTATCATTTTTTGATCTGTTTGGAGTGCCTCATTGGATGATTTAACCCATTTTAACACCACATCGCGTGGCGGGTTCTTCGCCATTGTTTTAGAGTCTTTGAAGGCTTCCTTAATAGAGTCTGGAGTATCGGGATGGCTCTCAATTGCCTGCTTTACTTTATCGCCCGCTGGATCAATAGCGCTGAGAACAAGGCTCAAGCCTTTCGCAGGTGATATTTCTGACCCAGCTTCTCTAGTCTGTGGAGGATTAGCTACCACCATCGCAGCTGCCATGAAGCGCTTATCCGCGGGATCATCATTCGCTTCAAAATAGGACTGGACGATTTGACGCGCTGCTTGTGTTTCGGTGTCTTGGGCTGCCTTTTCAGGTGGTAAAGCCGTATCCAATGCCCACTGAATGCCTTTCTTCATTGCGACAGGTTCATTTTCAATTCTTATAGGGAATATGACCTGTTTTATAAGAGCGGATCGTAATTCAAACGGCGAGTTCCAGAATTTCTTGTGTAACACCTCAATTTGATAAAGAAGCGACCTATCGGTCGTTATTTCTTCAAACGCTAATAAATCTGCTGGCCTATCTTTAAAAATCTTTTTCTTTGCTAAATCTAAAAAAGATAAAGCATTTTGGTCACTGTAAGGTTCAGTCAACAAATCAAGGATGTTTTGTTGAATATGCGGTTCGTTAGCGAGTTCAAGCAGGCTCACTTCTGTTGCTGCAAAATGTATGTGCAACGAGTTGGCTTTTTTCAACGATGTATCACTAATCGCTTCTCTCAGAAGAGTTAACTCATATTCACTTGGCTTGTAAATATTTGCGGCATTCTTTTTGAGAAGTTCTTCCAATATCAATGATGTTGTTATTTCATTGGTATGAGTATTAAGTTTTTCAATCAGTTTCTCAATCGCGGTTGTTCTTTCGTCTTTTGGCAATCTTGCTAAGTAATTAGCCGTTGATAGTACGTAAGCATGATTGACCCATTGCTTAAACTGAGGATCATCAATATTCCCCTTATATTTTAGGTCATGATAGGAAAATTGATTGCTTTCTATAGCTTTTGGCAGGTTAGAATCATTGAAAATTATTTTTTCTAACGCTGTGATTTGCGCATCAACCTCTGTAATTGATGTTATTTTATCCCTAATAGCTTTTTGGTATTTAACCCCAATAGATGGAGATAAGGAAATAAGTGATTCCATAAAAGTATTGACGCCGCCTGCGCCCATGCTGCCAACTGATAATAGCTTATAATTAGCAATCAGCTCATCTAACGAATTAGGCAATTCGTGTGTTGCAAGGAACGTGCTGGCTTTATTATTTATCTCTTCGCGTAACGCTATAAACAGATCTTTATGGGCATAAAATCCCACGAAAGATCCCCCTAAAATTGTTCTGAAACGATGAATATCGCTTAGGCTGATATTTTGCGAATCACGTAAAAAATTGATTGTTTCGTAAAGCATCGCATCAATCAAGAAAGCATCGCTAAATTTTAGATGATCATAGGCTTCATTTATTTTAAGTTCGCTGGTGGCGCTAAAAAAAGCCTCAATTGAAGTTGCGGGAATACCTTCAAATAAAGGTTGTTTAAATAGTTTCCTATCCAGCAGTTCTTTTGACGCGTCATGACTAAAAAATCTAAAAACAGAGAAATCAATCCCCCCATACTGAAGCACATTTTTATGGCGAATAGCAAATGCTAAAATGGGATGTGATGCCGACAGTGCAAATTGCTTTTGAAATTTCCAGTCAGCAACCTCATTGACTTGTGCGGCATGACCCTCAACTAAGCTAGGCCAGAAATCCTTAAATAACCATTTTGTATCGTTATTTACTGATTCTCCGCCCAATTTAACATATTCCGCCAGCTCTTTTGTAAACCGTTCAGCGAAAGGATAAGACCTATCGAAATAGGATGGCTCTCCCAATATATATTGAGCATGCTTTTTGCAGAACTCTCTGAAATCTTTTCTGAAATCCTTCCAATCAATCTTGTTGGTATAGGCCAATTCTTCTTTTTCTTGATCGGATTCGCGGGAATGAATTTCATCAAAATCAAGATCTTCTCGGTAACTTTCTCGACATGTAACCGTGCCATCCGATTTATAGATTAGGCGATAAGATTTTCCAGTTTCATATTCATGAACTGATGTAAGCTTCCGAACGCAGGATATATTGTGGCTTGGTTCAATTTTATGTTCAGACACAAGTTGAGCAACATGTTTGCTCACTTGTCCAATACCTACAATTTCTAATGCTTTAAGAATATCCACATCCACTGGTTCAGATAACCATGAGAGATGTGTTTGCCAAGGAGCAGTTATTTTTTCACCTGCATCCAATCGTTTTTTAAGATCTTTTGGAAAACTAAAGCCCGTGAAATTTACATGGCAGATGATAGAGGGATTTAAACTAAAATAACGCTGATATGATGTTACTAATTTTTTGGCCGCGCGATTGGCTTCTTCTTTGGTGGGGGCACTACAAAAATTATCAATGTGTTTTTGTATGGCTTTCAGGTTGCCTAATGGCTCATCATAAGTGAGTGTTCCATATATTTCTGTGCTATAGCGAGATTTTTTATCAAAGCATACATAGTCGATAAAATCTGCGAACTCTTTACTATCCGTTACTTTATACTTATTTACCCTTGTAAAGAGTGTAAGCGATTGTAAAAACTCATTAGTTCTAGATCTAAAATATGGATTATTTTTGATAATAAATATGTCGTAAGCAGCCCGTAAAATACTGATTTGACGAGTGGCAGTTGCGTTTTCAAAATCCTGTTGGTTAAAAAAATCACCAACTGGTCCTAATCTGGTTTTAAGCGCTCCCAGTTTTTGCACCTGTGAAGGCAATGGGCCATCTTGAATACTTGCAGGATCTTGCTCCCCCATCCCCCATCCGCGTTCAAGTGAACCACGTACTAACATGCGCTCTACTTCCGCCAAGGCAGACATCCTCGTATCACGATCAGGGTGTGCTGATGTTACGGTGCTAAAAATACGCTTAAAAACATCATCAGAGCGCTTTTGTTTTGGCAGCTTGTCCATAAATGTGCGCAATGATGATTGCGGGTAATTCGCCATTCTCAGCAAATACGGAGCACGTAAATCTGCTGATAGTTCCTGCGCCTTACCGTTAAAATTTTTGCCCAAGCGATTGTCGAAACTATCATGGCCTAATTCATGACATAATACGGCTGCGAGCTCTGATTCATTTTCGGACAATTTAATAAGCCCCGTACTAAATAAAACGATGGGGGGATTAGCCTCACTCTCCATAAATGCATTTGGTGCTTCATCTTCAATGATCAGGAAGCGTAGCTTTGGAACATCACCATTCCGATAATTTTCTTTCAGTGCACCACGAATCAGTCGATCCATGATTTTTTGCATGTAATCGGAGAATTGTTTGGTTCTGGGGTCATCAGGCGCAATGAGCTTATATTCTTCAACCATTTCAGGCGGAATTTCACCATTCTTGATCGCAGCATCGATTTTTTCTGAAATTGGAATATCTTGCATTCAAACAGATTAGCATGAATTTGTTACAGGCAGGTTACAGTGTGTTCGATTTAAGCCGCTCCAAAACAAAGAATTTCTTTAAAAATGTAGCCTAAAATGGCGCTCATGAAACACCATACACACATAAAATCGCGTATATTGGCTATCTAAGCGTACTTGAGAAGTTGGTCTTGGCACTATCAGCATCTAAAGAATTCCCTTTGAAAAACAGGTTTTTACTGTTTATAGTGTGCGCTCTATGGCCAAGCGCATCCTCATCGTTGAAGATAATGATTTGAATCTCAAGCTTTTCCGCGACCTTTTGGGCGCGAATGGCTATGAGACGGTCGAAACACGCGAAGGGCTGGAGGCGATTTCGCTCACCCGTAACATGATGCCCGATTTGATTTTGATGGATATTCAGTTGCCCGAAATTTCAGGGCTCGATATCACCAAGAAAATCAAGGCTGACCCGCAAATTCAGCATATTCCAGTGATTGCGGTGACCGCATTCGCCATGAAAGACGACGAAGAAAAAATTATGCAAGCGGGCTGTGAAGCGTATCTTTCCAAGCCGATTGCGATTGACCAGTTCCTTGCGACCATCCGACGCCTACTTGAAGGGGTGGAAGCATGACGGGCCTGATTTTGGTGGTGGACGATGAGCCCGCGAATATCAAGCTGCTCGAGGCGAAGCTCAGCAACGAATATTATGACGTGATTACCGCCAAAGACGGTTACGAGTGCATCCAGCAAACCAAGGACAAAAAGCCGGACTTGATTCTGCTCGACGTGATGATGCCGGGGATGGACGGGTTCGAAACCTGCCGCCAGATGAAAAAAGATCCGGAAATTTCACATATTCCGGTGGTGATGGTTACGGCGCTTTCCGACCAGTCGGCGCGCGTGGAAGGGCTCGAATCCGGTGCGGATGATTTTGTGACCAAGCCTATTAACGACACGGCGCTGTTTGCGCGTGTGCGCTCGCTCGTGCGCATCAAAGTGCTGATCGACGAGTTGCGCTTGCGGGATCAGTCCGGCACGCAGCTGGGCATGTCGCCCGAGCAATTCGGTACGAATTTTGACGTGTCGGGCTCCAGCATCATGGTGATGGATGATGACGTGGTCCAATCCAAACGCACCAACGATAAGCTCACCAACGCGGGCTATAAGGTCAAATTTTTTACCGACCATAAAGAAGGCTTGGAATACGCCAAGACCGCGCAAGAGCTGGATTTGATTCTCATCTCCATGCAACTTGCCGATATTGACGGGTTGCGTCTCGCCACGCAGTTCAAGGCAATTGAGGCGGTGCGCCATGTCCCCATCATCATGATGGTGGACGAAGAAGAGCAACATATCATGCTTAAGGGGCTTGATTTGGGCGTGAATGATTATTTGCTGTCGCCGATTGATTTCAACGAAATGTTCGCGCGTGTAAAAACGCAAATTCGCCGCAAAAAATACCAAGAGGCACTCAAATCAAATTACCAAGAATCCGTCTCTATGGCGGTGACGGATGGATTGACCAAGCTCTATAATCGCCACTATCTCGATACGCACTTGAAAAACCTCGTGCGGCAAGCAGGCGAGACGAAACGCGCCCTTTCCGTGATTATTATGGATATGGATCACTTCAAGCAAGTGAACGATACGTTCGGTCACGATGTGGGCGATGAAGTGCTTATCCAACTTTCAGAAATTATCGTGCGCACCATTCGTTCAGCGGATTTGGCAGCGCGCTATGGTGGCGAAGAGTTCGTTATTTTGATGCCAGAAACAGACGCTGCGCGCGGCTATGAGGCTTCCGAGCGTTTACGCAAAGCAGTCGAGAATACGCCATTCAAAATTTCTGCACCGCAAGAGTT
>JBMOJS010000137.1:0-7754 GCA_049315665.1 Pseudobdellovibrionaceae bacterium | reverse complement strand
TTCAAATTCAAATTCAAATTCAAATTCAAATTCAAATTCAAATTCAAATTCAAATTCAAATAATTTATAGCATGGATTTTTATAAGCGACTTTTTGTGTTTAAATTTGATTGTGTTTGATTATTTTTTCTTTTGCACGCCTGGACTGATTGTTGCTTTTTCGGATGCCACCAAGGGTCTTTACGGCGCGATCAACGCTGATTTTTTAGCTATTCAAAAGTAGGATTCGATTTTTATTTTTATGCAAAAAACCATGTCAATACTTATTGTTTACATGTCGCCTGGCGTCGCGCCACCGGCGCAGAAAAAAGATTCCCACCGGCGCAGAAAAAAGATTCCCACCGGCGCAGAAAAAAGATTCCCACCAGCGCAAAAAAATACTCGAAGCGGCGGCACTCAAGCTGAATACTTCTAAAAATTTCTCTTATACCAATTCTAAAACCTAGCTTGCATGGGCGTTGGCTCTAGGACGACCAACAGCGACAAAATTCAAAAAGTCAAGGCGTAGTCGATTGAGAAATAGTGCTACTGATCGCCTAGCGATCAAACCGACTTAGCAAGAAATCGAACAAGGTTATAACTCTGGATTTTTGAATTTCCTAGTTTCTCTAAGCACTGACCTTAAAATCCAGGCCCGGCAAAAATTTTGGGAATAAATTGGCGAACTTTATATAGAAAACTTCATGACTCAAAGTTAGAATGGCAAGACAGTTCCATTTGAAGGATTGACCTATTATTTATAGCCCCACCTACTCGGCATCAAAACCCAATAGATTTTTACCGGCAGAAACTCGGCAAGTCGCATTGTGCGGATGCAGACTTTCAAGATGCTGAACCTCGCAGACATAATCAACAATATTTGTTTGTTCTAAAAAAATCTTTTTCAAACGGCGAGCCGCATCTTCACAAAACATCAGGTTTTGTCCATTCAATAAAGCAAAAGCCTGTTCGTCGACTCTTTTTACTGCCCCCTGCACCGGAGTTTTTAAGGCTTCTTCCACCAAAAAAATCCAAGTTTGAACACAAGTCATAAAATCAAGATCCCGTGCTTCATCGACTAGCCACTGCAATTTGACTCGCGCAGTGCTGCGCTGGGCATGGGGAGTGGCCACAATACCTAAGGTGCTGCCCAACCACTCATGTATTTTTTCAGCAGAAATAGCGGGCGCCCCAGAGACGGCCGCCGCAGTTGCGCCAGCCCCAGAAACAACTGCGCCACCCACAAAATCTTTTAAAAATTGCTCTTGAATCAACTGGCGCGACAAAGCAGCAGAAGCAGGGCAGGTGCTTGAATAGGTCACCGTAAAGTCCACAAACACTTGAACTGGCTTTTGTTTTTTTTGCAGCACAGTGATCTCTATCGGATACTGGCGCCAAGATTGATTTTCACTGACCAAAGCTTTTTTCTGCAAAGGCAGTTCAAACCGCACTTTCAGTTTAGCCTGACTGCTTAAGTCTGCATGGGTTTGTAGAAAGTCCGCACATAGGTTTTGCAAAATCACAGCACTCAGTTCATTTTCAGAAAGATATTTTTGCACGGCCATATATAAGCGGGACATATGGATTCCCCGCTGAGGCTGCTCTAAACGCACCTGAGCATCCACTTTGGCCGGTATGGTCATTCCTTGCCAGCGCACAGGAACTTCAATGGACTGCATCCCCACCCAATCCAAAGGAACTAAAAAGTCATCTTTACTATTTAAAGCCACATCCGCTAAATTTTTTGCCATAAGAGACCGGATACTACCCTAATCCCCGCTAAAAATCAAAATTCAAACTGATAGGCGGTCGAAAAAGCAAAATACTTTGTTTTTTCCCAGTAATATTTAACCTCTGAGCGTAGGGCCGACTGGGGATTTAGGCGAAAAGCCAGTCCCAGGTTAAAAACAGCCCCCAGAACCATATCATCGGCAGCATAGCTGATCTCGCGCCCACTTTCGCTTCTTTTCAGGTCAAAGTGAGAGTATCTAAAATTCGGCCCAAAACCATAATACAACATGTGCCAGCGGCTTTGCGGCACGGGAGTAATAAATAAAAACTGACCCATAAAAATCCAACCATCAGCATCAAAGCCAGTGGCCTCTTTGTAATACTTTGGCGCCCCAAAATGAAATTGCAAGGTCGAATCCGTATAAGTTTCGCCTTCAAAAAACGTATTGTTGCCGCTGATTTTTAAACCGTAAAATAACAAACCCTCGTAGCGATTTTGACCACGAGTGTCCTCAGCAAATTGCATGTATTCCAGGGCCAAACCCCGGTGCCGCTGGTAAGAAAAAGGTCTTTTTCGTCGCAACTCCAACTGTTTTCTCTCTGCCACCTTTTTTAAATTCAAGGCGCCAACACGAATATCGCTATCTACAATCCAACCCAATTGGCCGGGCTTGATACGAATTTTATAAAAGGCTCCTTTTTTAGTTTTAGAAATATCATAAACTTGACCTTGTTTTAACGTGGTAATCACCGCAGAATCAAAATCAGCCTCTTTATAAACAAAAGCCGCTTCACCAATGATGGTGCCTTTTTGTGCTTTGCTAGCTGTCGACGCCCCAGAGTTTGCAGGCGCACGCTTACGCCCCGCCGACCACGCCGTCGAAGCACAAACTGCAATACTTAAAACAATCAAACAAAGAAAACGCCAGGCTGTTGCACTCATACTCTTCAGCTTGCATTTGCCTGGATTTAAAAACAATCCTGCGGTGAAGAGATTGGCAAAAAGTCCTGCCAACAAAAGAAGCAGGGCTAATAAAAACGAATCAGCCAGACCCGATAAAAGGCCTCTAAAACAATTTTTAGGGACATCTTGCTTTGCCCCACTCGACGGTCCTCAAAAACAATGGCCGACTCGACCCCGCGAAAACCTTTGCGCAAAGCTTTGTACTTCAATTCAATTTGAAAACTATAGCCCTCGGAACGGACTGAAGACAGATCAATGGCCCGCAGAACCTGGCTTTTCCAGGCATTAAAGCCGCCAGTCCAATCTTTGACGGGATAACCTAAAATCCATCGTGAATACAGACTTCCGCCCTTAGAAATGATTTTTCTGAAAAGGCCCCAATTCACGGTTTGGCCGCCAGCCACGTAGCGTGAGCCCACCACAAAATCGGCAGTCACAAGATCTTGCAATATGGTGCTTAAATCTTGGGGACGGTGAGAAAAGTCAGCATCCATTTCAACGATGGCATCGTAATTTTTTTCTAAGCCCCACTGAAATCCCGCCAAATAAGCTTTCCCCAAGCCTTGCTTGCCAGCCCGGCTGAGCAAATGCAAACGCTCAGAATTTGCGGGTTGTGACAACAGATCCTGCTGCAAACGACGTACAATATCCCCAGTTCCATCGGGGGAATTATCATCCACCACCAAAACATGAACCTCAGAATTGAATCTTTGCAAAAGCTCAGGCACTAAAACCTGAATATTGTCTTTTTCGTTATAGGTGGGGACCACCACTAAAGTTTTCATTCCCGGGCAGATTATTCTGAATAAGGTCCAGACTCAATGTAATATTTGTGATTCATTTATATTTGCCTTGAAACCAATTGTCCTTTTTTTTCGGGCTGTTGCAAAGCTAAAGATTTTTCTGCTGAAATTTTTGGCAAATTTAAAGGGGGCTTGAATAAACTTTGAGGATCTTGCTGGCGCGCCTCTAAATGCTTTTTAACTTTGGCGGCGGCGGCATGTGCAGATTTTGTATATAAAACTGGGTCAAAACCACACTGTTGGCACAGGGTTGATAGCCGCCAACGGATTTGAATAAAAGCTTCGCTCACCGCCAAACAAGCAATAAATAAAATTATAATTCGGGCATCAAAACCTTGCCACAATACAAACATCAAAACACAGCTGGCCAGGGCCGAGGCTATAACATTGATCCCATTGATATTTTTTTTGCGATAAATGCGTCGGGGTGTTTTGCAAAAGGCACAAAATGCATTGGTGGAGTATACAGCCATATGCCTTATGTTTACACACATCGAATCGAAGCGCCATATGACCTGGTCCTAAAACACAGGCTCCTAAGCTGTTGGTCCAGAGTTAACCTACAAATCAAGCCGCCAGTGGTTCTGGCACCAAAGACTTGCTAATATTGAATTATGCAAAAGCTTGATAAAACAAAAATCTATTTTTTCGCATTAATAATGGTGGCCACACTGGCTGTTGGAAATCCGCAAGCCAACGCCGCAGAATCAATAAAGATTGATGAAAAAGAATATCAAGAAACTACCTATGATGAACTTTTAAACCAAATAGGTTCACAAACATCCAGTTATAAAGAGCAAAGCTACAGTGCCTTTGATGATGTGATGGTTCACGCCGGATTTGGCTACGTGACCTCTTTCAGTACTCTGAGTGTTAAGGACGAAAAAATGTCTCGTTATCAAAACGGCTTGCAATTGTCTTTGGGCATTGATTTGTTTTCACCACAATGGTTTTCAGAAGGGGTTTTTAGAAACTTTGGGTTGACCTCTTATGGGCGTGAAGAGCTGAGCCTGCGCGAAGTGGATTTAAAAATTGGTTTTAAAGAAAGTTTGAACCACCCCTGGTTCTACACAGTCTCGACAGGGCTTTCGGATCGTTACTTGAAATACAATAATCCCAACAAAAAATATACGTTGGAAGAAAATACAGCTTCTTGGATGCTATCATCTGGAATTTTTATTCAAAGCAATGCTCACCTTTCTTTGGGTGTCGAATTGAGTGGTCGCACCGCCTTGACCAGTTCTTCCGTGGATCAAAATTCACTGGATATAGCCTTTCGCATGAACGGTCATTTTTAAGGATTGCAAGTCGCATATCTTCATGCTGTGATAAGTGAATTATGCGTGATGTAACACCACCCAATGCAGGCAACAAAAACGACAGCTCAAAATTTCGTGATCCCATTGTAGAGCTTTACCATTTTGTCGTGAATTTTTTAAAACACCCCATAAAAAACATTGCTCATCTTCCCATGGATTGGTCTTGGACGCGGATCTTAGGACTGTTGATGGCGGTGTCTATGCTATCCGGAGTTTTAAGCGGCCTAATCCCCCCCAATTTTTATCGCATTTTGGGTGGCCTGTTAGTGGCTCCTTTTATGGCTTTTTTTCTAACTAGTTTGATGGCGGTATTTATTTATTACTACTTTCAAATTTTTGAAAAAAGGACTTTGGATTTTAAGCAAATCTATATTTTAATTTTATTTGCCGACATCCCTTTTTTCTTGTTTCAAGTGGCTTCCGAAATTTTACCCCCCATCACCTTGGTGGGATTTGCTTTCACGGCTTTACTGTTGGCTGTGGGTTTGACCGAAAACTTTCAATTGGAAAAACAAAAATCTTTGCGCCTGATTGGCGGATTGTTTTTAGTGGTCTTTTTAATTTGGCTGTGGAATTTGATTGAAGTTCGCAGACTAGGATAAAAAAAGCACCATCTTTTGGATGGCGCTTTTGCAAAGGTCTATGAATCCAATGGCATATTTACCAATTTCATTTGAAAAATAGACCGAGGCGCAAGGAGGTTCGAAGCGGAGGTGTGCATAAGGTACATTGAGCATTCGAACCGACGAAGCAACAAAGGTCTATGAATCAAATGGAATTGGTGGTGTTATCTGACTGAGCAGCGAGTAGCCCCTGTTTGCGGGCTACAACCACCCCAAAAGTCTTTTTGACAGTTGTTGTTTTGCGGAGTTTTCCATGATCCAGATTGAAAACAAGCTTGCCAGTAGTCGCTTCTAGAGTCTGCGGCTTGAGCTTTATAATCTTGAATCAAGCGAGTCACCAAAGTTCTAGCTTCGCTCACGGGCAATTGCAAAGCCGAAGCTAAGCGCTCAACCCCTTGCTGAGTGATCATTTTCATACGGCCCAAAAGTTCTAAATCAGTCGCTTCCAAACCAATATTACGAATGGCCTGGACACTGCCTTTAGCTGCAGACTGCAAAGCCAATGTCAGTGGCTGTGCTGCAGAAAGGGGCAGATCATATTTTTCAGCCACGCGCAAACTGTCCGCAAGCTCAACAGCAGCCGTAGTATTATCAACCACCACGGTAGAATTCACATCGAAAGACAGATCGCCCAATGCGGCTGCATCCAACTGCACCGTTTGCAATTGCGAAGAGTAAGGTCGAACATAGCCATAGTGACCACCATGACGCCGTCCATAGTAAGGGCGACCATGGCGATAGTGATCATGACTATCGGCGGCAGCGCCGATGGCAACGGCACCAGCAACAACCGCAACGGCACCAGCCCCCACCGCAAGATCCCTGTCATTGCAGCCTTGCGTGCCTATAAGCAAGGCACCAATTAAGCCTGTTTTTACAGCTAAATAACCCACTTTTTGCAAATTTATATTGCAGATTTTTAAATCCATATCATTTCTCCTTTTCATAATGCGTTAAAAAAAATTTTTTCAACACAGACTTGATATGCGAATCCTATACCAAGGTCCGTGGGGACAAAGTGCTCCTGGCGGCTCAAGTGTTATTCTTGCCCACTTAGGCAGCCCGACTTTTGTCGCATAAAGTCCTTTCTAGGAATGCCGAAAAAATACTTATGAAAAAATATTTATTTATTCTAACAAGTTTTCTTTTGGTTTCTTACTCATGGGCTGAAGATTTTTCTGCGGAGCAAGCCATGTACCTGAAACAATTTATTGGTCAAAAAAACAGCACCTTTGCAAAAAATGAAGATAAAAATAAATGCTTTACTGACAAAAGTGCGGAAGTTTGCAGTGGGGCTTTTTTTAAACTGGCCAAAGGCACGCAAATTATTCTGACTGAAACAAACGTGCAAGAAATCAAAGAATACAGTGGCGGCAAACTGAAAGTGACTCGGGCTTACAAGCGAGGGCCGGAAAGAGAATCTTTCACCTTTGTTCAAGAGGCGAATGGCAATTCTGCAACATTTGTTGTTTGTCCACAAACCGAAAATCTTAAGGATGCCAATGGTAAAAAACTGGTCTGTTATTCTGCACAAAAAGACGTCACTGTCGTCTCTGAAGCGTGGATCAATAGCAAGTCTGGTTTAGAAGAATCATCAGAAAAACCATCAGGCCCGACCCCTGCAGATCAGAAAGCTCTGGATACACTTTTCGAAAAGGTCAGTAAAGATAAAAATATGGACCCTGATTTAGGCGCCCCGGTTGTAGATAAAATGGAAAAATACAATAAATTATCACCGGGTAAACAAGTCATCCATGATGCCAAACACTCCCCTGGCGGACCGGCGCCCAAGCGCGCGCCACTTCCAACAGTGACAGATATGATGAAAAAAGAAAATGAAGCCAATGCGAAACTGCGCAACAGAATCCCCCCAGCACAAAAAGTCCTGCCAAAAACGGCCCAATAATTTTTGGGTCGCAAGCCTAAACCGCACCTGGGTGACTCTTCGCAAGCCTAAACCGGCAAGACTTCTAAATCTTTCAATCTTAATTTTTGAATCTCTTCCGGCAAAGATTGAATAATGCATTCCCCCAAGGCTTCGATCAGCTGATCTTTATAATGCTTACGCCGATACACCAAACCCACTTGCCGCGAAGGAATGGGCTTTTCAAAGACCAGGGTTTTGACTCCGTCGCTTAAGTTTTTTGCCGCTAAAGCCGGCAGCAATGTGTAGCCCCCCACCGCCTCTACAATATTTTTTAAAGTTTCAATGCTGCCGCTTTCAAATTCAAAGTTGGCGCGATGGGATTTTTTTTTACCAGAACACAGACTGACCATTTGATTTCTAAAACAATGTCCTTCTTCCAGCAGCCAAATATCATCGCTTTTTAAATTCA
>JBMOJS010000136.1:0-7762 GCA_049315665.1 Pseudobdellovibrionaceae bacterium | reverse complement strand
TTGAAAAAGTCGATGATCGCGCAATCTTTCTGCTATGATTTGACAAATATCTTGAGAGTCCTTAAAAAAAATAGCCAATATATTATCCTTTAAGCTGAATTTTACTTACTAAAGTATAATATATTAGACGTTGCGTAAAAAAGCATCAAAAAAACTGTATCGATTCAAGTCATGCCGAGCGGCCCTTAAGCAATAGGGCTGCGCCTCAAAACAGTACTTAAGTTCTGCTGGCCTTAGGTCGATAAAGTAAGGGTGTGGTTATCGTATAACTGGGAGCTCTAATGGCACGTCGATCAGAAAATAGGCTCAGTCATCAGTTACAACCGGTCAGTGCGGCAGAAAATTCTGCATTAATGTCACCACAATTTTTCAAAAAAATTGGATTGTCTTATAAATATATTATTGTTTTTACGTCCATGCTTTTTTCAGTCAATGCCGTGGCTGCTGATGCAATACCTGGAGAGTTTTTAATCAAATACAAACCTTTGGCTGTGGACTCCCAGACGGTGCAGGGTAAAATTTATGGCAAGGCCAATCTGAAAGGCGCTTTTCCTAGTTTAAATTTATATCATGTTTCATTAAAAGCGGGCGCTGCAGACACCGTTAGCTACGAAGCTTTAAAAAATGACCCTGATGTAGAATTTATTGAGCCCAATTACATTTTTAAAAAATCAGTGGATGAACCCACCAATCAAGTTTTAAGTCATTCTACTCGCGATGATGTGGTTCAAGCGTCACAAAATTCCACTCAATCATTTTCGCAAAATGGAGCCTCGGTCAAAGTTCAAGAAGGATGGAATATAGCTTCGTCCATCGCCGCTAAAGGCAAAATCATTGTTGCTGTGGTTGATACAGGTTTGGACTCTACCCACGATGTATTTAAAACAGTAGCCAGTGGTGGTACTGGTGCGGTTTGGACCAATGCCGGAGAAATCTCTGGCAATGGTGTTGATGATGATTTTAATGGATTTATCGATGATGTGCACGGCTGGAATTTTATTACCAATACCAATAATTTTTACGATGATGAGGGACATGGCACCCACGTGTCGGGTATTATTGTCGGTACTAGTTTAGATATTATGGCGGCGACATTGGATGAATCCAAAATCACTATCATGCCCTTGAAATTTTTGGATTCCAATGGATCGGGTTCGACCTCCAACGCCATTCGTGCGATTTATTATGCTGTCAACAATGGGGCTAAAGTTATTAATAATTCTTGGGGTGGTTCATCCTACAGCCGGTCTTTGAATGATGCTTTTAGCTACGCTTACCAACATCATGTGGTTTTGGTTTCTGCCGCTGGAAATTATTCTAAAAACAACGACAGCAATGCCATGTTCCCTGCTAATTACGATGTGCCTAGCAATATTTCGGTGGCATCAACCACTGACACCGATAATTTATCCAGCTTTTCAAACTATGGTGTAAGTAAAGTTCCTGTGACAGCCACAGGATCTTATATAACTAGCACCATACCTGGTAATTATTACGGAGTTATGTCGGGAACAAGCATGGCTTCGCCTTTTGTGGCTGGACTTGCGGCTATGGCATTGCGTGAAGCTTCGCAGTTGACAGGCTATCAGATCAAACAATTGATTCAAGGTCAGGTGGATGTAAAGTCGAATTTGTCTACCAAAATATCCACATCGGGGCGAGTGAATTTATACAAGTCCATTTTACAAGCTCAAGCTTTGACCAGCGCCTCGGCCTCACAGCCGGTTTACATAGCCACTTATGCTGAAGAAAAAACTTCATCGGGGGGCGGCGGCGGCTCTGGTTCTTCCGATGGTGGTGGTGGTAAAGGCGGTTGTGGTTTGGTGTCTACAGCCAGCTTGACGGGTCCAGGAAACGGCGGGGGATTGGCTAGAAGTTTAAATCTATTTCTTTATTTAAGTTTAGTGACCGCACCCTTGGTGGTTTGGATTATCTTACGACAGAAAAAACTTTCTCGTCCTCAGGATCAACGTAAACACGATAGGTTTAAAATGAGCTCGAAGGTGAGTATTTCATTGGGTGATCGTCAGCTCACGGGTTCTATTCGCACTATTTCTGCGGGGGGTGTTTCTTTCAACGCCACCGAAGCTTTAGAAAAAGGCGGGATTGTTTCGATGAAAATTCAAAGTCCTGATGGCACCAATACAATTGAAGTCGAAGGGCATGTGGTTTGGAGCGAGCAAAATCAAAACTATGGTGTTCAATTCAATAATGCCAGTGATGGTGTTAAGGGTATGATTCAGCAGTGGACTAAAAATTTAATCAAGGCCAGCTAGAAACCGTTCGTTCGAAAGCAGAAATAACTTCTGAAGCTGGGCCTATTTTTTTGATTTCCCCTTGGTCCAGCCACACAACGCGGTCGCATTTTTCTAAAGTTGACAGCCTATGGGCAATAATGATTTGCGTGCGTTCTTTAAAAAAATTATCGGTGGCCAAAACCATAATTTCTTCTGACTGCGGATCTACAGAGCTGGTGGCTTCATCCATAATGACAACACTGGATTTTTGCAATAAGCAGCGGGCCAGGCATATCAACTGTCTTTCGCCCAAAGATAAATTTTTGCCCCTTTCTTCGACAGACAAACCTAAACCTAAAGCATGGCTCAATACCCATTTTTTTAAATCTACTTTTTCTAACACCATCAGAAGTTCATCATCTGAATGTGTTTTTTCTATGTCCAGATTATCGCGCAAAGATCCTTGAAAAAGAACGGGTTCTTGGGCAATAAACGAAATGAATTTACGGTACTCTTGCAAGTCTATTTGGGGCATAAAGTCTGACGTTTCATTTTTTAAAATTAACCTTGGTGTTTTATTGTCAATGGCAATCGATCCTTTTTGTAAAGGGTATAAATAAAACAAGGCTTGAATTAAACTGGACTTCCCAGATCCTGTAGGTCCTATGATTCCCAATTTTTCACCAGCTTTAACGCTTAAATTTATATTTTTTAAAATCCAAGGTTGATCCGGTGAATAGCGAAACCAAAGATTTTCTATATTCACTGATGCCGATACAGACTGAGGTTTAAATTTAGCAACTTGATCCTCTTGTTGAACGGTGTGGTAAGGATGATCGGTGGCGAATTCTGCCATTGAAGGCAAATGGTTGCCATCTTCAATTGGGCTGCGCAAATAAGTGTCTAATCTTTCCACGCCAATCAAGGCATCTTCCAGTTGGGTCAACCACTCAAAAAACATCTGCACTGTGTTTCCAGACAAAGCAATAAAAGTAAAAGCCACGCCCACAGATCCAATAGATAAAAATTGTTTTTGCACTAAAAAATAGGATGAAACGCCAGTGATCAGTAAAAACACCGCAGATAAACTGTTCATTTGAAAAGAAAAAGCCAAAGTGTTTTTTACTGTTAATAATTTTTTATCCAAATAAAATTGATCCAGCTGACTGAACCTTTGTGAAAAAGATTTTTCCCTACGAAAAGTGCGTATAGCACTGGCCCCCTGGGTGGTTTCTACAAAGTGTGCTATCCCTGGTGAGCGGCTGGCTGATAGATCTCGCCGCAGACGGCGTAGCTTTGTACGATTGAATCGATAGACCAAGTAATTTAAAACAACAATAATCCCGACAAAAATTAAATAAATGGGACTGGCTAAGGCAATTAAAACAATCATCATCAGTAAATCAAAAATAATGGCCATAAATTCAGCCAAAGGGCCGCCAAACAGTCGAAAAACGTTACCATAATCGCTAGAAAAACGGGTCACAATACGCCCTGCGGGGTTGTGATCAAAAAAACTCATTGGAAATCTAGAGGTTCTTAAAGTCACCTCATCATAAATTTTAGAAATCGCTAGCGCCGACAGCCTAGAAAAAATAATTCTAAAAATCACCGTCAATACAAAACCAATGGTGGCGATGCTGATCAGTAGAACCAGGTAATCGTGGGGTTGATAGTGAACAAAAAAATCAGGGATAGGGCGGCATTTTTCTACGCACAAGCTATCCACCCAAAAGCCAATAATATTAGCATTGGCTAATAAAAGTCCTCGCCCTAAAAAACCTAAAAGCAAAGAAAAAAGAATCAGGGGCAGGCAAGATTTGTAAGCAAAATACAAGGTTTGTAGGGTTTTTTTCTCGAAACCCTCTTTTTGCTCTGGGGTCTCTTTATTTTCCATGCAGTTCCTTAGAGTTTTCTGCTAGGCTCTTGGTGTAGGTTTTAAATTTCTCACAGGTGGTTAATAAGCTTTGCAGCGTTCCTTGTGCAATTATTCGTCCCTCTTCAAGAAAAATAATTTTATCCACATGATTCAAAGCACTCAATCGGTGAGTCACCAATAGCCGGGTTTTTTCTTTCCAGGCGCCAGAAATCAAATCACGAAATAGTTTTTCTTCTGTATCAGCGTCCAAAGCACTAAGCACGTCATCCAATAAAAGAATCGGGGCATTTAAAAAGTGCATACGGGCAAGACTGGTGCGTTGTTTTTGCCCACCAGAAAGATTGACCCCGCGTTCGCCAATGGATGTATCTAAGCCATCGGTAAATCTTTCATTTTCTAGGTTGATTTGTGCTAAACGTAAAGATTTTAAAATTTCATCATCAAAAGATTGATCCATATCATATAAAAATCCTACGTTCTCTCGCAGTGAGGCGCTCATAATAAAACCTTCTTGCGGCACTAAAGAGTAATACTGTCTTAATTCATCTAAACTGAATGTATCGGCGTCTTGATTGAAAATATTGTATTTTTCAAAAGTGACCCCAGTTTCTTTAAGTAAGGACAAAAGCAGTAAGCTTTTGCCGCTGCCGACCTCGCCAACAATGGCCACCAGATCCCCTTGCTGAATATCAAAAGTTAAGTTCTTAAGTAAATGATTTTCACCAATACATAAATTTAAATTTTTTATGCTGATAGCCAGTACTTTAGGTTGTTGCACATTCAACGGGGATACTAAAACATGTTTATTGAAGTTAGCCGTAGACACCTCGGATTTTAACTCGCCTGTGGCTTTTAAAAACTGCTCCAGTCTTTTCAAAGAGGTCCAAGAGTCAAAAGCAAAAGTAAAAAACCAAGGCATTTGCCGAAAAGGGCGAGTCAAAAAAATTCCAGCAATCCACAATAGGGCTAAAATCTCTCCGGCACTGAGTTTTTTATCCACCCACACAGTTAAAAAATATAAAGTTAAAATATTAAGAAAAAATGTCACAGAGGATGAAATGGCATTCATCATCTGTCCATTGGTGACCATGCTGACTCTGTTTTCAGTTTCAATTTTTCGTGTGTGAAATATTTTTTTTTCAAAAAATGCAGTCCAACCCAATATTCTTAGGGCCCTGATGTTTTGCACCCATTCATTCACCAAGCCAATTCTTTCGCCAGCCAGCTGTTTGAATTTATAAAAGAATTTAGACTGTCTAAAGGCTAAACTAGTATTAATCAAAGAAACAAAGATCATAATTAAAATGGTGGGCCAAACCGGTATTGAAAAAATCCAAGAAATTGCAAAGGGTGCAATGATCAGGGGAAACAAAGTCGCCGCCCCCATGGGCAGTGTTTGCTCTAAAAAAACGGTGGCTCCGGCCACATCGGTGGCATATAAAGCGGCCGTTTCTCCCACGGATCTTTGACTTAAAGTATCAACACGTAGACGTAAAATTTTTGCATATATTTTTTCGGATAAAATTCTTTGCATGATCAAAGCTTCTTTAGAACCCAAATAATTGGCCCACTGGGCACAGGCTTGGGCCAACAGCATAGCAAAAAAAGCCAATAAAATATAAATCCAAATATCTATTTTTAGATCAAAAAATAGTTTTTGTTGTGAAAGACTATCAATAAACTCTTTTTGAAAAAAGGGGGCTAAAATTCCAAATACAGCGGCCATAAAAGTTATAGTCAATATAACCAGGCGATAGATTCCCCGGGTAAGCAGGATTTCTTTAAATAAAAAAGGCATATCTAGGGCTTGTCCTCATTTGCATGAACTACTACCAAAAACGAATATAAGCTATGCTATGGACTTATTAATACAACGCATCGTTTCGGAACCAAACCACTAAGCTTTGCCTAGATCCCAAGCAAAGCTCTACTTCATGTGGAAAAACTTCGCTGCGAAAAATCACACTGCGCCCCCAGATCGGAGCCACTTTTTCTAGGCAAAGTGGCGGATCCGTTTGCGGTGAATAAATTTTCAAATGTCCACCCTGGGTTTCATCCCAGTGGTGATTCAGGTAATGAATCAAAGTGATTTTTCTGCTGGAGCCAGGGGGAGCATCCACATGGGTTTGGTACCTAGAGCCTTTCGCGTATAAAGCCCAGTGGGCTTCAAAAGTATTTAAGTTTAAATAAAAGTTTTGATTCAGCTGCTGTTTTAAAAATTCCAGATCCTGCTGAACTTGTTGTTCTGTAAAATCATTAAAATCCAGCCACTTTATAGAATCACTGCGTATTTCAGATTGAATGTGCAGATTTTGTTTTTGCCCTATACCTGCAGGTTGAAAGGCTTGCTTATTTTTCAGCTTCAATAAATGTCGTTCCCAGTATTGACTGCAGTCCACAGGCCACAGATTATCTACGACAGCAAAACCATGATCACTCAGGTCATCAAAAGCTTTTTTTAAGGATTCTAGATTGAATTTTGAATCAGTCACACAGTAAACTTAGCAAAATATCTATTCTTAAAGCAAGGGGCGATGGATTGATTAGAAAAAAAATATCGCGGCGAAGTTTTTTGCAGCAGAGCAGTGCGGCTGTCACTGCTGCAGCGACAGCTCCTTTGTGGTTGGGGACTGGGTGCAGCTCTATAGATAAAAGCTTTATTGGCGACAAACGTTTTTATGATGATGAAGTAGTTATTTTAGGTGGTGGCCTAGCTGGATTGACGGCGGCCTTTGAGTTAAAGAAAAAAAACATACCTTATCGTGTTTTTGAATTGATGGATAAACCCGGTGGTCGAATTCGCAGTTTAAAAAATAGGGAGTCCTTGGGTACCGACGCTTTCGAGTTAGGCGCAGAGTTTTTAACTTCGGAACATACTTTTTTACGCAAACTTTGCCAAGAATTAGATATTTCTATTCAGCCTGTGCCCGCCACTGGTTTAAGTACCCCTTCGCATTATTTTTTTAATACAAACAACGATAAATTTTTTTCAGAAAAAGATCTTAAAGCCAAATCAAAATCACTGACCTATCTTTTATCTCAAGTTTCATCGGATTTATTTAAAGATTTACCTACAAATGTAGATAGCACCAATAAACATCTTTATCCCCGCATTGATTTTTATGATCAAATGCCATTGTCCCAATTTTTTGAAATTTTAAAAAATGAAGTGGATCAGGATTTGTTAAGTTGGTTAGAACAACAGAGCACTGTCAAGTATGGGTGTCGGGCACAGGATTTATCTGCTTTGCACTTTTTATCACAAATGAATCTAGAAAAATTTCAGTTCAACCTAGAAGTTAAAGATCTTTATTCTATCAAAGAAGGCAGTTTTACTTTGATAGAAAGGCTTTACGAAAGAATTTCAGGATTTTTAGAAGATTATTACATTAAGTTGAATCACGAGCTGCTATCTATCCGTGAATATGGAAGTCGTTTTGAATTGAATTTTAAGTCAGCTTCAGGTCATGAAAGTTATTACGCACGCAAAGTGATTTGCACTTTGCCCCTTTCTAAACTGCAACAAGTGACAGATGTACAAAGCGTATTCAACGAAAATGGCATTGCTAGTTGGATCAAAAATGCTAAATATGGTCAAGCTAGTAAATCTGTATTTGGCTTATCGGCTAGTAGCAAAAAAGAGGCA
>JBMOJS010000006.1:0-31326 GCA_049315665.1 Pseudobdellovibrionaceae bacterium | reverse complement strand
TTAAAATCAATGGTCAAAGAATATCAGGTTTAGAGATCGAACAGATGGCCCGTGAAAGTTCAACCTTGGTGCAAAATGCAAAATGCATCACAGTGCCCGATGAAAAAAGGGCCAGCTTGAAAGTGATTCTATTTTTAGAGGTGCCACCCAATCTGCAAAGTCATTTTTTTAGTCAAACATTAAAGTCCTTTCAACTGCAATTGTGGCACAAATTTAAAAAACTCAATGGTTATCCCAGAGACATTGTGGTCTTACGTAAATTCCCTCACACCAGCAATGGAAAAATTAAAATCAAAGGTTTAGAAGCCGTTTGGTTGCGCTCACAGTACGAAAGCATCGAACAAGACAACTCCGTCAACCTTAAGTTTTTTAAATTGCGCGAAGTCTTTTC
Organism: Pseudobdellovibrionaceae bacterium; assembly: GCA_049315665.1. GTDB lineage: Bacteria > Bdellovibrionota > Bdellovibrionia > Bdellovibrionales > Bdellovibrionaceae > JBMOJS01. The sequence goes on along the minus strand of JBMOJS010000006.1, from coordinate 30,935 downwards.
TGCAGATCATTTCACCAAGGATTTGAGGGAGCTATGGGCTTAATCAGATTTTGGTTTTTAACTATTATTATTGGGTTTCAGTTTTTATTTATTTCCCGGTTATATGCGATAGACGGTACAAAACCTTTTCGCAGAGCTTTAATTATAAGTGGTGGTGGAATTACCCCTGGTGTGGGCTTAGGAATTATTGCAGCCGCAGAAAAATCAGGATGGACCCCTGACTTAATTATTACCACATGTGGCGCAAGTATGTCTGCCATGATCTATCATAAGTCTTCAGATTCTAAAGCCAGTTTTGATTTTTTGACTTCAAGACAGTTTTTTAAAGGCATTCGACAATTCAAAGTTCGCGATACTGATGCTTTACGTTTAAAAGAAGGCTTTAAACGTTTAAGTTTATCTTCAAATCAAATATTGCCTGATTTTTTTATTGAGCCCGCATTGTACGGCCCTGAAACTTTGGATAATATAGGCTTCACTGATAATTTTAAAAGTGAAACTGGTAAACCTAAAATTTTAATGATTGCAGCAAAGGCTCTTTTTGACAAAAAGGATGCAGATAAAAAATTTTCTTATGAACGATTTGCCTTTAATTATTTTACAGACTCAAAAACGGCTGGATATTTAAAAAATTACAGTCCCGCAATTCCTTTACAGTATCCAAATAGCTATATTTTAGATAAGGCTGAAGTCACTTCGGATAAAACCACCATCCAGGCTATGCGAGGTTCAATAGCAGACCCTTTTGTTGTAAACCCGGGTCGAATTGATGATGACTACTACTTGACCGGAGCCTCAGATCTTTATCCTTATGAGTTAGCCAAGCACTTGGCCGATGAAGTATATATGACATATCCTGATGGTCTTTTTAAGGACTATGAAGATAAAGCATTAAAAGTTACTTTTGGTTATTCTGCTAATAAGCGCTTGTTACAAAGTATCAATGAATCTGGAGTTAAGTGGATTGATATTGGTGGACGTAATAAACTAAAACTGGATCCAAAGTTGAAAATCATCGACTTTGATCCTTGGCCTGCTTTGCTACAGATAGTGAATCAAATCCCCTCCGACTTCGCTGACTTTTACGACAACATGCGCCACCAATGGGATTTTGGTTTCTCAAGAATGCAAGAGGCCTTGAAGTTGCAAAAAGTTTCAGCCGTCGAGTCTCATATAAGAACTCCTATTAGCAAATCGTTGTATAAAGAATTTTCTTGTAAGAATGCTTTGGAGTGGAAGACTTATGGAAATACTCACTGTGAAAATGATTGGTGGCCCAGCTGTGACCGCACTGTGGCATTAGAAAAGTATGGCGCAAAGGGATGTACACCCATTCGCTAGCTTTGGCATGAAAATTTAATTTTATCGAATGAACGACATATTTTGTCATTGTAAGAAAAAAAATATATTTAAGAAAAAAAACTGATTTTTTTTATAAGGCTTTCTTTACAATTCGCATAGATATGAATACAAGAGTTTCGAGGTTTTAAATGAGATGGTTATTGATTGATAAAATTTTAGAATGCAAGCCTGGCGTGAGTGCTGAGGGAGTTAAGACTTTCTCACGCTCTGAGTCTTTTTTTATGGACCACTTTCCAGGCATGCCAATTGTGCCCGGCGTGTTGCAAATTGAAATGATGGCTCAGATGGCGGGAAAGTGCATTGCTATACAAAACCCAGGTATCCTGCCTGTACTAGGAACAGTTAAAGCGGCTAAATTTTATAAAAATATCAATCCTGGCGATCGTTGCCATATTAAAGTTCAAATTACCAAATCTGCTAAAAACTATTCTATGGCAGAGGGTCATGTTGAAGTGGATGGTGTTAAAGTTTCTTCGGCTTCAATATTGTTTGGACATGTGCAGCGCTCTGTTCTGACGTCTCAAGATTTTGATGCCGTTGTCTCTGATTGGAAGAATAGAGAGCAAATGAAAGCTCAGAATGAGGCCGCGCAATGAGTGTATGTTTGTGGCATCACAGTATCACGCCAGATGTCAGCTCCCCTGTGGTTGCTTTAGAGGACTCTACTTATAAAGATATTGTTGAAAATGTAAAAAAAATCTTATTAAGTAATCAGGAAATCACTATTCCTGATGCAAAAGCCTTTCGTTCGATGAGTCGTGCTTCTTTACTATTATCCCACGTGGCTATGGGTATTGAGGCTTTACTTAAAGATTTTCGCAGTGAAAAATCATTTCAAGTCGGTATTTATTGTGCCATTGAAAATGGCCCCTTGGATGCAGTTAGCACGGAACAAATTCTACAAAAACCTGAAAGTGAATTTGCCGAGGCCTATCGTAAATTTAGAAATCCTAAAATGTATCTTAAGCAATTGCCAAATCTAGCCCCTGCACAAATGGGAATTTCACTAGAAATTTTAGGCCCTATGAATGTTTATACACATTCAAAAGCAGCATCCATCCATGCACTACAACAGGCTGAGTGGGACTTGAAAAATGGCATTGTGCAACGAGCCTTGGTTTGCACGGCTTACTCTTTTGAAGATTTTTTAGTTGTTAAAAGGACACGCAGACAGGATAATCGCACCCTAGCTGAAGGTGCCGCCGCTGTTTTGCTAGGCCCGTCAGAAGAACTTACAGACTGGAATGATTATTTAACTAAAGATCAATTTTTAGATTCTGCTGATTACTATGGTATCGCAGATCAGCTTATTAAAATAACAAGGGGGCTATGATGGAAGCGCAAACAGAGTTACTACAAAATATTGAAAAAGCGATCCGGGATGTTTTGAACAATCCTACTTTGAATATCGGGCTTGAAAGCAAATTGGTGGATGATTTGGGACTAGAAAGCATTGATATGTTGGATGTGAGTTCTGAACTAGAAAACAGCATTGGCCGTGAATTGGACTTTAAAGAGGTGGCTGAGTTCGTTAAAAATAAAAATGGCGCCCAAGCCAATATTAAGTCTGTTTCAGTCAAAGATCTTATTGATTTTATTGAAACCACTCACTAACTGATCATGAAAGATGTTGTAGTTACAGCTTATGGTTTGGTGTCACCACTAGGCCATAATGTTGACATATTTAAAAAACGCATGTTTGCCGGCGAATCAGGGGTGAAATCCATTCGCGGCACTTTAGTGCCTGAATCTTTTCCTGTTCCCTATGCAGCTGTTATTGATCGTGAAAGTTTGCCTGAAACAAAATTTTATTCAGGGGTGAACACTCAGGAACATTTGAAGTCTTGGCTGATGACAGCTGCCGCTACTGAACAGGCTTTAGAAAGCTTGGATCCAAAACATAAAATTGATGCTGTTTTTTATGGCACAGCGGATGGCGTATCTTTTGATTATGTTGTTAAAATGCTAAAGACCAAGGTGAAAGAAAGTTTTGAATATTTAAAAACAACCTCTGAATCTTCTTTAGATATTTTAAGAGACGTTGTGTCGTCTCGTGGGTTCTCACCTATTTCTGATGAAAATTTGATCAGCATTAACAGCGCTTGTGCCAGTGGCAATCAAGCTTTGGGTTTAGCCTTTCAAGCCCTGCAACAAGGACGCTATCAAAGGGTTTTAGTTGGTGGAGTTGATGCCCGATGCGAGCCCAGTAACTTTTTAAATTTCCACTTTTTAGGAGCCTTGACTTCTGCAGATGTTCCACCCCACAAAGCCAGTCGTCCTTTTTCCGGAGACCGCAGCGGTTTTGTGCGCGGCGAAGGGGCTGCAGTTTTAGTTTTAGAAACCCGCGAAGCCGCTTTAGAAAGAAATGCGCCCATTTTAGGAAATATTTTAGGTTATGGCTGCACCAGTGATGCTTATCGCCTGACAGATGGACGCGAAGACGGCATGAGTGTGGTCGAGGCCATGCAACAAGCCCTGCGCTCTGCAGGTCTACAGCCCACAGACATTGATTACATCAATGCCCATGGCACCAGCACTCCCTTGAATGATCGATTAGAAACTGCGGCCATCAAAAAAGTTTTTGCCGAATATGCTTATAAAATCCCTGTAAGTTCTTTAAAATCACAAATTGGCCATTCGACCATTGCATCCAGTGCAATTGAAGCTGTGGCTTGTTTAATTATGCTTCAGGAACAAAAAATATCTCCGACATTGAATTTAGATGTTCCAGATCCTTTATGTGATTTGGATTATGTTCCCCATAAAAGCCGTGAAGCAAAACTTTTAAAAGTTTTAAGCAATAGTTTTGGTTTTGGTGGACAAAATTCGTGTTTAGTTCTTGGACGGGAAAGTTGACTTTATGAGTGAGCCGAGGCCGTACGCTCTAATAACTGGCGGGACCTCTGGCATCGGTTTGGGTATCGCCCAAATTTTAATCAAAGATTATGATTTGGCCTTGGTTTTTGCTAAAAACCAAGAAAAAGCCACGGCTAGCTTGCAGTTGTTGAAAAACAAAGCAGAGACTCTTGGGCTACAGAATTTTAAAATCGAACTGTTTCAAAAAGAATTGTACGGCAGTGCCGATGTTCAAGAGGTTTATAAAGATATTCTACAAAAATTTGACAAACCTGCCAGCGTGCTGGTCAACTCTGCCGGGCAATTGCGGGATGGATTGTTTTTAGACTCTGATTTTTCTCAGCATGAAAAATTGATTCAAGAACATCTTTTGGTCAGCATGGCGTTCTGCCACTCTGTCATCAAAGGCATGTATAAAAATAAATTTGGACGCATTATAAATATCAGCTCCATCAGTTCTTTTTTTTCTAAACGGGGCCAATCTAACTATGCCGCTGCAAAAGCGGGTCTTGAAGCTTTCACTAGAACTTTAGCATTAGAAGTGGCTCACCGTGGAGTCACCGTGAACGCCATTGCTCCCGGGCTTTTTGAAACACCGATGACTCAAGATTTTGTGCAGAAATTAGAAGAAAGTGGCAATAGCATTCGCAAAAGAATTCCAGTAGGTCGCCTGGGTGACCCACAAGAAATCGGTCACCTGGTGTCTTTTTTATGTTCGCAACAGGCCAGCTACATCACTGGCGTAACTATACCCATTGATGGGGGAAGATCTTTAGGAGACGTCAGCTTATGACAGTAAAAATTGAAAAAAAATTTAGCAATAAAGTAGCTGTAGTGACAGGTGGTACACGCGGCATTGGTCGAGCCGTCAGTATTGAGCTAGCTAAAGAAGGCGCTATGGTGTTTGCGTTGTATGCCAGGGATCGCGCCAGCGCTGATGTTTTATCTGAAGAAGCAAAAAATAAAAATCTAAATATCATTTGTTTACGTGGAGATTTAACTAGACCTGAAAAGTTTCAATCCTTGACTGAAGAACTCTTGGCTAAAACAGATCATGTGGATTTTATCATTCACTGCGCCGCCAGTGGTGTGCACAAAGAAGCGACCCAACTGACCCACAAACATTTGGCTTGGACTTTTGATATCAATGTTTTTGCCATTCATAATTTAATTCAAGTCTTGATTGAAAAAATGCCAGCCGGTGGAAGAATTGTTGGAGTCACCTCTTCTGGGGGAACTCGAGTGATCCCCTACTATGCCGCCGTTGGAAGCTCTAAAGGCGCCTTAGAATCTTTATTTCGTCATTACGCTTCAGAGCTTGCCCCCAAAGGGATTGCAGTCAACTGCGTGTGCCCTGGGCTTGTATTGACAGACGCCGTTGAGGCTTTTCCCGACAAAGACAGTCGAACAGATAAAACTATTCAGGCCACACCTTCTGGTCAGCTGACGACCCCCGAAGATGTTGCCAATGTGGTGAGTTTTTTATGCGATAAAAGATCGTCTCAGATTGTAGGACAAACTTTAGTTATAGATGGTGGTAAGACTTTATCCAGTTAATGAATTATTGAAATAGATTTTCTGCGGCAACAGGCCTTTTAAATGATTTGGTTTTTTGAAGGAGGTACAAATGTGCGGAGTATGGGCTCAGATCAACTTTAATAAAAAAGCATCGCCAGACTCACTGATGTTCCCACTGCAAGCATTGAGTCATCGTGGACCCGACGGCTACGGTTGGGTTTGCCAAGACGAAGTCCTTCTTCTTCATACCCGTCTTAGTATTATTGATTTAAGTGGTGGTCACCAACCTTTAAAAAGTTTTGATGGTCGTTTTTGGGGTATTGTTAATGGTGAATTGTACGATTATGAAAAGCACAGGGATCGTTTAGAATCTGAAGGTATTACTTTTAAAACCCGCAGTGATAGCGAAGTGCTGTTAAATTTATTTGCCTATTCTGGCGCACAATCTTTGGAAAAACTTTCTGGCGAATATGCCTTTATTTTTTATGACCAGTTTGAAAAGAAAATTTATTTTGGTCGAGACATGCATGGAGTAAAACCTTTATTCTGGCAAAGAACGAATGATAGATTCACTTTATCCAGTGAATTAAAAGCCTTGTCTGATGAGGTCCCTGAACTGGATGAAGTTTATATTAAACGCTTTTTAGCCCGGGCTATTGTCCCCCCCCGCACTGCTTTGAAGGATTGTTTTCATGTTATGCCTGGTCGGGTTTATTGCTTTGATGTTCGGCGCCAAGAAATGACCTCGGTCAGTTACCAAAAATTACCTTTATTTCAAAATCGCAGTCTTAAAAAAGAAGCCGTTATCGAGGCCGCATATGACACCCTAAAACAAGCTGTACAGCGCCGACTTGTCGCTGATGTTGAGGTGGGTTGTTATTTAAGCGGCGGTATTGACAGTGCTTTGATTGCTGCTATGGCCGTCGAATGTGGTGCAAAACCTAAAGCCTTTACAGTGGGCTTTGCTGATGTGGATTTTGATGAAACAGCCAAGGCCGCAAGAATTGCCCAACACTTGGGAATTGAGCATCACACTGTTCAACTGAATGGTAAGAATTTTTTTGATTCACTGACTAAATCTATTGTTGCTTTTGAAAACCCAATCAGTAACCCGCATGGAGCTGCAAAAAATATTTTGGCTAAAATGGCCAGCCAACATGTAAAAGTGGTTTTGACCGGCGAAGGGGCTGATGAGTGGTTTGGCGGTTATGCGTACTTGCGCTTTCAAAAGTTGCGGGATTTTTTTAAAAGTCATCCTGGATACTCTCAACGTTCAATCCGCTTATTGTCGGAGCAAGAGCACTTAAGCCTGGGGCACTTGAATGGCAAATCCGATGAAAATGACAAAGTCATTCGCAGTTATTTTAACGGCCTTAAGCCGGCTGTTTTATCTAGACTGTCTAAACACAGACTGTTTGAATTTTTAACCGGCGATAAAATGCCCAGTCATTTACTATCTATTTGCGGTGACCTAAAAAGTTTATTTAATATGGATTTTGAAGGTCAGGATGAATCTACTTTATTAAACATGAATACTGCCGAGTGGGATTTAAACACCTGGGCTAGTATTCGCACAGATTTATTGCACTATATTTTAGCCAATGTGGGCGACCGCCAAGAGATGGCTTTTGCCATTGAAGGTCGTACTCCATTTATGGACCGCGATGTGATTCAATTGGCTGGGCAGATTCACCCTTCCACTTTGATGCGGGCCCTGACGGAAAAGTCTGTTTTGCGTGGTATTGCCAAAAGACTTTTGCCCGATGAAGTGTCTCAGCGTAAAAAACACCCCTTTTTCGCACCGATGAAGTATATGTTTATGAAAGAATCTAGGGCCACAATTGCCGACCATATTCAAATCGCAAAAAAGCATTCTCCATGGTTGAATTGGAAAAACATTGAGCACTTTTTAGAAAACACACCGCGAATGCCTAATCACGCACTGGCGCACTTTTCTGTTTCATTAAGGTTAACTTTGTTTTCAATGGCCGTCTTGGTTCAGCAGTTAAGAACACCAGCTTTACAAGTTAAGGGTTATAATTTTCCAAGCTCAACATCAGATCTATTGAGCTTTAATCGAGGGATGAACAATGAATTGTGGATTTGAGGTCGTTGGTGATCGCAGTTTTCCTGTTTTAATGTGTGTTCCGGGTTTGATGGGGCAGCCCGAAAACTTTTCACAAATGATACCCCAGTGGACATCGCAATATTGCGTTGTTTTGGTGAACCCAGAAGCCGGAAATGGAAGTGGACTGTATGGTTTGTCGGCTGAAGAGATGCAGGCCGTTGCCTATTACGCATCAGCCGATGTCATTCACGACTTTTTATCTCAAGAATTTCCCGATGCCGATGGTTTTTATTTTGTTGGGTTAAGTTTGGGTGGGAAAATAGTTTTTGATTATGCCGTTAAATTCCCACACTTTTTTAAAGGGGCTGTGGTTGTTGATGCAGGCTTAAGTTCCTTTGAAAAATCTGAAATTTATAAAGTCACCAATGATATTCATAACAACTTGAACCTGAATCAAGAGTGGCCAGCCATTAAGGCCGAGTTGAAAGAAAAGTTACCAGAAAAGAATTTACGGGTTTTGGTACAGACGCAAGTGATTTACCCGGATAAAAAACCCCCAGCCCGCTGGAAAAAGGGCATGGAATTTTTTTCAAGGATGTTGGGAGAAGGTTCTATATCTGAGCAATTTGAACCCTACTCAAAAGTGGATGCATTTTTAGCCAGTCAAAACAGAATAGTTCGAGTTTTGCATGCTGCTAGACTAAGCTCCATTTGCGAACCTAGCTATCAACAAATGAAAAAATTAAAAAGTCTTGCAATGATAGAAACTGAAAATACCAGTCACTTCATGTTTGCAACTCATATTCCGATGGTGGTGAATGAAGTTTTAAATCTGCTCCCTTCTTCTAAATCTGATAGTGTTTTTGCTGCCAAACAGGCCTAAATCCGTGAAGGCAAAATACCGTTTCATGATTTGTGCCTTAGGCACTCAGGGCGATCTAAATCCCATGATTGGCTTGGCCTTAGAGTTGAAATCCAGGGGGCACCATGTTTGTATGGCAGCCCCCAATACCTACGAAGATAAATTAAGATATTTAAAAATAGACTGGGTAGACATCAAGCCTTCCCGGGCCGATATAGAAAAACACCCTGATTGGGCCTCAATCATTGTTGATCCTAAAAAGGGTGTTAAAAATATGTTGAAGCAATTTGTAATGCCCTTTGTGCGACATAATTATCAGACCCTGCTTTCCCAGGTGAATGACTTTGATGTTTTTATCAATCATTCGGCCAGTTACGCTGTTCCGCCATTGATGGAAAAGTTCAATAAAAAATGGGCTTCGATTGTTTTATATCCCAGTCTCTTTTTTTCTAGTTATGACCCTCCAATAGTGGCTCAATTCCCTAATATAAATAAACTATGGCAGATTCTTCCACAGCCCGCGGTACGATTTTTAATCGATCTTATGAAAAAAAGGGTTTTTAAGTGGGCCTCCCCGATCTTGGATTTAAGAAAGGAACTTCAACTTTCATTGGATAAAAATCCAATTTTTGAAGGCCAGTTTTCGCCTTATTTAAATATCTCTTTATTTTCCAATGTGTTCGCTAGGCGGCAACCCGATTGGCCCGTAAAGAATCACAGCGTGGGCTTTCCACTGCATGACAAAGAATCCTTGCAAGAACATTTGCCTGACACACCCGCCGTTTCTTTTTTAAAAAAATCATTAAATCCCAAATTGATTTTTACCTTGGGATCCATGGCCGTACATGATGCTGCAGATTTTTTTAAAATTGCAGTGCAGGTAAGAAAAAAAATAGATGCTACGGTTCTTCTAATTGTCGGACGTGGCACCAATAATGTCGATGCTTTGGCCGACATGGCCAACGATGAAAATATTCTTATTGCAGATTATGAAATTTATTCTGCAGTATTTCCCTTAGCTTCCGTGGTGATTCATCAGGGAGGCATCGGAACTGTTTCTCAAGCAATGGCTGCGGGAGTTCCGCAATTGATTGTTCCTTTTATGAGCGATCAGTTTGACAATGCTTATCGCATTGAAAAAATGCATTTAGGACTTCGAGTTTTAAAATCAGATATGACTTTAGAATATATGTGTCTTGCTTTAGAACAGATTCTACAAGACCCCCGTTATTTGCAAAAGGCCAAATCTGTTCAGAATCAGATCTCTAAAGAAACAGGTTTAAAAACCGCAGCTGATCTGCTGGAGCATCTGGCGCAGTCTTAATGGATTGTCCTGCGCCAAAGCCTCATTAATCCTGCACCCATTCTTTAAAGCCTCTTTTTAAAGCTTCTGCCAAATCCTTGCGGTGGATTTGATACACATTGCATTTGCCTGTTGGTGACCCACACATTTGAATATGCATTTTTCCATCGCTGGTGTTTTTTGCAGAAAAGACTTGTAAGCCGGAAAGCTCTTTTTGCATTTCTTCCGCAGAAATACTTTTCCCCTGATTGCATTGCAAAGATCCATCCAATTTATAAATCTTCACTTTATCTAACTCGCCGACAGTGGTGTTCATCGATACGCCCTCTTTTGCATCTTTCGAGGTTTTAGCTACACAATGCCCATGGGTACATCCCATCAACATCAACCCCAAAAATAAGGATATAAATAAAGTAAAGATTGATTTCATCGAGTCCACCTTTCAGGATAGTCCAACAGAAGTTCTAAAGCGTATAAATTGGCTTCACCAGATATAAAATAAACCTTATGACTTTGTTCATCCACCAATGGGGCAGCCATGACTCCCCGACCTGGAGTAAAAGAAATCACTTCTTTGCCCGTCTGAAAATCTAAAAACTTCAAATCTCCTTGGGATTCACCAAAAATCACAAAGCCCTTTAAAACCTGGGCTTGAGTTGCAAGGCCTGATTTTAATTTATAACGCCAAATATTTTTGCCGGTGTTTTTATCGATGGAAAGCACGTCCCCATCGGTGGTGGAATACAATAGCTTTTCGCCGTACAGGGTGATCCCACTGTAGCCGCCTTGATCCAATTTCCAAACAATGTCGCCATTATTTTGATTTAAACAATAAAGTTTATCATCATAGCCTGATATATAAACATTATCGCCATCCACTAAAGCCATGGCATCAATGTCACGAAATTTTTTATTTTTATTTAAACGGGACTCCCAAAGCAGAGCACCAGTATCCGCATTGAAGGCAATAAAAGATCCATCGGCAAACCCTGTGTACAATTTTTTATTATTGATCACCGGTTTTGCGCCACCACGGATAGAGAAACTTGAGGTGTCAGGTCTAGAATACAACCATAGCTGTTTTCCATCCACAGCGTCCAAAGCATACAGTGTATTGTTGCCGGCTAAAAAATAAATCTTACCGTCTTGTAACAATGGCTCTGCAATATTTTCTGTACCGGTTTTAAAGGTCCACAGCACTTCGCCCGTCCTGGCATTGATGGAATAAAAAGCTCCATCACTGGCACCAAAAAACAAACGATCATTGATCAATGCGGCAGAGGCTTCAATCCCATTGGTCACCGGCAGCCGCCACTGCAATTGTCCTGATTCACGGTCGAAGGCCTGAATCCCATCTAACCCATTACCTTGAATAACTAAATTTCCTAACAAAACTGGCGTCATTCGATTGATTTTACGAAACTCTAAATTGTCTTTGCTGAGTGTGCTTCGCACCCATAATTTCTGTAATTTGTACTCTTTGCGTGGGGCTGGTAAAGACTCAGACCAGGATTGCAAAGTGCTGCAGCCTGAAAGGCCTACTAAAGCGCTCAATGTAAACAATATATTAACGCCAGATTGGACGATTTTAGAAAAAATATTTTTCATAGAATCCTACTGAATCAATGTTTTTTGCGCTTTGATCAAACGCAAAAACTTATCAGCTTCTGCAGAAATCAAAGAATTTTTGTTTTGGCCTGAATCTGCTAATAAATGATAAATTTTCTCTGCAGAGGCCAAATCATTTAAATTTTGGTAACAAAAAGCCTGTCTGTACTGCGCTTCTGCTTGCAAAAAGTTCAATTTTTTATCATTCACAATGGCATCCCAAGTTTTGATAGCTGTATCACATTGATTTTGCTCGGCCAAAGCATTGCCTTTTTGTAACAGCAACAAGCCATGAATAAAATCTTTTGCAGTTGGCAAAACTTGATTCAATACTTCCAAAGCTTTTTCTGGATTTTTATAATCTAAAAAAAGACCACTTAAAATCAAGGCAGACATCTGAGCGGATTTAGAATTTTTATTTTTACTAATCAAGGCTTCAAAACTTTGCACCAAATCACCAAAATCTTTTTGTAAATCTCCGGAGGGTAAAGACTCCAGCTTAGGAGCAGCTATAGCTGGCAGCTGATCTTTATTTTTTTTACCAGCAGGGCTTTTTAAACCCGCCTCGGCCTGTTGTTTTTGCCGCAATGCTTGTTCAAAGTTATTTTTTTTATCAAAAAATTGTTTTTCTAAAGGGTAAAAGGCCTCTTGCTCTTGCTGCTCGGATTTTTCTTTTAGGCCCGACCATATGGAATAGCCCCCACCCAAAATCAATAATCCAATAAAACCCACAAATAAAACTTTAAAATTCCCTGCCAGCCATTGTACAGCTTGCTGTAAAATAAGAGTTATTTTTTCGCCGATACTTGGCCGCTTCACATCCTTCATAATGATCCCCTTTTTTGTTAGCTGGACCATCATCCCTGATTGTAGGTTAGTCGTAAAGCAAATATCAAAGCGCAAATAAAAATTAAAAGAATGGACACAATAAAAATATTTCGATGCTTTTTAATGCGACTTTCCATTTGTAAAACTTCATTTTTCCACTTCATTTGTGTGTCTTGCAGGCGCCACTGCCAAAAGGCATTCTGTTTTTCTTCGGCGTCCTTGATTTGCTGCTGCAGAGTTTTATTTTGTATAGCCAAGCTTTCTTGCAGTTGTTTTTGCTGCTGGCCTTTTTTGTGATCCGCATTCCATGCAAAAAAATAGTGAGCATTCAATCCAGGGATTTTTTCTTCCAAAGCCAAATACCATTGCAAAGATCGCCATACTGAAGGCGGAACGGATTCTTGTTTTTTTAGCCATCTTGTCCAGCAAGAGGGGTCAACCAGCAAAAGCTGGCAGATTTTACGCTGTGAAAGCCCTAATTTCAGGCGAATATCTTCTAAATCCCCGATTTGTTTCTTAATAACAGCCACTTCAGCTTCGTAATGCATTCGAATCGCATTTTTTGTAGCTAAAAAATCAGGCCGCTTTTGTGGTTCATTGGACAAGGGATTTTGCTTGTTTAAATCAGTAAAAAGATCGTTTTTTGTCGGTATATTCATTTTCACATCCTTGTTTAAAACAATATAATATTGCTATACACATAATATTACGTGGTTTTAAACAATTTACGCAAGATATTTTGATGATAGATTAAAAGCTAAGTTATTGATTTTATAGCAAGTATTTGCTGGCCAGGGGCTTTGCCTGGGTGTTTTTAAAATAGACTCGGTATTTTAAATATAAACTTTAGTGCTAAGTTATTGTAATTAAAGGCTATTTATTTTACTGACCTGTGGGCTTTATGCATTTTTAGTGGTCTTTTTCGATTGTCTTATGCGTCTAAACAAGTATGGTTTATGTATCGTTTGGTTTATGCGATGCGGCAGTATTGTCGGAGTTTTTGATACTTTTTTATAGCTATTTTGCAGGTTCAAAATCGTTAGATCTGCTTCCTTGTGATCTTCGGGGGTTGCCTAGATGCCCTTATCCTTTGATTTTGTGCATAGTATGGATAAAATCAAAGGATAAAAAAGCCATAGTATGGATAAAATCAAAGGATAAGCACTACATCATGACTCCTTCAACCCGCTACAGCCTGAATAAAAACAAATATCTATTGCCGCCTGAAAAAGAACGACTGCAAAAACTGATCGATGACTATATCGACAAAGACACTCGCAACTGTTTAATTTTATGGCTGGGACTTCGCACTGGGGCCCGCGCCCAAGAGATTTTGAATCTACAGATCGCGGACTTAAATACTTATGACGAGGCCATTTACATTCGTGGCCTTAAAGGCAGCAATGACCGTGAAATCCCAGTGCCCAAGGATTTATTTGCAAGATTGAAAAGATATTGCGACCAAAACTGTGAAGATAAGATCTTCACCATCAGCTATGATCGCCTGTATCAGATCTGGGAGTTTTACCGCCCTGTGCACAAAAAATTTCATTCTTTACGTCATACTTTTGCCATCGAGCTTTACCAAAAAACCAAAGATTTACGTTTGGTGCAAGTGGCCCTGGGCCATCGCAGTATCACCAACACCATGATCTATGCCGATTATGTTTATACCCAACAAGAACTGCGCAAGCTGATCTTGTAGATCAAGATCCAGGGACAATTTGACAGCCCTCGGTCAACACCTCTTGGCTGGCGCACTTTTCAATGGTGTACACAGAGTTGGGTTTCAGCTGGAAGTGCTGTTGAAGCATATTCACAAATACTTCGATGGACTCTTTGGCCATATTTTATATTTGCTGGCTAATGCAGTCGCGAAATCGTTTTTCCGCTCATTTATGATAAATTGAAAATTATCCTTCAAAAAAACTCTGATCTTACACGGCAGTTCTATCTAAATTCTCTGCATTGTAGCGATGGATATTATGACTGCGGCAATAAATTCTTAAGTTTTGTGGATCATTGTTTCCGCCGGCAAACTGCGGCTGAATATGATCCACGCTTAAAAATTTTCTACTTCCACATTGAACCCCAGTTTTAGGATCTTGGTACTGGCAGCACTGATCTCGCTGGAAAACTTGTCTTCGAGCCGTTGATGATACCGCGCCAGATTTGGATGGATTTGAATATGGCGCCTGTGAATCTGCAGTTCCTGAAAGCTTTTCTGCAGATATATTATTTGAATCAGCACTTTTTGGCACAGCATGAATTTGGGAACACGCAGGTTTTGATTTTTCTGGTATTTGGGATTGCACTTCAACTGCACTTGACTTTGCTAAGCTTTGATTTTTGCTGTGCGCTTTATTGCGCGCCTGCTGCTGTTTGTTCACTAAAGTCTTTGCCAATGCACCAAGGTTTCTTTCAATCCTCCGCCGGTAGCGTTGGATAAAAGATCTTGAGCTTGTTGGATCCAAGCCATTTCTTCCGCAGTGAATGTAAGTTCAACCCGAACCGAATCATCTTGTTGCAAATGGGTGCGAGTAGGCTGCTGGGGTTTAATATCTAAAGCCCTTTCTAAAATTTTTTCAGTTTGCACGACGGATTGATTTTCTATCTGAAGCAAGATCTGGCTTTTTTGTTCAGGGCTGACGGCCTTGCCCGTTTCTTTGCGAGCCTGTCGGGACAAGCTTTGCAGCTTAGAAATCTGTGATAAGTTCAAATCCCCGGTTTCAATTTTTTCTGCCACTTGACGAGATTCTGTTTGTGGCAGTTGTGCCAACAAGCGGGCCGCATCGATGCGCCTTTGTGCACTGGCCGGGGCATAACCCAATCCCGTCACCATATATTCAAAAAAGCTGGGATAAGCCATTTGCAAATAAAGTTTGCGTCGGTCCACTTCGGCCAAGTGCCATAAAATATGGGTGGTTAATTTTCTTTCGCGGGAAGTGAGCTCGATCAGTTTATTGTGCAAGACTTCACTGGCTAGGTTTTGCAAGACCAAAGGGATTGTGGTGTTTACCGAATAAGATGAATGCATGGGGCCTCCATAGTTTCACCAACATTACCATAGCTTTTTAAACGTCATTTTTTGGGTTTTTTGAAAAAACGAATATGAATTCACATCGACTAAGAAAGTCACTTAAGATCACTGGAAAAGGCCTCTAGAAATGCTTTTTTCCAACCCATACCAAGCTTGGTGTGCTGAATATTTCCTAATGGTATAAGCAATTTTAAATGCATCATTTTGCAGTCAAGCGTTTATTTTTTAGGAATGCCGGGTATTGTAAATAAACAAGGTCTGCATGGATAATCCAGGGACAATTTGGAAAGAAAAAATCTGGAATAATTCCTGCACTAGGAATCATGTGGTTTTCATTTGTACTTTAATTCTTTCTCGTAGTGAGGAACAGCTACTTTTGATACTTAATTTCAAAAGGTGTTTAAAAGTTAAACAGGCGATTCCATGAGTTACGAAAAATAGAAGTATAACTATAAGGGTTCAAATAACGAAACTGAAAGAGGCCAATTATGATTTACGTTGGAAGGATTAACCAAATGAAAAATTTAGGAATTATTTTAAGTCTGTCGACTTTGTTGATCCTATCGTTGTTCGGCTGTAGTGCTGAAAAAAATGCCGGCACTGCCAATGAAGATGAGGGCAATAAAGTATTAACAGCAACTAAAACAAATATCTGTATACCAGCCGGCAGTAAGCCCAGCCTTCCTAGCGCGATGAATGGAATTACGGGTGGGGATAAATTGCAACCCACGAATCCTTTCGCCAAAAAAGTTGTCATGCTGCTGTCAACAGAAGGCAACGAAACTATTCCCACTTGTACTGCTACACCCGTTGCGCCAAATATTCTGCTTACTGCTGCTCATTGTGTTGTAGACGCTGTAAGTATTGATAAGGATGTAAAAAAAATCAAAGTCGCGATTCACACAGACTTAACTTGTGAATCAGGTTTTGATGCGAAGACTCAGGTTCTAACGGTAAACAGAATCCTGATGCACGAAAAATATAGTTACATGACGAAGGTCATGAATAAAATGGATAATGATGTGGCTCTCATTAAATTGGATTCGCCTTTGCCGATGGATTATCAAGTTAGCACCTTGTATAAACAAGATGAGGTCCTTGATGACAAACAGGTAGTAATGGTGGGGTATGGTCAATCTGATATTGGGGATAAAAACAGTGCTGGTTATTTGCGCATGAAAATGAAAATATCTACTTTTGGACAGGGACAAGATCTAACTTCTGACGGGAAACTGCTTCTAATCGCAAAGTCCGATGGCGGCAGTTGCAATGGGGATTCCGGAGGGCCTTTATTCGTAAAATCTAAGGGAGTTTGGAAGATTGCCGGAATTGTCAGTGGAAGCCAAAGACGTCCTGGGGATATAAACCCTTGCGGTGATATAGGTATATATGGGTATGTGCCATACTACGCGGATTGGATTGAGATGGGATTATTCAAATTGCAATAAATGTTGTTTGCTTCTGAAAATCATATCTTAAAAAGACTTATCAGAGCTGTTCACTTCGTTGGCGATTTTTTCTAACTTCTGCTTCATCGGGGTTCCGCGATGGAATTCTTTTTCTTTGCGAACTGTCAGCAATGATTTTTTTGTCGGCGAATTGTAAGACGGAGACTCAGACTCCACCACCACTGTTTTTTCTTTAGTCAGCTTTTGATTCAAAGCTTGTTCAGTGGATTTAATATTGCTTTTTAAAGTTTTATGAAGCTTGTCTTGGGCTTCCATATTTTCATTGATCATATTGTTAAAGTCAGCCACTCGGGCCTGAGCTTGTAGGCCTAACCCCAAGCCGATGATCAGTACTGCTAGGCTTTTTAGGTTTTTATTCAATGTTTTCATAGAGGGCTCCTTTTAAACTTTTAAAATCCGTCCTGACTAGCAGGGCTCTACTTATGGGTATTGCAATCACAATGCCAGTTGAGTTTTTTTAAAAACCACCACAGGGCCTTTTCACTGTCGCAAAATAAGACATTAGGTAGGTGGTGACCAAGAATGTTTGGTCAAGTGTCTGATTTGTTGTCATCGTCTCAAAATAAGACTATAAAGAATTATGCCAATAACATCCCTTTTTCATACTGAAATTTATTCGGCCAAGATCGATAATCCGGCTTTGTTAAAAGCCTTGAAGCAAGAGTGTGTCTATTACTGCGATAAAGATACTGAAGGCCATCAGTGGTCTGAAAAAAACTACATTGGTGGCTACACCTCGTATGGATCATTGGATAAAATGCATCAGATTTCTGGAACCTTCGCCCAGTTAGAAAAAGTGCTGAATCGCCATGTAAAAAATTATGCTAAAAAACTACAATGGGATATCGATGCAAAAAAACTAAGGCTGCAAAGTTTGTGGATCAACATTATGCCAGCCCAGGTGACCCACTCTTGGCACTTGCATCCTTACAGTGTGATCAGTGGCACCTACTATGTGCAAACTCCTAAAGCTTGTTCTGCTATTAAATTTGAAGATCCCCGTTGGTCTAACTTCATGCTGTCACCCATGCCGGCGCAACAAGCCAAAACATTTCGCCAGCGCCATCACAGCATTCAACCCCAGGCCGGCTCCATCGTGCTTTTTGAAAGTTGGTTGAAACACGAAGTCCCCGCCCATACGGCGGATTCAGAGCGCATCAGCATCAGTTTTAATTATGAATGGGACCGTGCGTGAGTTCAAGCGACACACCAGCTGTCCAGCTAAAAAATCTGCAGCTGGCTTTTGGATCGCAGATTATTTTAGATATTCCAGATTTGGATTTAGCAGAAGGATCCTTCACCACTATTTTAGGGGCCTCGGGCTGTGGAAAATCTTCTTTATTAAGATTGGTGGCCCAGCTCGTCCCCCCAACCCAGGGCACTGTGCATTTCAATCGGGCCACTAAAAAATCCATTGTGTTTCAAGAAGCGCAATTGTTGAACTGGCGCACGGTTTATGAAAACGTCTGTTTACCCTTAGAGCTTTTACAACAGTCCATCAAAGAGCAAAAGATCCAGCAGGCTTTGCAACAAGTGAAATTGAGCGACTATCAAAAACTTTTTCCGCACCAACTTTCGGGCGGAATGAAAATGCGAGTGGCATTGGCCCGGGCCTTGGTCAGCGAACCTGATATTTTGCTTTTGGATGAGCCCTTGGCCGCCCTGGACGAAGTCATTCGTGAAGACATGCAGATGTTGCTGCTAGATATTTGGCAGCAACAAAAAATGACGGTGCTTTTTGTCACCCATTCTATTCGGGAAGCCGTTTTTTTAAGTCAAAGAATACTGCTGTTGAATCGTTATAAACCCCAGCAAAAACAAATCTGTTTGGATGAGTCTTTGCTTGGGCTGTTGCCGCGCAGGCCGCAGGATTTTCAAAACTCCGCTGCGGCCCAGAACAAAATCCAACACTTGTCTTTAGCCCTCAGACAAAGCCAGGGAATTTTGCTGTGAAGGCATCCAAGATATCCCAGCGCATTCTGCCTGCTGTGATCGGCTTCATCCTGCTGCTGAGCGCTTTGGAAGTGCTGTCCTTTATGGCTATTTTAAATAGTACTTTGTTTCCACCCCCCAGTGCTTTATACAAGGCTCTTTTAGAAATCCCCCAGGATTTTTACAAAGCCTTTATGCAGACCTTCAGCAATGTCATATTTGGCTTTGTCGCTAGCTTCATATTAGGATTACTTGTGGCCATGGTTTTTTCTTTATCAAACTTTTTACAAGCGGCTTTACTGCCTTACGCATTATTTTTTCAAACGGTGCCGATCATTGCCATCGCTCCTTTACTGGTGATCTATTTTGGTTTTGGCAACCCCACAGTGATTGCTTCTTCTTTTATCGTATCTTTGTTTCCGATCATTGCTAATAGCTTGATTGGATTGAACTCCTCACCGCAAAACAGTCTGGAGCTATTTCAAATTTATCGGGCCAGCCCTTGGCAGACTTTGTGGAAGCTTCGCCTGCCCATGGCTTATCCATATATCGTTGGTGGTTTAAAGATCTCTGCGGGGTTATCTATTATCGGAGCCATCGCAGGTGAGTTTGTCGCTGGCGGAGGCTTGGGCGCTATTATTGATGCCGCCCGAACCCAACAAAGAATTGATCTTGTTTATGTGTGTTTGGTTCTGTTATCTATGATGGGCTTGATGATGATAGCTGCAATTCATCTGCTTGACGGTTTTATTAAAAGACATCGTCCATTATAAAAAATGAGGTTCCAAGTGAGTTTTTTCAATAAGACTTCTAAAAATAAAATTGGCTTTATGATTTCTATCATTTCATTTTTAATGGGATTTTATTTGCCTACTTTCGCTTCCGAAATCAAAATCACCTCCCCTATCAAAGCAAAACTGGCTTTGAATTGGAAGGCCGAGCCCCAATTTGGCGGCTTTTATCAAGCTCAGCAGGATGGGGATTATCAAAAGATTGGCCTAGATATGGAAATCATCGAAGGCGGATCTGGGACCCCGACCATACAGATGCTGATGAATGATAAAGTGGATTTTGCAGTGGTCAGCGGTGAAGAAATTCTTTTGGCTGCGGATCGCAGTCCCAACAACAAAGTGGTGGCTCTGTTTGCCACCTATCAAACCTATCCGCACATGATCATGACCCATGCCGAAAGAAATTTTAAATCTTTGCAAGAGGTCTTCACCAGCGACGGGATTTTATCGATACAACCCGGTCTTCCCTACTTTCAATTTTTATTGAAAAAATACCCCAACCCCAAAGTGCAAACAGTGCCCTATGCCGGCGGAGTCACTGCTTTTTTAAATAATCCTAAATACTCGCAACAAGGCTTTGTCACCTCTGAACCCTTGCTGGCCGAAAAAGCGGGAGCCAAAGTGAAAACTTTTTTAATTGCTGATACTGGATTCAACCCCTACACCACGGTTTTGGCTGTTTCGCAAAAATGGTTAAAATCTCATGGCGCTACGGCCAAAGACCTGCAAAAAGCCACCCAACAAGGCTGGGCCAAATATCTTAAAAATCCAGATAAAATGAACCAATACATGGCTTCTTTAAACAAAAGCATGGATCTGCAAACTTTTCAAAAAAGTGCCCTGGCGCAAAAAGCCCTGATTCAGAACAAACTGACGGACAGCAAGGGGCTGGGTTATATGCAGCAGCAGCGTTGGGAGACACTGTCTTCGCAGTTATTACAAACCGGGCAAATCAAAACGGCATCGCCAGTCAAAGAACTATTTCAAAATTGACCTTTTAGACTCTATGCGGTAATGATGGGCCATGAAAATAAATCTACAAGAAATCCCGCAAGAAGGCCGTTCTTATATTTGCAACTCGAAAACTGCTGAATTCAATGCAACTTTAGCGGATTTAATAGGAACCCAGCAATACCAATTAGAGTTTTTTATTAAGCCCTTAAACACTAAAGATTTTGAGCTGTTAGGAAGAATTGTAACATCTGCGTCCGAACAGTGCAGTCTTTGTGCTTTAGACTTTATACTGCCCATTGAAGCCAGCTTTAAAGAGTTTTTAGTTCCCAAACTAGAACAACCGCGCGGCACTAAGTACTCTAGAGTGAATCACCTTTCGGATGCGGCTGAAGGCCCTTCTTCGGTTGAACATGATGGTTTTATTTTTAATATGAGTGAATACATCCATGAAACTGTAGCCTTAGCGATCCCCTTCAATCCCCGTCCTGCAGAGGATCTTAAAGGGGATTGTGGAGTATGTGGTAAAACCCTTCGCAATTATACCTTTAAATACGATGAAGCCATGCCCCAGGATCAGCAGCAAAGCCCTTTTGAGGTTTTAAAAAATATGAAACTCAATTAACAGTTGATTTTTTTCAATAACCATTTAGATTTACGCACTTTGAAGATCTAGTAAAGAATATTAAAGAGAGGTTTACAATGCCAACACCTAAGAAAAAAACATCCCGTTCTCGCCGTGACATGAGACGTTCTCACGATGGAATCAGCGTACCTGCTTATTCTGTAGATAAAAAAACAGGTGACTTGGTTCGTCCTCATCGCGCGCACAAGTCTGCAGATGGTGCTTACTATTACAAAGGTCAGCAAATCAGCCCCGCAAAAGCTTAGTTGAAGGCTTTGTAAAAAATGGATTTTTCATACCGTTCTTTTATAGCTGGCTGCGGCTCTTACCTACCTGAAAAGATTTTAAGTAATTTCGATTTGGAAAAAATGGTCGACACTAGCAATCAATGGATTCTAGAAAGAACGGGCATTGAAAATCGCCACATTGCTGCGGCCCACGAAGTCACTTCGGACTTGTGTTATCAAGCTGCTCAAAAAGCTTTGACCATGGCCAAAGTAAAGCCTGAAGATTTAGATTTAATTATTGTAGCTACTGTGACTGGCGATCAAGTGATGCCTTCAACCTCTTGTGTTTTACAAAGTAAACTGGGTGCAAAAAAATCTGCTGCATTTGATCTGACGGCAGCCTGTTCGGGTTTTATTTTTGCTCTTTCTACAGCTGATCAGTTTATTCGCACCGGTGCTGCAAAAAATGTTCTGATTGTTGGCGCTGAAGTGATGAGTCGCTTTGTCGATTACAAAGATCGCAGCACTTGCATCTTGTTCGGCGACGGCGCAGGAGCTTGGGTTTTAAAACAATCCGAAAAATCGGATAAATCCCCCGGTGTTTACAGCACACATATTCAATCTGACGGAGATTTGGGTGATCTTTTTGTTTTGGCTGGTGGTGGTTCAAAACATCCCATGTCCCAAGAAGCTTTAGATAAACGTTTGAATTATATGACTATGAATGGACGCGAAATTTTTAAAAATGCAGTTCGCACCATGACTTTGCGTTGCCAAGAGGCTTTGAATCACAATCAAATTAAATCGGAAGAGATCGATTGGGTGGTGCCTCACCAAGCCAATCGCCGTATTGTTCAAGCTGTGGCTGATTATGTGCAAGTTCCGATGGAAAAATTTATTTTAAGTTTGAATGAAACTGGGAATACTTCTGCAGCTTCGATACCTATTGCCTTTGATCGCGCTGTACAAAGTGGCCGTATCCAAAGAGGTCAGAATATTCTTTTAACCGCATTTGGCGCAGGACTTACCAGCGGCAGTGCTTTGTTGAGGTTTTGATTCTATGTCAGTCACATTGCTTTTTCCAGGTCAAGGCAGCCAACACCCAGGAATGGGGCAGTTTCTTTATGATAATTTTGCTGAAGCCAAACAGGTTTTTGCCGAAGCCTCTGAAGCTTTGTCTTTGGATTTAAAAAAATTGTGTTTTGAAGGCAGTGAAGCGGATTTGGCTTTGACTGAAAATACTCAGCCCGCTTTGTTGACGGTTTCGACGGCAACAGCCCGGGTGATTCAATCCCTTTATAAACCACAAATCACAGCGGCGGCGGGACACTCTATTGGAGAATACGCGGCCCTGGTGGCTGCTGGATCTTTGACTTTAAGTGCTGCTGTAAAAGCCGTGCGTATTCGCGGTCAAGCCATGCAATCCGCAGTGCCCGTAGGGCAAGGTGGTATGACTGCCGTTTTAGGATTGGACAACCAACAGATTATTGACTTGTGCAAATACACGGAAGTGAATTCAGGTTTTTCACCGGTGTCACCGGCCAATTTCAACAGTCCAGGACAAATTGTCATCAGTGGCAGTCTTGCCGCCTTAAATTGGTTGAAAGACAACTTTGCCGCTGAAAAAATTTGGCCTGAAAATACTCCTCGCAGAGTAAAATTGATTTCTTTGGCTGTGTCAGCTCCGTTTCACTGTGCAATGATGAAGCCGGCTGAAGATAAAATGCGGGAAGTTTTAAGTGCTATTGATTTTAAAGACGCCAGCTTCCCTATCGTGCAGAACTATGAAGCCAAAGCCGTTGTACAAGGTTCTACTTTGCGTGAAAATTTGATTCGCCAAGTGTCTGCCCCTGTTTTGTGGACTCAGACCTTTGCAACTTTAAAAGATTTAAAATCAAAAAACTGTATAGAATGTGGCGCTGGTAAGGTTTTATCTGGATTGGCCAAAAAAATAGATGCTGAGGCCTTTACTATTTATAATACTACCAACTTGGATGAAGTGAAGGCTTTGGAAACTGTGCTTACAAATTGATCTGCTGGATGACAAAGCAGATCATGTGACTCTTAACAAAATCTTGAAATGTTTATGATTTCAGGTTTATATAGCGATGTTTTAGGAAGTGAATTTGCAAACACAAACTTTAAAAGATAAAAAAATACTGGTGACTGGTGGCAGCCGTGGAATTGGCGCTGCCATCGTTCAATTGTTGGCTGCTGAAGGAGCTCAAGTGGCTTTCACCTATAGTTCTAGTGAAGATGCGGCTCAACAAGTTTTAAAGTCTTTGCCGGGCGAAGGGCATTTTTGTTTGGCGATGAATGTGGCCGATGAAGCTTCAGTTCAATCCGGCGTTGATCAACTGTTGCAAAAATGGCCACAGATTGATGGTGTTGTTAATAATGCTGGGATCACTAAAGATCAGTTGCTGTTAAGAATGAAAGCCGAAGATTTTGACAGCGTGATCAACACCAATTTACGTGGAACTTTTTTAGTCACTAAAGCCCTTTTAAAAACTATGACCAGGGCTCGTAAAGGCTCCATTGTAAATATAACTTCGGTCATTGGGCAAACAGGCAACGCCGGACAGGCCAATTATGCGGCCAGCAAAGCTGGGACTGTGGCTTTTAGTAAGTCTGTGGCCTTGGAAGTCGCTTCACGCAACATCCGCGTCAATTGTGTGGCTCCTGGATTTATTGTCACAGAAATGACCGGAGCATTGCCGGAAGAGCATAAAGAAAAGATCAAAGGAAATATACCTTTACAGATGTTGGGCGATGGGGCTGATGTGGCCCATGCCGTGAGATTTTTATTGAGTGATGAAGCAAAATATATCACCGGTCACACTTTGAGTGTGAACGGTGGTTTAAATATGGAGTAACCTATGTTAGAAAACGAAGCCGGAGGAAATATGTCAATACAGCCTAAAGTTAAAGATATTATCGTGGAACAATTGGGTGTAGACCCTGAAAAAGTGAAGCCTGAAGCTTCGTTCATTGAAGATCTAGGTGCAGATAGCTTAGATATCGTTGAATTGGTTATGGCTATGGAAGAAGAATTTGACCTTGAAATTCCTGATGAAGATGCAGAGAAGCTAAAAACAGTTCAAGATGTAGCTTCTTATTTGCAAAAAAAAGGCAAAGTTTAATTTTTTATGAGCCTGCAATTTGAAAGGCCATCTAAACCACTCAAAAGAGTTGTAGTCACCGGAGTCGGTGCTTTGACTCCTTTGGGATTGGACTTAAAATCATCGTGGCAAACAGCATTGAAAGCACAGTCCGGGATAGCTAAGATCACCCGTTTTGATTCCACTGGTTATGACGTTACGTTTGCCGGGGAAGTGAAGGGGTTTAATCCAGATTTGTATATTGAGCGCAAAGAGCAGAAAAAAATGGATATTTTTATTCATTACTCTTTGGCCTGTACAAAGATGGCCTTAGAACATGCAGGACTAACTATTACAGACGATTTAGCATTAAGAACCGGCACCTTGATTGGTGTGGGTATCGGCGGCTTACCAACTATTGAAGAACAAGTTGCTAAAATGAAAGAAAGAGGACCTGGTCGTTTAAGTCCTTTTTTTATTCCTGGCGTAATTGCCAATTTAGCTGCTGGGCAAGTGAGTATTGCTTTTAATACCAAAGGTCCTAATTATTCTGTCACTTCAGCTTGTGCCTCTGGAGCTCATGCCATTGGTGAAGCAGCTAATTATATTCGCCGCGGCTTGTGTGATGTGATGATCGCAGGCGGTGCGGAAAGTACGGTCTGCGGTACAGGCATTGGTGGCTTTGCGGCCATGAAGGCTTTATCCACACGCAATGATGCCCCAGAAAAAGCCAGCCGCCCTTGGGACAAAGACCGCAATGGTTTTGTTCTGGCCGAAGGCGCTGCCATTTTATGTTTAGAATCTTACGAGCACGCCGTTAAACGTGGTGCAAATATTTTATGTGAAGTCAGTGGCTATGGTCTGTCCTCGGATGCTTACCATATGACCACCCCGGCTCCGGAAGGAGTGGGCGCAGCTCAAGCCATTAAACTTTGTTTAGAAGATGCGGGCTTGAACCCTGACCAGATCGGCTACATCAATGCCCATGGTACAAGCACCCCCGTAGGCGATGTGATTGAAACAGCGGCCATCAAAAGAATCTTTGGCGATCATGCTAAAAAACTTTGGGTGTCTAGCACTAAATCCATGATGGGCCATGCTTTGGGCGCAGCTGGTGCTATTGAAAGTGCTTTTTGCGTGATGTCTTTGGTGGACCAAGCGGTCCCGCCAACTATTAATTTGGAAAACCCAAGTCCTGACTGTGATTTGGACTATGTTCCTCATGAAGCCCGTCAAGGCAAAATTCAGCATGTACTAAACAATAGCTTTGGTTTTGGCGGCACAAACGCATGCCTGATCTTTTCAAAAATATGAAAATCCTGCTTGCTTCAGACCATGCAGGGTTTGAATTGAAAAAGGCTTTGATTGAAAAATTAAAGCCTTTTTATGAGCTTGAAGATTTTGGCACCCATGGACCTGGATCTGTGGACTACCCCGATTTTGCTGATCAGGTGGCGCAAAAAATTCAAGCTTTAAATCAACCACCGGATCAAGATCCCTTAAAAACCACCCCATCGGTTGTGGGCCTGCTGATTTGTGGAAGTGGCCAGGGCATATGTATGCGGGCTAACAAATACCCTTCTGTTCGCGCTGCTTTGTGTTTGGCCCCCTTACATGCCCAATTGTCAAGGGAGCATAACAATGCTAATACCCTTTGCCTTGGAGCTCGGTTTTTATCGGCGGATGAAGCTTTTGAAATCACCCAGGTGTTTTTAAAAACTCCCTTTGCGGGGGATCGCCATACAGCCCGAGTCAAAAAATTAAATTCTGCTATCAAATAAAAAGGAGTTTTCGTCCAATGACAATGTCTTCACCCTCTCACTTGTCTACTGATTTATTAAAACAAGATCCTGAAGTGGCTAAGGCCATGGCCAATGAATTTGATCGTCAGCGCTTTGGGCTAGAAATGATCGCTTCTGAAAACTACACTTCAGCGGCAGTTATGGCGGCACAAGGTTCTGTTCTGACCAATAAATATGCCGAAGGTTATCCAGGTAAACGCTACTACGGCGGTTGCCACTATGTTGACACTATTGAAACCTTAGCTATTGAACGAGCTAAAAAATTATTCAATGCTCCTTTTGCCAATGTTCAGCCGCACTCGGGCTCTCAGGCCAACATGGCCGTTTATTTAGCAGCCATCAAAGCCGGTGATGCAATTTTAGGTATGGATTTATCTCATGGTGGACACTTAACCCATGGATCACCAGTGAATTTTAGTGGTTTGTTATTTAAAGCCGCTAGCTATAAATTAGACCCAGAAACAGGTCGTTTAAACTATGACGAGATTTTAAAAATAGCTCGTGAAGTGAAACCGAAAATGTTGGTGGCGGGTTACAGCGCTTATCCTCGCGTTTTGGATTTTGCTCGCTTCAAAGAAATTGCCGATGAAGTGGGTGCTGTTTTATTGGTGGACATGGCCCATTTTGCGGGCTTAGTGGCCGGTGGTGCCCATCCAAATCCTATGGAATACGCAGATTACGTCACCACCACCACTCACAAAACATTGCGTGGACCCCGCGGCGGTTTGATTTTGACTAAAACAGAAGAGCAAACCAAAGTGATCAATTCTAGAATATTCCCGGGCATTCAGGGCGGGCCGCTGGAGCACGTGATTGCCGCCAAAGCCGTGGCTTTTGGTGAAGCTTTGCAGCCTGACTTTAAAGTTTATGCTAAAAATGTGATTTTAAATGCCCAAGCTTTGGCCGCAGAATTGTTGTCCCAAGATTTTCAATTGGTGACTGGCGGAACAGACAATCATTTGGTGCTGTTGGATTTAGGTGATCGTGAAATCACCGGCAAACAGGCCGAAATTGCTTTGGACGAAGCTGGTATCACTGTGAATAAAAACACAGTGCCACAAGAAAAAAGATCACCTTTTGTCACCAGTGGAATTCGTATTGGTACGCCGGCACTTACCACCCGAGGCATGGGTGTTTCAGAGATGAAACAAGTGGCTCAGTGGATCACACAGATCTTAAAAGCTCCAGATAATGAAGATTTAAAAAAGAAAATTAGAAATGATGTGAAGTCTTTGTGTCAGCAGTTTCCGATTTATTAGTTTCAATTTGTTTGTAGCAAGAATATGTTAGTATAAAATAAAATGTATGTATAAAATATTGAATGCACTGGGGATTTTAAAACTAGACCCAGTGCTTTTTTTGTTTTTGTGCAGGGCCAAATGGTGTAAACTGACCCTATGACATTGACACCTATAGACACAACAGCACAGACAGAATTACTCACGGCAAAGCAGATTCACCCCCTGACATCGAAAAAATTCAAATTCAGTTTTTATTCAGATGGCGTACAAAGCACAATCCTGGGTGCTTTTTGTATTTTACTACTGACAGCAACCACTTTAAGCTTGGGCTCTTGCGCCAGCTTTCATACACCATTATCACGGGAGCTTTTGCAGCAACAGCAGCCCGGTAGCCCTTCTGCCACTACAGAAAATGGCGATGGCAAAACCAGTAAAAAAACCGCTGGCCTGGGCATCGGCGCAAAAAGCAATCGTGCTCCAGCAGGTGCAGACAGTGAATCCGCGGTGGCTTTTGATTGGCCGGTTGATGAAGCCCGTATGACCCGTGGTTTTTTGCCGCAAAAAAG
Source organism: Pseudobdellovibrionaceae bacterium (assembly GCA_049315665.1). Lineage (GTDB taxonomy): Bacteria > Bdellovibrionota > Bdellovibrionia > Bdellovibrionales > Bdellovibrionaceae > JBMOJS01. The sequence continues at coordinate 2,785 of JBMOJS010000006.1, read as the reverse complement.
ACGCCCGCATTTAGGAATTGATTTGGCAGCCCCCAAAGGCACGCCGATTTTAGCCTCACACCAAGGCCTGGTGATCTATGCTGGTCGCGACTTTCGCGGCTTTGGCAAAATGATCCTGATTGAGTCCGGCTATGGCTGGGCCACTTTGTACGCCCATTTAGATAAAATCTTAGTCAGCGAGGGACAAAGGGTGGCACAGGGAGATGTCTTGGGGGGCATGGGCCGCACAGGAAGGGCCACTGGCTATCATTTGCACTTCGAGATCCGTAAAGAGCGCGGCCCTGTGAATCCACTGCCTCTGCTACCTAATGGCAGCTCTTTGGCTATTCTTTAATTTTCACACTAGAGCCTATCCAAAAATGAAGATCCAACATTCTAGCTCTTATGAGGGAGCTGGATGTTGGACCAAAAAAAAGCCATTCAGATCTGTCCTGAATGGCTGGTGCGCAAAGATCAAGTACAAAGAATAAAAACTAAAAGCTTAAAGCGGCAGTTAAATTATAACTGGTTTGATCATCACGAAAGTAACGAGCTGTTGAAGCAATGCCTTTGGCTTTAGTAGGAATTTCTTCAGAGATAGCAGGATTCAAAGTCAACTTGCCAATGACATAATTGATTCCAGCTTCATTCAACACTTTTTCATTGTCCATGGTGCCTGGTGTAGCCGATTTCACTGACTGATCTAAATAAGAAGCAACGTAGGCCTGCAAATTATCATTGAAGTTGTAATAAAAATTAGGACCATGAATCAATCTAGTGCGGGCAAAAACTTCTGTTTCTTTACCATCCACAGTCACAAAGCCATTGGGGATAAAAGTTTGACGTGGATTTAAGTAATAAGACAATTGGATTTTTGGATTTAAGGTCCACACTATTTCACTGTCTAATCGTAAAGTCCCATTACTGCGCGCTTTGCTAGATAAATCAGAATTGGGAATATAATAAATCAAGGATGTACTAATATCATCACTGCCGAAAATGCCATTGGACTTATTAGTCACAAACAACCAAGGATCATTGACTGTATTTTTTGAACTGAACTCCGTGGTTTTTTTAGTATCAGTATCAAATTTTGCAGCCACACGATTGGTGCTCACATAAAAACGTGTGCCAATCGAGGTGTAGGAATTCAATTTGTAAGAAGCCCCTAAATAACTAACAGCATCTAATGACGACTCGGCCAAAGTATCTGCATCTGGAATAAAACTTTTGCTGATTTGGGTCACGGCCTTGATAGAGATTTTTGTAGCCGGTGCTGCAGGGGCGACTGCCGTGGTTGTGGATGTTGCGGTCGGTGCTGGCGCACTGGATGTTTGCGCAAAAGCAGCTGAACTGGTCAGTGTCAATGCGGCCAAATATAAACTGGTTCTAGTTATTTTCATTATTCCCCCTGATATACAAAATTCATTTCATGATCCGGCAGCCACTATGACACCAAATCTGATCTGTCAGCTTTGTTAAGCAACAGCAGTGCCAAGAAAAATGCCACCAATCCATTGCAAACTCAAATACTTCAACTAAAAATTTTAACTATTGAAAACAATTTGATATTGAGTTTTACACGCTCTTGATTTGACGCATAACATCGTGATTGAGCATTATCATAAACATCGGCCTGTAGACAGCTTTATGAGGTTTTCACGTGCCTATTCATGCGACTTTTAATAGCCCCTATAAACAAGGGTAATACTGACAATCCTATAACCGCAAAAATCACCACATGAAAATTTTTCTTCACTTCGGGAATATTGCCAAAGACAGCCCCGGCTCCTAAAAAAACCACTATCCAAACAATCCCACCCAAAACATTGAAACGAAAAAAAGTGCGGTAATTCATCCTCACCACCCCTGCCACAAAGGGAGCAAAGGTTCTGGCAATCGGGGCAAATCTGGCAAACACAATGGCCCAAGAACCATACTTGGCAAAAAAGGCTTCGGTGGTCTTTATATGTGCAGGATTAAAAAAGAAGGATTTTTGCCATTGATAGACTTTAGACCCAAATCTTTGTCCGATATGAAAATTAGTGGCGTCACCAAAAATTGCAGCCACAATTAAAGTCAGTCCCAAATAATAAACATTCAATGGGCTTTCTGGCATGGCACACAAAGCCCCCGCCGCAAACAATAGTGAATCCCCAGGCAAAAAGGGAGTCACCACCAAACCCGTTTCAGCAAAAATCACTAGAAACAAAATCAAATACAACCACAGGCCATAATTTTGTAAGCCAGCGGCCAAGTGCAAATCCAAGTGCAGAAAAAAATCTATAACGGTTGAAAGCATTTTCTAAGCTCCACTGAAAATAAAAAGATCTGATGCTAGCATCAGATCTTTTATATTTGAACTTAAAATTTTGTCGCACAATTTTAGGTCTAACAACCATTCTTTAGAAACTACTGATTCAAGTAGCCCACCATGCCGCGAGAGTCGCTGGTGTTGTTGCCAGAAGTGAATGGTAAAAACTGTCCACGCTGAATCCATTGATAATTGTCTTGGCCCGTAGTTCCACCGGCGGTGTTCAAAAACTTTTTTACACCCACTTGGATCAAGGGTTGTCCATTGATGTAGGCATCCACCATCAAGTAGTAAGGACTGCAGGCTTGATTGATGCACATGGCACTGATGTTCATGTTTACACCATTCACAGTCAGTTGACCTTGCACTGTGGCTGAATCGTAATGATCGGTATAAATGGTTCGAGTGGTGGCCTGATTGGTGACTTTACTGGTGACTAGGATGCTTGAGGCCACGCTGATCGCTCCGTTATAACCGGGCTGCTGATTGACG
>JBMOJS010000383.1:0-1774 GCA_049315665.1 Pseudobdellovibrionaceae bacterium | reverse complement strand
AAAGAAATACGATGCTGGTAAGGTTGAAAAAATTAACTTGGTTTGGCCGGTAGCAGAAAAAAAGTCAACTCTGAGAACGACTTGGACGATAAAGCTTCAGACTCAAGGCGGACTGATCATTCAAAATTCTTTTTCAGATCAAAAATAGATTTTAGATTCAAAAAGTCATTTTGACTGCACCAGCCAGTTTCAATTAATTTTTGAAAATTCCATGGGTTTTTAGGATGACGCCGTAAACAAAAGCTATGACTATTTTGCGTTACTTCAGAACTAGCTAAACTTAATCTAAACTCTGCCATATGACCATCAACAAAGGGATTTTCTAAAGTAAGATTCTTTTTAGCTAAAACACACATATGTTCAATGCAATTTCGATAGGTAATAGACGAAAAATAACTATCATTGTGTTGCAATAGCTGGCCTTTCTTTTCAAACCAAATAGCGTTTTCGCTATTTACTAATATTTCAGTTATATCTTCATCCTTCATCAGTTCATAAATAGGGCCAAAACCTTCGAACTCTTGCAGTATTCTTTCAGACTGACTTGCAGAAAGATTCTTTGTTTTTTCACTCAAAATATTTTTTATCTTCTGTTCTTTAGAAGTGTGACTGGTTTCATCAATAAAGTAGGAATCTGTTTTTGAAAGAGACTCAAACTGCTGTTGAAGCTCAAAACATATTTGTCTATTTTCTGGATTCATCAATACCTCCACCCAAGTGACTTAAATTGTTTTTTTCAATAGGTTCAGGATTGTTTGATAGAACTTCTGGTCTAACAAAAATCACCAATTCACTGCGATTAGCTAGATAATCCTGACTGCCAAACAAGCCGCCAAGAATAGGCAAACTAGATAACCCTGGAAGTCCTTGGGAACTTTGGCCATTTTCATTTTTTATAAGACCAGACAAGGCAATGGTTTGTGATTCTAATAAATCAAAATGACTTGAAACGGAATTTTTTAGTATACCTGGAACACCGTCCACCATGCTTGATTTATCCAAAGTTGAAATTTCAGTCTGTAAAGACAAACTGATTCGTCCCGATGCATCGGCCAACGGCGATACTTTTAAAAGTATACCATAAGGCTTCCAGGTGATGGATTGCATTTTAAAATTTAAAATCTTAATTGGAATTTCTCCGCCGGCCATAAATTCTGCCGTTTTTCCGCTTCGACACAAAATATTAGGACTTGCTAAAACTCTACCCCAGCCGTTCCGTTCAATGGCAGAAGCGGTCCAATCTAAATTTGAAAATTGTTTTTCGCCATTGGGTAAAACCGTAGCCGCATAAGTTTCAGGCCACTTAATCCCATAATTTAATGCGGCATTTTTTTTAATTTCAGCCACTGTGATTTGTACCTTCACCGTAGGAGCTAAATCCAGACTGCTTGTGGTTCGAACAACCTCTACTCCGTTAAAACCCAGTATTTTTTCATAAGAATCAATATTTTCATTCTTATTAAAAATTTGAGTTTCTAGACTTTCAGCAAAAGAAATATTTTGTAATGGAAGGCCTTGATTTTTTAACTGTTTATTGACTTTATTTTGAATATTTATTTTTAATTTCTGTGACATTTGAGTCTGTAAAATAAAGCCAGAGTTCATAGACTTTGCCAATCGCGATAAGTCATCGAAATCCTGGTCCCGAGCCAGAATACCTTGAATATAAATTTTCCCTTTGCGTAAATGGACTTTTAAACCAATTTTTTTTGACAGTTGTTTTTTTAATTCTAAATAAAAGTATTTTTGTTCTGGTAAAAGAACATGAATCCAT
>JBMOJS010000382.1:0-1788 GCA_049315665.1 Pseudobdellovibrionaceae bacterium | reverse complement strand
AAAAATGGCCTTTGTACTTTTCTTCAAAAAACACCATCTTAAAAAAATACGACGGGCGTTTTAAAGATATTTTCCAAGAAATCTACGAAAAAGAATTTAAAGAAAGATACGTCGCTGCAGGTGTCACTTATGAGCACCGCTTGATCGATGATATGGTGGCCAGCGCATTGAAGTGGGAAGGCGGATTTATTTGGGCCTGCAAAAATTATGATGGTGACGTGCAGTCCGACACTGTGGCCCAGGGTTTTGGTTCTTTAGGCTTAATGACCTCTGTACTGATTACTCCAGATGGCAAAGTGATGGAGTCCGAAGCGGCCCACGGCACAGTGACTCGGCATTATCGCGCTCACCAAAAAGGGCAACCCACTTCGACAAATCCCATTGCATCGATTTATGCATGGACCAGGGGCTTGGCTTTTCGTGGGCAGTTGGACAACACGCCAGAGCTTGTTCGCTTCGCGCAAATCTTAGAAAAGGTTTGTGTCGAGACTGTTGAATCTGGTTTTATGACCAAAGATTTAGCTGTATGCATTCACGGCGACAAAGTCACCCCAGATAAATATTTAAACACTGAACCCTTTTTAGATAAAATTGATCAGAACCTGCGCAAAGCTTTAGCATAGATGCGCAAAAATTGATCGTCGCTTCGATAAGTTTGCCAATACTTTAGATAAAAAATTGAAGCCTGTGGATTAGGCCCTGAGGTTTTTTAAAAAGTCGGAAGAACGTTAGTAAGCGACTTTTTCTCAAAATAACTCCATAGTTTTTGAAATGTTTCAGTATGGATTTTACCCGAGTTAAGTCGCAGTTGCCACATAGCTATTTCTGGAAAATCTAGGTATATTTGCATTCGTCTTATAGTGCCAAGGTCAGTTTTCTTACCTGTCTCAAGTCTGATTAAGGTGGGCGGATTAAAATCAAAAGCTGCAGCAAATTCGTGAATGGATAAATTCATGGATTCTCTGAATGGTTTAACCAATTTATAAGAAAAATTATTTATGAAAACAGGTTCAAAAATAAATGTAGATGGTCCTCGATTGCCAATCGAAATTAGTAGAATGATTGGATTTGTTTCATCCAAAGATATTCCTTTCGAACTGCAGTAGTCTTTGTAGGCAGGGTTTTCTTTGGATGGAATGCGATCTGCAAATGAAGGGAATAGCTTTTCTTTTGCTGTGTGGGATTTTTTAAAAAGGTCTAACTCTCGCCCAACGGGAATAGCCGTATTTGATCTGGCATATTTATCGTCATATTGAAACTCAAATATATTTTTTTCTGAATGCCAAGTCAGGACACCTACATAAACCCGACGTTTTCGATTTTCAGAAAACACTTGAAGTTGATATTTATCAATTTTTGTAAAATCAATCTTATATCCCATTGCCTAGCTCCTGATATCTTTTTGCTAATAAGCTTTTCATCGATTTTTTCATAAGATCAGAACAGAAACTTTGATCTATCAATGCTTCGATTTTCGCAATATTGATCTTCTGAAAAAAATTATTAACTTTATCATGATACCCTAGACGTTTAAGCTCATTCACATAATGAATCATAGTAGGTTCATTTGTTGATTGGGTCGCAATACGACCAGTTGGATTAAAATCAGCTGCCAGCATCGGTCCTGAAACCAAGCTAAGGTAAGAAACATTATCATATATGGGGGATAGAATTGTGTTTTTAGGTTTTATAATAAATCCTAAATTTCTTCCATGTCTGTCATGATTGCCAATAAGAGCATCAAACAATAAAGTGGAAAGAAAAATATCAATATCATAAGGTCTTTTG
>JBMOJS010000381.1:0-1793 GCA_049315665.1 Pseudobdellovibrionaceae bacterium | reverse complement strand
CAAGGTCATGAAAGAAATTAAAAAACTCAAAATGATGTCACCGATGAGCGCCGAAGCCACGGTGGTTCGTAACTATATTGATTGGGTTTTATCTTTACCTTGGAATGATTGCTCTGAAGAAAAGCATGATGTGAAAAATGCACAAGCCATTTTGGATAATGACCACTGGGGCTTAGAGAAAGTGAAAGAGCGTATTCTTGAATATCTTGCTGTTTTATCTTTAGCAAAAAATTTAAAAGGGCCAATTTTATGTTTAGTCGGGCCTCCAGGAGTTGGTAAAACTTCTTTAGCCCGATCTATTGCACAGTCTTTAAACAGATCTTTTGCCAGAATCTCTTTAGGCGGTGTTCGTGATGAAGCTGAAATCCGTGGTCATAGAAAAACCTACGTTGGTGCTATGCCCGGCAAAATTTTGCAAGCTTTGCGCAAAGTGGATAAAGGCAATCCCTTGGTTCTATTGGATGAAATTGATAAAATGGCTTCTGACTTCAGGGGAGACCCCGCTTCGGCTATGCTGGAAGTTTTAGATCCTGAACAGAATGCCAATTTTCAAGATCATTATTTGGAGTTGGAATATGACTTATCCAAAGTGATGTTTATCGCTACAGCCAATACCTTACACACGGTGCCTAGGCCTTTGTTGGACCGTATGGAAGTGATCAGTATTGAAGGTTATATCGAGCAAGAAAAATTTCATATTGCTAGAAATTATTTGGTGCCTAAGCAGATCGAAAATCATGGTTTGAAAGATCACAAAGTGTCTATTCAGGATGCAACTTTGCGAAATATTATTCGTTTTTATACTCGTGAAGCTGGGGTTAGAAATCTAGAACGACAAATAGCCAATGTTTGCCGTAAAGTAGCCAAAGAGATCGTGATGGGTAACACAGTGGAAGAATTTAAAGAATCTGGCAAGGGTAAAAAGAAAGCAGTCACAACAGCTGTTTCTAAAAACAAAGGTTACATTGTGACTCCGACAAAATTGGTTGATTTGCTAGGACCACACAAATTTAAGTTTGGTAAAATCGAAGATCAAAATGAAATCGGTTTAACCAATGGCATGGCTTGGACTGAAGTGGGTGGTGATTTGCTGGTGGTGGAAGTCAGTGTTGTGCCAGGTAAAGGCAAGTTTACCGTCACTGGTCAGTTGGGTGATGTGATGAAAGAGTCTTGTTCTGCAGCTATGAGTTATGTGCGCTCCCGCGGGCCTTTGTTTGGATTCGACAAAGAATACTTTGCCAATATTGATGTGCATATTCATTTGCCTGAAGGTGCAGTTCCTAAAGATGGCCCATCAGCAGGGATTGCTTTAACAACAAGTATTGTTTCGGCAATCACAAAAATACCAGTGAAAAGAACAGTATCCATGACCGGAGAAATTTCTTTACGCGGTCGAGTGATGCCTATCGGCGGTTTAAAAGAAAAAATCTTGGCCGCCCACCGTGGTGGAATTAAGACCGTGATTTGTCCCAAAGAAAATGAAAAAGATTTAAAAGATATTCCAAAAGAAGTTTTGAAAGAACTGAAAATTATCTTAGTAGATCATGTGGATCAGGTTTTGATTAACGCGCTGGATATTAAAAATCCAAAAGAACTTTTTAAAGTGCAAAAAGAAAGAGATTTTGGTGTGAAGGCGCAGTATCAAGGGCAGGGGCTGCATCATCATTGAGCATATTTTAACGCTAAGCGCGTTTGATTATTACTGAAAAAACCCCGAAAAGGGGTTTTTTCTTATCCAAAATGATCTTTTATATAGCGTTTTGTTGACGATGAGTTAAGAATCTGTAAAAACC
>JBMOJS010000380.1:0-1799 GCA_049315665.1 Pseudobdellovibrionaceae bacterium | reverse complement strand
AAAGTTGCGTAACCAGATCCTAGTTCAGGGACATTTATCTATGAGTCAATACGACGGCGGCAGCCTGCATGGTCAATACGGGTTTCAGATGGAAATGCAGTCAGTACCAAGATCCAAAAACTGGAGTTCAATGTGGAAGTAGAAAATTTTTAAATTTGGAACATTGAAGATCAGGTTTGCGCCTGCCCTTAAATTTTTTACCTAGCTAACTGGAACTATCTGGATCTATAAGCCGCATAGCATTAAATTAGGAGCCTATAAAACTCTGGGAATCGTGCTGATTCCCAGTAGAACGAAAGGCCCTAAAAATGAAACTGCTGTTGATGATGATATTGCTATTGTTGGAAGTTGCATTTTCAGCATCGGTGGCTGCAGCACAACCACGGACTCAGACCTCTATCTCGCCCGCGACAACACCTCGTCGAGCCTGCGTTTTGGTGTTCGAATCCCCTTATTTTTTATACGCGCGACTGGCCCAAGGGGTGCTGGGGCGTGATCCAAAAAATAAAGTGCTCACCTTAGCCAAGCCCACCGATTTTTTACAATGCATCCAATCCGGCTATTCAGAAATTGTGATCATCGCCCATGGGGTGTACCGCGAAGATTTGTCTATCCCCGGTCAGACACCGCGCTTCGAGCTGGGCTACATCAAAGAAGAAATATCGACCACCGGTGGGACCAAGCAAAGCACTTTGAAAACGTTTTTAAATCAAATTTTCGCTTTATCCTACAAAGAGCTGCAACAGCAAAAAGCGCAAGGAAAGTTGACTTTAAAAAAATTACGTTTAGCGGCCTGTGGCCTTGAGTTCCTGATTAGTTCTTACCCGGATTTGCAAAAAATAATCAAAGATTTTGCTTTGCAAGTGGATGTGGCTCCCCACCCCAATTGGTTGCAAAGACAAATTGGGGGCACAGATAAAACACCAGGGCAAAAAACCTATGCCACTGGCACCTGGTTGGCCCAAAGCACCAGCTGTGATGGCGCAAAAACATGGACCACTTATAAAAATATGTTTTGCCAAAAAGACTATTGGCCCAGCTGTGATCGCAAAGAAGCCGATGCTTGTATCCCCCTGGAGTTTTAATGCAAGATTTTACGGTTCGCATTTTAGACAGCCATGGTGAAAAGTATGTTGATCTTCACACCCAGCAATTCTCTTTCACGGCACTGGGCGTTCAGCAATTGATTCAACGTTTAGAAAGAAAAAGAATACAAATCACCCAGTTAAAAACAATATCTGTTGATGAAGCCAATCATTTGCTCGTTGTCTTACAGGCTTGTTCGATCCAGTCTTTGTACAATGAAATTTTCTTTATGGATGCTCATAATTATTTAATTGTTTATTGTCGCAGCACCAGTGCTTTTGACGGGGATGCACAAACCATGGCCCTGAATAAAGCTGAACAGCTGTTTGGATTTTTTCGTCAAGATCCAGAAGAATTTTAAATTGTAGATAGTTCAGCTATCTGCATCTAACTGTCAGCTTTCACAAAATTTGATACAATTCAAACAAACAAGGATTGCATAGTGCAGTCCTAAAAAATTCTATCGAAAGAGGTTTTTATGAAAAAAGTATTATTGTCTTTGATTACACTTGGTCTGATCGCACAAGCCCAACAGGCCAAGGCTTTTGCAGCTGTAGTTGGAATAGCTTCTCTTGGTCAAGTAAATGTTACTGAAGCCTGCAGAATGGAACCAGATGATTTGGACATGATGAGTGTAATGTTGGTCGCTCCATTCTCAGTATTATGCTATCTAGATGCCCACACCAATAAAACTATAAACTACTCTGCACAAG
>JBMOJS010000379.1:0-1809 GCA_049315665.1 Pseudobdellovibrionaceae bacterium | reverse complement strand
TGCACAAGATCTTTTAGACAATGGCTATTCGCCAGAATCCGTACAGCAGATTGTAGCTGGGCAAAGTGCTTTAGGTGAATGGATGCAAAAAAACAAACTTGCATTTGATTTCAAAAAAGCCAATTCAGCACAACATTTTGCCAATCAATTGGCAACAGTGCCTGGCATCAACGGCGAATACATTCAGTTTGTTACTACTGGCGCTATTCCTAGCATCGTTACTCAACAACAATAGGCCACGAACCACATTATTACGAAAGGAAATGTATTTATGAAAAGTTTTATCGCCATCTTAACTATTTTTTTGGCCCAACAATCCTTCGCTTGTATAAATTATTATACTTCTCAAGTGAAAATCTGCCCTGGAGACACTGTATATGACGGGGATTTACAGATATATGGAGTAACAATTGTTGGTGTTAATCCATTTGATAACACTGTAATTGTTCGTTCAAAGAAATACGGGTATGACTACACAGAAACTGCAACAAACCTAGACATCATTAGCGGCTGTATCGGTAGTGTATGTGTAGGAGACTCAGTCTATTCCAGGTTTTCGGCAGACTCATACGACTCATATGGGAGGTCACAGTTTCCAAATGGGTTTACTGTTGTGGCTATAAATCCTTATCTAAAAAGAATCATTATCAAGTCAAAAGACTACCACATTCTGTTTGAAGAAAATCCAAAAGATTTATATGTCACAACTATGTGTGCGGACTACAGTCAAGATTATCGACAAAAATCTATGAAGCTTCGTTAATTACAGTGCTGAGCCATCATTAAACAAATATTATTGAAAGAGGTTTATATGAAAAAACTATTATTACTTACATTTACCAGCTTTATTTTTCAGACGCAAATAGCCAAGGCTGATCTTAAATTTGAAATTGCTGAACTGGCACGACAAATTTATCATGAAGCCAACTATTCAACCAGCAGCAGTGAAAATTTATTGATCATTCGCAATCAATTGCAAAATTCTTTAAATTCTTTGCGTGGATATTCAAATAGTTTTTATTCTACAGATTGTTTTGATTTTGCCTATGATGCCTATTTTAAATCTTACACAAGTGGTCCTTCAACTGACATGGCCAGGTCTGCTTGTAAAAAGGTTGTAGAAAAAAGCATCGATATAAATGTCTTAAAATATGCCTACGAAAAGTATGCTGAATCGTATACCAGTGGGCCAGCTTTTGACATGGCACTATCAAAATCTTTACAGTTTACAAATATAGATGTTTTGTGTTTGCAAAAGCTTTATGATGGCTATTTTAAGTCATACACCAGTGGCCCCTCTATGGACATGGCTTTCGATGCATGTAAATAGCGGGTTTATAAATGACACCCAAAGTTACTACCTGGATCTAACTCGATTTTTTTTGGATTTGCCTGCAAATTTAAAACCTTTGAATTGATAAAACAAAAAGGGGTTAAAAATGAAAAAAATGCTATTGATGACAATGTTAGTATTGCTAGGCGAAGTGTCCCAAGCGGGTTTTGCTATTGGTGTGGGGTATTCTGGCGCACAAACAAACTGCAATTTACAAATGGGTGGCCGAGGAGTAGTCTCTAACTGCTCTTTCAATGCCAATGGCACTGTTGTTTGCAGTTGTGATGAAATTTACAATCCTTATCAAGGCCGCACTTGCAATACTGCCATCGGAGTTGGGTACTCAGGAGTGCAAACAAATTGCACCCTGCAATCAGGAGGAAAAGGCTCCATCAGCAATTGCTCTTTCAATACCAACGGCACTGTATTGTGCTCTTGCTGTTATTAGGGCTTAAGTAAAGATTTATAATTATAAA
>JBMOJS010000135.1:0-7992 GCA_049315665.1 Pseudobdellovibrionaceae bacterium | reverse complement strand
AGAGAATAGAGAGCAAGGAAGGTGATTTAGCCATTGAACTTAATTTGTTGAATGCAGTTCATGCCTTGATTGCGTTTGCAACTGGGGTAAATAACTTCTGTTGATTGCGAGGTGGCCACGGCGGGGACATTTTTACTGCGCCCCAATACAACATCCCATTTGCCAATACTTGTAGCCTGATTGCCGGTCACTTTTAAAGTTTGATTTTTAGGTAGTTCTAAGCTTTTTACATATTGCAAAACAAAATCAGGGTTTTTCATACTAAGGCAGGCTGTATTATCGACTTCCACCGAAGCCCCTGTTTTTAGTATTGGAACTATAGATTGATTCAAATAAGAAATCATTTCCCTAGAGCCGCTAAAGTGACCTACAAAACCCACTACTAGCAAAGGGGCTTGATCTTCAGTTTTAGCTGATGAAAATTCAGCCAGCTGAGTATAGTCAAAGTTTTGCGGCACTTTTTCTTTTACATCGCAGTTTTTTTGTTCGCTCAGCCAAATATCACAACCCACTTTGAAGAACTTTTGCTGCCCAGATGGGTATTCCCCTACTTCGCAATAACAAAGTTTGGTTTGTGCACCAGATGGTAAATAAAAACCAATCCCCAAAATAAGACTTAGATAAAAAAAGAATTGAGCCTTCACAGATCCCCCCCCAGGTCGCTGTTAATATGCATTTACATTAGAGGGGTTTATCGCAGAAGTTGAAAATAAAATCCGCTGTTATAATTTTGTGCAGTATTTTTTACAGATCAGTTCTGATATCGCTTTAGATCCATAAAATGCCGGCGAGGCGTTGTATCGACGGCTGAAGTGCCAGCCCCCGCCTCTTGCTGTTGATCTGAACCTTTGGCGGCGGGCGCCGCTAAAGATTTTCGCTCTACAAAAGGACCACCATAAAAAGCATCTTCCATTTGATATAAGTTTTCTAACCAGTCTTGCAAGTTCTGGGGCAAATCATACTCAAAAAGCAAAGACAAAGTGTTAAACTCTTTTTTTTCTAAAGCGGTTAAAGCACTGGCCATTATTTTTAAGCTTTTTTCACTGGTCTTGTTCCAATCAAAGGGGAATCCCGCCAAAGAATCCCCCAATATTCCACGAATAGAAATCAAACTATGTACAAAATATTCACAATTCTGCAGAAACTCATAAAATGGTTTTAAGACCGAATGCATTTGATTATTTTTAATCTGTATGGATAATTTTTCACAATTAGTAATCATTTCTGGCAAAGCATGAATCCAAGCTTGCCCAACTTCTTCTACCAAACTCATGATAGATTCCGAAAGATATTCCAAAGTTTCAATTTTGTCTAAAGTCCACCTTGCAAATAAACACTCATTTTCTTCAGCCACTTCTTGACCATTAATCACATATTGGCAAACCACCTTTTTTTGTGCTCGCAAGTCATTTTCTATATCTTGAAACACTTGAAATAAAGTGACGTCTTCTTGATAAAATTTACGTAAATCTTCACCGGATACTTTATATCTTTCCATAATTTGAACCTTCCTTGGTCGTTTCTTCCAAAATATAATGACTTAAAATTTGCTGAAGTCGGCTGTGTACATTTAAATAATTTGCAATTAATTCTTCTGCAGTACCTGGAGCAACTTTTACTTTTTCGGCTTGATACCAATAAAACAAAGGACGAACAAAATCTTTAGATTGACCAATACTTTCTAATAAATTTTCGGCTGTTTCCAAAATAGACTTTTCAATTTTTAAATTTTTTTCGGACTGTTTTAACGCCTGCAAAATAATAGAATTCACTTGCTGAAATTTTTCTAAATTTTGATACACTTTATAATCATCAATCACGGGCCAAGCTTCACCTAGGTATAAGGCTTTGATCCACAACCAATCCGCATCGCTAGATAGCCCCCATGGACATTTGTAGCTTTCCATACCACTGCTGCGCACAATGCCTTCCAGAGCAATTTTTTTTTCTAAAACCTGGTGCATCCACAAAGAAATAGTATGAGGAATAATTTCTTTTTCTTGTTCATACCTCAATATCCAAGACTCATCAGCTTTCGGACCAGTCTCCCAAAAATTCACCTGACCAATACTAATGCACAATGAAGGTGTATTGGATAATGATGCTATATGCATAGGCGCACTGTCACAGCCCACCAAAAGTTGCGCGTGACAAACAGTATTCACCAAATCTTGCAAGACTGTATTGCCTACCAAATCAATAATTTTCGATGTTTCATAACAGTCATTTATAATCTCTTTACACTTACCCACTTCCTCATTGCTTCCTACTAAAACTATAGGCAAAGCGGAATCTGAATTTTTAAAATAAGCATTCAAAATTTCTGCCCAGGCATAGGCAGGCAAAGCTTTTTGAACCTCACTTGTCCCAATATGCACAACAATATATTTGGATGGCAAATGAACTGGCTTAGTACTTTTAATGGACCAATCTTCAGATTGATAGACCACTTCAGCCACGGCAGAAAATATATCTGTTAAATGAAAACGATTTGACTTTTTGACTCCTACTTGAGCATAAAAATAACCACTCATATTATCAGTGATTTTTAAAGTATCATCGGCAAATCTTGAATAACCAAAGACTTGAGTCCCATTTTTTTCTAGAATAAAACTGATATAGCTTGATAAGGGTGAATAAGTAAGATTGTAAACAATATCATATTTTTCATCTGACAGCTGTTTTAAAAAAGCATTCATTTCATTTTTAGCCATCTGAACCGATTCTGTACTCACTCCGTCTAAAAAATAAGACAGCACTTGCGGGCTGGGTAGATATTTCACCTGATGCAAGACCTCTAAATCAGCTAAAGCTTGGGCAAACTTTGGTCGACATAAAAAATCAATTGTAGGAGAATCACCCGACTCTTGCCATTTTCTATGCACAGCCCTTGCAACAGGCCATGACATATAAAGATCTCCTAATCTAGCTAATTGAATAATCAGTATTTTCATTAGGAATTTGTTCCTTGGCCATAGCCATAATTATTTTAGCGTAAAGAAAGTCTTCATCCATAAGTTGGTTGGGACTTTTTACCTCTTCACTATTTTCAAACCAGCGTATGATCGCCTTCATTTTTTCTAGCAATTCGTCGTTCATTAGTTAATTCCTCGATAAGTTTTTCTTTTATAAGAATAAGATTTTTTATTTCTAATAAAGCTTGATGGACTTTAAAAAAATCCAACTTCTGACTTTCTTTTAGACTGTTTAAATACAGCTTAAGCCTGTTGCTATAAAAACCAGAATCATATGGCGTAGTTTGTTGTAAAAAATTTTGCAAATCTTGCAATACGTAAACCTGGTTATGACTAGTATTCGAAAAACGAGTACAAAGCTCTTTTAATTTTTCACAAGTGATGCTGATTGATTCCAGCTCTAAATCTGTAGTTAAAGAAAAAATCACTTTGCATAAAGATTGGGACTGTTTATTTAAATAAGCTTGCCACACAGACTTTTCTAACTTCAATGCAGTGGATTCTATTATGAATTCCCTATTCAAGGATCTTTGCACTTGATTAAAAACTTGCTGCACGGATATATCCTGGCTACAAAGATGAGAAGCTTGATAGCAAGCCTGTCGATGCGTGCATGGGTGACAAGGTTCTAAGCTGATTACGGTGTTGCGAAATGGAGTCAAAGCCTGATTTTTTATCTTATCACTGCTGCCCAAGACCAATTCAACCATGGGTAGTCCTAAATCGGCTGCAATATGTTTAATACTGGTATCACCAGTCACCAATAATCGAGCTGACTTTAAAAATTGTGTGGCATCTGCCAGTGGCAAACACGCGATAGCCTGTGAACTGCTTAATTGCTTTGTTAAAACCTCTTTTTCAAAAGGGGCACACAAAAATACCACCTCTAACTTTAGTTCTGATCTTATTCTATCCGACAGTTCAACAAATTTTTCCAGTGACCAATTCTTTTTTAAATCACTGGTCAGCGGCTGAATGACCACGGGGCCAGATTCATTTTGCAGCACAGGTGCATATTTTTTGTTAGAGTTTAAAATTTCTTCAAGTTGTAAAGATTGACTTAAACTTTCAACATACGAAAAGACAGATTTACCTTCCCCTGAAAATGCATCATTAAAATACCTCAGCCAGGGAAAGCTTAAATCTTGAAACTGATTGTTTTCAAAATAAAGACCTTTTTTCTGAGCTTCAAAAAAAATTCCACTCAATAATGCTGAAAATCTATTATGGGTTAAATTATAGACCCATTGAAAGTGGCAGCGAAATAAATCTGGCAGTTGTTTTAAGACAAAACTGGCTTCATTGAAATTTTTATCTTTTTTTGCATAACTACTAATTTCAGATCGATTTAAAAAATGAAAATGATCAACAATATCTTCTAAGTAGAATTTTATATTTGCAAACTCTTCATAACACAACAAATGCAATGTAGCATTTGGGTGCTTTTTTTTGATTTGCAGTAAAATTCTTTTGTGCTGAATTAAGTCACCCAGCCGCAATAAAGATATGGCCAGTATATTCAATTTTTTTTATCCTTAAGATTAATTATTATTTTTTTTAAATCGAAAAATTTCGCATTGTAAGGGTTTAGGTCTATTATTTTTTGGCATTCCATCACGGCCCATTCAAATAAATTCATTTGGCATAAAACATCAACAAGAACCAATCCAAACTCTTCATCTTGAAAATCAATGGTTAAATACTCAACTAAATATTCAAACACAGAGTCTGATTTTTTGTATTTTGTTTTCCATTGCAGCAAAACTCGCAAAGCCGTCCTGTTATATGGGTTGATGTCTAAAGCTTGAATAATATTTGCCCAGGATAATTCAAAATCACCACGATGATCGTGGGCCAGTGCTAAACCCAACCAGGCTTTGTCATTTTTGACATTCAATGATATAGCTTTGCGAAAGCACTCCAAGGCGCTATCCCAATTGTCTCTTTGAATTTCCAAAGTTCCAAGATTTACAATCAAAACGTCAGACAAAGGGTTTAAACCGTAAGCTTTATTGTACTGTTCAAAAGCGCCATCAAAATCTTTTTGCTGAACGTATATATTTCCGATGCTTTTATAAATATTAAAAAGCTCTAAACACTCTGTGCGAATAAGGGCTAAACATTCAAAGTACATCTGCAAAGCTTCATCCAACATTTCAAGATGATAATAAAGATCAGCCAAAGCTAAAAAACAATGGACATCGGCTTTGACTTGGGCCGCAGCTTTGCGCACCACCAAGGCTTCTTTATAATTTTTCTTTTTTTCTAAAATTTCTGCGCTCATTTGCAGGGCTGAAAAATTCCACGAATCTAAATTTAAAATTTTTCTCAGTAAGTTTAATGCAATATTGTCTTCGCCATGCAATTTCAATGTATGGGCAGAAATTAACATTTTTTCTACTTCTGGAATTACAATTTTATTTCTTTCAAATTCAAAAACCTGCTGATCAGGTCTTTGATCCAAGTCTGTAACGGTAGGACGATGAACCTCTAACTGCATAGTTGCTCCTTCAAAAAAAGGTAAAGCAACGTCAATGCCAGCGTTCATTTAAAATATAGAGCTGATAGTTAGACGTATGAGTCTTTGCTTTGACATTTTTAGGCAAAACACGTCATATTCTTGGCTCGACTTTGGATGAGCCTTAGGCCTCTTCATCTAATTTTTGTTCAAAAACTTTAGACTTATAACTGCCCACTGCCTTTTTAACTTTTTTTACTTCTTGCAGTTCTTTGATTAAGTTCGACTTAGCAACCTCTATACACGAAATGACTTCTAAGTCTTGAACTAAAATACGACTTACATACTGATCTTTGATTTGCAGATTTTCTATGATTTTTATTTTCTCATCAGATTTAATTTCATAGTCTTCAGATAATTTTTTTTCAGCCTCATCTAGCTTTGAATCAATATAATTTAAGATTTCTAAAATTTTTTCACGGGTTTTGTAAAAGCTTTCTAGTGAATCAAAATTTCCTTGTTTTAAATTTAACAGTTCATTTTCATTCAATGCATAAAATTTTTCTAAATAGTGATTTTTTTCTTCTAATAAGGTAATAATTCTTTTCACAGTCCCTCCTGGACAACGGAAATTTATTTTTTGATCGATTCAGATTCTTTTTTTAATTTTTCAATCGCCTGCACCCAGCCATCATAAAGATTTTCTAGAATTTTTAAGTTGGCTTGAATATGGCTTACATCACCAGTTGAGTTGGTTTTTGTGTATTGACTCATCATGAATAAATAAAGTTGCTCTAAATTTGAAGATATTTCTCCGCCAATTTTATGGTCTAGGGTATTGTTCAACTCCATGACGATATCGTAGGCTTTACCTATATTCATCCCACGATCCGCAATCTTTTTCTCTTCACAAGCCTTAATCGCCAGCTTGGTGAACTTGATTGCACCTTCATAAAGCATTAAAAGAATTTTCTCTTTACTAGCGCTTTGGATAGAGCTCTGCTTGTATTTTTGATAAACAGTTTTCATAATTCTCCAGTGTATCTAACTTCGGTATCCAGCTCAGAATTTTAAGTCCAGAAGTAAATCACAACAATGAACTAGCCTCCCCCACCACCGCCCATGGCGCCCACAGCAGCTCCCTGTGATTTGATTTCCGACATTTTTTGCTCTAAATTTGCAAATTTTGTGCGCAGACTTTCTTCTTTTTTTTCAAGCTGTTTTTCTTTGCTTTCAATCCGTGTATTGACTTGGTTGATACGATCCTGCAAACCCTTTTTGCGCATTCCAACTGTACCAAAGTTGATATTAGTTAGATTTTGCAGCTCACGCTTCATGGTAGGAATAAAACCAACACTAAAACCATCCCCACGTAAAAAGTTAGCTACGGCTTTTGGATTGGTATTGAGTGTTTTATTAAATCGATCAGCATTAAAAGTTAAGGTCCCATTGCGATTAAACTCAATTCCCAATTGATTCACTAAGGTGATATTACTTTCTATTCCATATTGGGGATTTTGAATAATTCTGCGTAAAGCGCTTTCTACCGATCTTAGCATTCCATCACCACCCAAAGGTCCCAGACCTTGGGTTTTGCCCGTTTGACGTAATTTATTTTGATCTTGAATAAAAGAAAGGGCAGCATTGTAGGAATCAACAAAACTTTTTACTTTTCCTGAAATCACTTCCAAATTTTCTTTCACCGTCAGCCGAATGGGCCTGCCAGGGGCTGCTTGCTTAAGATCTAGATTGACTCCGGGCACAATATCTGGGGACTGATTTTCGGGAATTTCGATTTCAAAGCCATCCACTTTTATTTTAGCATTTATTGCGGCCTTGGATTGGTCAAAAAATAAGTCTTGGTCTCCATCTAGCATATAAATAGTTGGAAAATTGACCTGTTTATCATCCCCGGTTTTAAGACCAGTGACCAATAAACGATAAGGGGATTCTTTATCACGCCGATCATTCAAAACTTGGGCTCTTACGCCTACGCTGGCATTATTGATCTGTCTAGCAACTCCATCTAAAGTAGAATCTTTACCACTGATATAAACCTCTTTCATGCCATCAGTCGTTTGAAATTTAATATACCCAACGCCAACTTCTGTTTCATCACGATCTTTAAAGCCGTTAGACAAAGCGCCTGGCTTTTGCGCCAACTGCAGAACTTCAACCTGATATTCGCCTGGCAAAGCTGTTGCAGGATCAATAACCCCATCAATAATGCTAGGATCACCACTGATTAGTTTTTTATCTAAAAAACCTCCTGCAGCTGTGACTTCGGCCAATTGTTTATTGATATCATTGATTTTGGTTTCCAAATCACCAACAAGTTTTAATTTATCTTCTTGTTTTGTTTTACTGGCTTCCATAGTTTTAATTGGAATACGTTCCGCTTCCATAATCTGTTCGACTATGTTCGGTGGTAAACCTGACGCCATTCCCATCAACCTGATTCCTGCCAAAAAGAATCTCCTTTTGATACAATCAGTGTCGCTTATTTTTATGTGTTTAAGTGAGTCAAATAAATGTCTTGTTGTTGGTCTAGCTTTGAAT
>JBMOJS010000134.1:0-7996 GCA_049315665.1 Pseudobdellovibrionaceae bacterium | reverse complement strand
AGATGCAATGCTTCGACCAGATATTATTATCATGGAGTCGGGTGAATTGATTCTACCAGGATCTTATAAGTTAACCTGCAATTTAGGTTTACCTGGAAATACAGTCTATGCTTGCCTTGCGGAAACAGCAGTTTTGGCCCTTGAGCAACGCTATGAGAGTTTTACTTTGGGGCGTGATATTGAACATTCTAAAGTGAAAGAAATCTATAAAATGGCACAAAAGCACGGCGTACAATTGGCACATATTCAAGGGCATGTGGGCATTATTACAGATCAAGAGATTGCACTGACTCGGAAATTGGCCTTAGCACGAAGAGGGAATTTATGAAGGAAGAATATTTTTCTGATTTAAACTATACACTTTCTAACGAAGATACACGGATTGAATACGAACTGATGTCAGATTCTTGTCAGCATGTTTTTAGTATTGCTGGTTCGGGGGCTCGCTGTATTCCACTGATAGCCAAAAATCCAAAAAAAATTCATATTGTAGATATGAGTCCGGCACAGATTCTTTATTGTGAATTAAAATGGCAAGCTTTAAAACAGTTGTCGTATCAGCAGTGGCTGTTTTTTATGGGCTATCGTGGAGCTTTGCAAGGGGGATTGGATCAAGGCGATTCACGCATAGAACTTTTCAATCAGTTGCACTTGCGTGACGAACTTAAAAAATATTGGCAGATACGAAGTGATGGATGGGCTCCCAGAGGATTTATTTTGCTAGGAAAGTGGGAATCCCACTTTCAGAAAATCGGAAAAGTATTTAAAGATTTTTTGAAATGTGATTTTGATTTTATATTTAAAGCTCAGAACCTAGAAGAACAAAAAAGACTTTATAAGATGCACTGGCCCCATCTAAGATGGAAGTCCTTGCTTCGAGTTTTAGCCAGCGAATATGTGTTTAATAAATTTTTATACAAAGGACATTTTTCAGGGCAAGCCAAACACCGCACCGAAAAACGTCCCCCTTATCAGCTGATTGCAGAAGAGTTCGAAAGAATATTTACCACTCAGTTGCTGCGCAAAAATTATTTTATGCAGATTCTTTTTTTAGGCGAAATTCGCTATGAAGAGGGTTTACCCTTAGAGGCTCACGAATTTATTTTCTTAAAGGCACAGAAGTCCTCTACCGAAGTGGAGTATTTAACTGGTGATCTGCTGAATGTTTTACCGCAGTTCAATTTTGATTTTATTTCTTTGTCAGATACAATTTCTTATTTGCCAACAGATAAAGCCTCTAAAATATTGCAAATTTTATCTAAAAAGTCTTTATTGCCAACAACTGCAGTTATTCGTTCTTTTATGCGTGCCCCTACAGCGCTAGATACGGATGGTTGGGTTCAAGATGCTGCAGCAGAGTCTTGGGCCCATCAAAAAGATGGCACCGGGGTTTATCAATTTCATATATTCAAGGCAAAAGTATAAGACCTAGCGATCCAAAACCTGGGCTAGCCAATAAAAGAACGGAATTCCAAAGATCAGGTTCAATGGAAAAGTGATGCCCAAACTCATACTGATACAAAATGGTAAATTGGCAGTGGGGATTGAGTCCTTCACTGCTGCAGGGGCCGCAATATAAGACCCACTGGCGGCAAGGACACCCAATAAGGTCACGCCACCTACTGAAAAGTGCAACACCTCGCCAATCATGCAACCCAACAAGCCATTCAATAGTGGAATAAAAAAAGCAAACAAGACAAGTTTAGTTCCAACAGCTTTGAAATCTCGCAATCTTTGCGAAGCCATAATGCCCATTTCTAAAAGGAACAAAGTCAAAACACCTTTGAAGGGTAAAATAAAAAAGGGAGCCACACTGTCGATGCCTTTGTGGCCCGACACGTAGCCAATAAAAAATCCCCCAGCCAACAAGACCACGCTTTTGCCGGTCAGAACTTTCAGCACTGACATGGCCGTGGCTTTATTCGCAAAAGAATTGGCTTTAGCCAAGACAATGGCCAAGACAATGCCAGGAACTTCCATCAAGGCCACCAGGGCTGGAAAGTGCCCTTCAAAAAAAATATTTTGATTTTTTAAAAACTCGGAAGCGGCAATAAAGGTCACTGCTGACACTGAACCATAATGGGCGGCAATGGCTGCCGCCTGAGTTTGTGACAGTCTTCCTAAATAAAAAAGAATAACAAAAGCTAAAGAAGCGGTTAGTAAACACAGCAAGACAACGCCAACCATACTGAAGGCCACTTGACTCATGTTCAAGTCGTTCATTTGCACTCCACCTTTGATGCCTATGGCCAAAAGTAGATAAATAGAAATTCCTTGGTAGATCAGTTCAGGAATACGCAGATCGCTACGCACCAGTGTCGCAAAAAATCCCAATAGAAAAGCCAAAACCGGCGGCGACGATAGGTTCGATAAAATAAGTGCTGTATTCATGAGGTGAAATAGATAATGAGTTTTTTAAAAAAACTCAATTAAAAACCAGACCTACAAATATATAATAGGTCACTGACGCAATCAGAGGTCCCAAAAACAAACCAGGAAGACCAAACATAATCACGGCTCCAACAATAGAAACTAGACCCAAAGCAGCTGGTACTTCAGCACGGCCACTGAACAACAATGGCCGTAAAATATTATCGGCCACACCAGCAATGGCCGCTGTAATGGCTAAGCCAATCCCTGAACCAATAGAGCCTGTTGAAAAAGCATAAATGGCCAAGACCACGGCCACTGGGGCCGCGCCAACAATGGGAATAAAAGAGCAGACAAAAGTTACAAAAAACACCACCCAAAAATCGCCCACCGAAAAAAATAAACTGCCTAAAGCCACAATCAATCCTTGCAAAAAACCCACAGCCAAGTTGGAAACTAAAATGGCATTGCAAATATCTTGCAGAGTTTTCATAAAACCCAAAGTTGCAGCTTCTGAAGTAAAAGAGTAAAACACAGTTATTTTTTTAGCCTGCTCACTGTGCATTAAAAAATAAATGGTGGATGCAAAAATCACTAATCCAGCCAAAGTCAAAGCCGGTAACTGCGCGAAAAACTGCACCACTAAATTGCCAGCAAATTGACCGGCTTTCCCCAGGGCTTGCATAGCATAATTTTGCAAAGATTCTAGATCTAAACCCAAAAAAGAAAGTCTACTTTCTAAACCACTTAAAATCGACTTTTGCCACTGCATAAACTGTGAAGAAGCAAAATTGAATTTATCAAAACTAAAAGCCCCCGTCGACTTTAAATCCACAATGGTTTTGGTGCTTTTGTATAAAAAAATCAAAGTGGGTAAAAACAAGGCCACCGTAAATATAGACATCAAAATGAAAACACTTTTTGTTTTAGACCATTGCCTCTTGGACATGATTTTTTCGATCATGGGATTTAAAGCCAGGGCGCCAACGCCACCTAAAAATAAAGCTGTTAAAAGAGGCCATAACACATAAATAAAACTAGCCAATAAAACAAAAATACAAAGCCATCTTAAGCCTATTTTTTCATTTTCAGTCCACATTTTAAAATTTCCCTGGCACGGCCAAACTATGCACCACACTGTTTTTTGAATTGCGCAATTCAAAAAATATTTTATGAGTTTGCCAATCTATCTTCATCAAAGCAAAATTTTCTTGATTGTAAATCGGAAACAAATAAGCCGGGTCTTCTTCGCTGAGATCTGTAGGGCGGTTGATGCTGCTGGATGAGACTTCGTACAAGGTGCCCCAACCATTGATTTTCTCTTCAGACATAAAACCAATATGGCGGTCGCCGCTAAAAATAAAAACATTTTTCGCACGCGTTTTTTTCAGAGTATTGAAAAAACGTTCTTTTTCGTGGGGAAAGTTTCCCCATTTTTCAAAACCTGGGGTCTCGGCCAACATTTGGATGCTGCTGACTACTATTGTTAGATCCGCTTTGCGGCGCAGTTGGGCTTCTAGCCATTGCCACTGTTTTTCTCCCAATAAAGTGCTTTTTTTATCTTTGTTGGGTAGATATTTTAGTTTGGGATTGTTGGGGTCGTTGGCCGGCACTAGGGGGCTACGAAAATAACGGGTGTCTAACATAATCACTAAAACTGTTTTTTTGTTCGGTCCCAAAAGTTTGGAATGATAAATACCTTCTTGATTCAAAGGAATGCTGTCTTTGATATACCGCCAGTAGTTTGAAAAATCCTTCTGGGCCTGTATTTTGTCAGGATTATTGGCGCCTCCATCATTGACGCCATAATCATGATCATCCCAGGTGGCCATAAAGGGAATGCTTTCTCTGGCTTTTTTATACTCAGGAATTTTATTCAGTTTTTTATATTGTTCACTGGCCGGTTTTTGTTCAGCTTTGCTGGCGTAGATATTGTCGCCCATAAACAAAAAAAGTTGAGGATCGTTTTTTAAAATTTCATTCCACAAAGGTTGCGGGGCATCCTGGTTGGCGCAAGAGCCAAAAGCAATGGTCGATAAGGTGGCATTAAGGTCCAAGCCCCGCGGATGCAAAGCCTCTTTGTCTTCGGGATTGAATTGCGGAAGGTATCGTGGCTTTGGCGCTTCTGATTTGCCCGATCCGGGGGAAGAAGTCGATGCGCTGCTGCTGCCAGAGGCGGCTGTTGCATTGCTGCTTTTGAAATATTGGCAGCCTAAGGATGCACTGATAAATAAAACTACAAAATAGGGCTGAACAAAATGATGTTTAAACATTATTTCCTCTCACTGATGGGGATCACTTGACGTTGTGGGGCTCCGATATATTCACTCAAAGGGCGAATGATGCGATTGTTGGCGGTTTGTTCTAAAATATGCGCCGACCATCCTGTGGTTCGGGCCATCACAAAAATCGGTGTGAAAAAATCAATCTCGAAGCCCATCATGTGATAAGCCGGCCCCGCGGGGAAGTCTAAATTGGGATAGATTTTTTTCTTTTCGACCATGACTTTTTCTAAAGCATTGTAAATCTGCATCCATTTTTGCTGGCCAGTAATGTCAGCCATTTTTTGCGCATATTTTTTCATTGTGGGCACGCGAGAATCCCCGGATTTATAAACCCGATGACCAAAACCCATCACTTTGCGTTTTTGCGCCAAGGCATCCAGCATCCACTGTTCCGCTTTGGCAGGGTCAGCCACTTCCAGCATCATGTGCATCACTTGTTCGTTGGCGCCACCATGCAAAGGCCCTTTCAAAGCACCGATGCCACCCACCGTGGCTGAATAAATATCAGATTGTGTAGATGTAATCACCCGCGAAGCAAAAGTCGAAGCATTGAAGCTGTGTTCAGCATAAAGAATCAAAGACACATCAAAGCACTTCACCACATCAGCAGAAGGCACTTTTTCAAAACACATGTGAAAAAAGTTTTCGGCAATAGATAAATCATTGCGGGGAGTGATAAAATCCAGGCCTTTTTTGAAGCGATAATCCGCAGCCACCATCACTGGAATTTTGGCTAACAAGTGTATGGCCTTGTCCATATTCGTTGCGGGACTGGCGTCCCAGATCCTGGGATCTTCAGTCCCTAA
Source organism: Pseudobdellovibrionaceae bacterium (assembly GCA_049315665.1). Classification (GTDB taxonomy): domain Bacteria; phylum Bdellovibrionota; class Bdellovibrionia; order Bdellovibrionales; family Bdellovibrionaceae; genus JBMOJS01. Next base: position 2,535 of record JBMOJS010000134.1, on the reverse strand, counting down.
AAAACTGACGGCGGTGCGCACAGAATCCATGGGATGGCAGTTCTGTGGCAAAGCCTTGATAACTCCAAGTAATGTTTTTGATAGATCGCGGTTTTGTCTTTCGCGCTTTTCAAAGTCTTGCAGCTGGCCAGTGGTGGGCAGTTCACCGTTGTACAATAAATAAGCCACCTCTTCAAATTTGCAATTTTCGGCCAAGTCTTGCACCGGGTAGCCGCGATAAATCAAAGAATTGGTATCAGGATTGACCTTTGACACACTGGTGGTGTCGATGACGGCGCCTTCCAAACCTTTTTTGACATTCATTTTTTCAGGTTCGGCCACATAGTCTGGATTGATGTATTCGCTCATCTTGCACCCTTCGTGAAAAATACTATTTTTTTATTTTAAAATTAAAAATACTTTGATCAAACTGATTGTAATCTTCATAGCGAACCAAATCATACAAATCTTTGCGGTGAAGCATGTCTTTTAAAATGTCCTCTTGCTGGCCTTGCTCCAATATATGAGCGAGGCCTTTTTCAACAGCGTGCAAAGCCAAGCGTAAACTGGTCACAGGATAAATCACCAGGTTGTAGCCCAGGTCTGAAAGCTGTTGATAACTGAGCAATTTGGATTTGCCAAATTCGGTCATATTGGCCAACAGGGGTACAGACACTGCTTTACGAAACGCCGCAAATTCTTTTTCATCTTGCAGGGCTTCCGGAAAAATCATTTCAGCCCCGGCATCCACATAGGCTTTGGCCCGATCAATGGCTTTATCCAATCCTTCACTGGCCCTGGCATCGGTGCGGGCAATCAGTAAAAACTGTGGATCTAATTTTTTGCCCAACTCCGCGGCACGGATTTTTTTTGTCATCTCTTCGGTTGGCACAATGGATTTATTGTCTAAATGCCCGCAGCGTTTGGGATTCATCTGGTCTTCCAGATGACAGCCGGCCAAGCCCAGCTCTATCAATTCTGTGACTGTGCGGGCGCAGCTCATGGGTTCACCAAAACCCGTATCAATATCCACAATGCTGGGGAGGTGAGTGACCCTTGCGATTTGTCGGCCGCGTTGACTGACCTCGCTGAAAGTGCTCAGTCCAATATCGGGATAGCCCAAATCATTGGCTAGCACTGCGCCTGAAATATAAACTCCATCAAAATTTAATTTTTGAATCTGCAAACTAACTAACGGAGAAAAGGCCCCCGGAAAACGCAGCAAGCGGCCCGTGGCCAAATCCTGACGCAGCTTTTTTCTTTTTTCGCTGGCGGTGGCGGTGGTGAACAGCATTTAAAAAATTCCTTTTTCATCGCGTTGATGCAAAGTTATTTTTTCTAAAGGCATTTGCACATTCAATTGTTGCACTTGCGCAGCAGACAATTCTGGCAAGGCCTGAACCAATTCGATGAAGCGATTTCTTTCGTCACGGGTGATCCATTCTTCAGTCAGCATGTCAAATTTGCGAATGTAATCGGCACGCACAAAAGGCTTGGCTCCCGCAGGGTGAGCGTTAGCTACCCCCAACTCATCCACCAGTTTTTGTCCGTTCTTAAACTCAATCACGACTTTACCACCGAAGCGTTTTTTCTGCGGATCAGAAAAATGATAAGCTTCAGTCCATTGTGGATCTTCCAAGGTAGATACTTTATGCCACAGTTTGACAGTATCTTCGCGCTGAGCCCTTGCCGGAGCATAAGACTTCACATGATGCCAAGATCCATCTTGCAGGGCCACAGCAAAAATATACATGATCGAATGATCCAAAGTTTCCCGGGAGGCCTTTGGGTCCATCTTTTGCGGATCGCCAGCGCCGGTGCCAATCACATAATGCGTGTGATGTGAGGTGTGAATCACAATCGAAGTGATGTCGTCGAAATTGGTGATTTTGCTGCGCATACGAATGGCTAAATCAATCAAGGCTTGGGATTGATATTCCGCTGAATGCTCTTTGGTGTAGGTTTCTAAAATGGCTCTTTTGGCCTCGCCCTTTTCTGGCAAAGGGACTTCGTATTTTCCATCTTTGCCTTCCAGCATGTAAGCAATCACCGAATCTTCTCCTTCGTAGATGGGCGATGGTGCGCCCTCGCCGCGCATGCAGCGATCCACAGCTTCAATGGCCAGCTTCCCTGCGTGGGCTGGGGCATAGGCCTTCCATGAAGAGATTTCGCCTTTGCGGGATTGGCGGGTGGTGAATGAAACATGCACCGCTTGCTGAATGGCTTGATAAATGATTTCAGTGGGTAGATTTAATAAAGTGCCGATGCCTGCCGCTTGGGCCGGGCACAGATGGGCAATGTGGTCTTTTTTAAATTTGTGCAAACAGATGGCTTTGACCAAATTCACATGCACTTCGTAGCCAGTGACAATGCCTTTCAATAGACTTTGGCCGTCTTTGCCCAATTGTTGAGCAACGGCTAATATCGGGGGAATGTTATCGCCGGGGTGAGAATAATCCGCCGCTAAAAAAGTATCGTGATAATCCAATTCACGCACGGCGGTGCCATTGGCCCAGGCCGCCCATTCTGGCGAAAATTTTTGTGCATGGGGTAGAC
>JBMOJS010000378.1:0-1820 GCA_049315665.1 Pseudobdellovibrionaceae bacterium | reverse complement strand
AAAGATTGTTAAAAGCTCACGAATTAATTAAGCAGTATAAACAATCAAAGAAAACCACTGATATTGCTAGAGAAGCAGGCTTTAGACATTTAGGAAGATTTTCGGTGAAATTTAAAAAGCGCTTTGGTGTATCAGCATCGGATTTAGCAAAGAAAGATAGCAATTAATCCTTAATCATCTATTCCGTGTTTGATTCGCCATAAAGCTAGTCTCGTTTTAGGCCCAATTTTCCCTGTTTGCTCTAGATTTTTAGATTTTTGAAAGGCTTTTATCTTTTTTGGAGTTGAGACATCAGGCATCACAACTTGACGCACTTTAACCGATTGAATTTTTGCTTCAGCTTCTTCACATAATTTTTTATCTTCAACAATATTTAAAGTCTTGCAATTTTTGCCAGATAACTCAGAAAGGGCGTGGTCAGTTAATGTTTTTCCCGTCACAGAAGCGCTTCCAATATCTCCTGCAGTCTTAATAATATCAATGGTTTGCGCTATTTGTATTGTGGCTGCTGAGCCGCCAGCAGTTGATGCAAGTAATGCACAACCCTCTAGATTTATTAATAAACAATTAAGCCAAATAAGTTTGAGTAATTTATTCATTTCTCTGTAAGACTAAACTTATTTTGTGACTAGTTTGTGATATCGTAAATACTTTTGACTAGGGGCCCTAAAACATCCAGAATCCGGAGATTTTTGAGATTAAGGATTAATTGCAAAAAATAAAGCCACTCGAAAGTGGCTTTATTAAGTAATACTTATTTTTTCTTTTTGCCCTTGCTGAAATGTCGATATAAGCGATTGACGCTTACTGCCCATATAGCAAATACATTTAATGACATTGGATCTAAATTGCTTAAATTAAAATAAACAGCAAGTCCCCAAAGAATACCAATGATTGCATTTACGTTTTGCTCTTTAAACATAAAATACTCCTACTTAGTTTTGTGAAGCTGGTTTAGAAGTTGGTGTAACTTTTCTAGCTCTTGGCTTGGCTTTAGTTTTAGGTTTTGCTTTTGTTTCAGCTTTCACTTTACCTGGAGAAGCAACACTCCATTTTTTAGCAATACCACTGAGAGAAGTTGCTAATGATTTAGCGAGCTTTTCTGCTTCAACTTTTCTTTTCTTTTGTGTCGCTTTATCACCGCTCTTGATAGCGCTAATAGAAGCTTTTTGCTGTGCTTGCATTTCTGCTCTTAAATAAGCATCTAATGCTTTAGCAATATCATTAACTTTTTTATTTTTGGTAGCTTCTGGTTTACGAGTGGCTTTCTTTGGTGCTTTTGCAGTTTTTTTCAATTTATTTTCCTTGTGTTAGGGTGTTTTTGATTAAATCGTCACACCATTGTCACAATTATAATATAGAAAAAATTTATTACAATAGTGAAATATTCACTTCTCTTAGAACCATCAGCACTTGTATTAATTCTTTGTCATAATTCCAGCGGTGATATTTGATATTATGCAAATGCATTTCATATAGGTCTCTGCAGTAAAGTTTTAATAGTTCGCATATAGCCCCAGCAATGGGGCTTTTTTTCGTCTGTAATAATGCCTTCATAATCTTTGCTTAAAATACTTTCTCACTAAAAAATGAAAACGAAAGCATCAAACATGAGTAAAAAAGGTTTTTTTGATTATTTGAAACAACAAGCAGGCGAGGGCATTCACTATATATATTGCGCTCATTGTAAGGTCGATGCAGATTATATTGGCGACAGGCTAGAAAGACACTTACCTTCTTGCGAATATCGTATTAATAAACAAAAGCTATTAGAAGAAAACTACTCTTTCTAAATTCAATTCATCATTTGACATTAATTA
>JBMOJS010000377.1:0-1827 GCA_049315665.1 Pseudobdellovibrionaceae bacterium | reverse complement strand
GCTTTTTACAGTTGCTCCAGTTGATTGAGTCATCAGATAAGAAAAAACAAGAACAGCTTCTTGCTTTAGTAAAAAGCGAAGATACTCATTGGGAAGCAGAATTACGTAAAAAAATTTTGACCTATGAGAGAATTATGTCTTGGAATAAAGATGTTCTGTCCGAAGTTTTAACACGCTTACAGCCTTTGACTTTATGCAATGCTTTACAAGGTGAAACAAAGGAATATATTGAAAGCACCTTGGTCTGCCTACAGCCCATAACTAAAAGAAAATATATGGGTATGATTGATGAAGCATCACCTAATCCAGGTGAAAAATTCAGCTGTAAAATGAAAATTGTTACTGAGGTGAGGGGATTTATCCAACAGGGTTTAGTTAAATTAGAAAAATCAGATCCTGAAATGGCGATTTCTGAAAATATTGAAGAACAAATAGATGCGAAGACCTCAAGTATAGAGGGTACTCAAGTGACGTCACATGGAGATGAGCACGGAAAGTCAGATTTAGATATTGCAAAACGAAAACTGCAATTGATGTCGGCAGAGCTGAATCAAGTTAAAATTGAGAATCAAATTTTAAAAGACAAACTGACTCAAATTCGCAAGATCGCTTAGTTTAGACCATGCGTCCCGTTTTTGAAACTGTCTGCTTTATATACGGGGTCAGTAGGGGCACATCAATTGAAAAGATGTGGATGGCCCAGAAGCTCGTTTATTTAGAAAAATCGAGTTCTCCCGAATTAAATGGAAGGTATTACTTATTAACTCAGTCGAAAGTAAGAACGTCAACTTACTATCGGCCGGATTAATAACTCCAGATCACCACGATCAAGAAAAAGAAACTGAATTATCGAGAAAATCAAAAAATAATATTAAACAAGATAGAACAATTGAGTTTAGTCGCTGAGCTTGAAAATGCATCTACATATTAATGTGGTGTTAGCTTAATTTTTTGGATTCGGTTTTGATCTTTTTGCTACGCTCAGCCGAATGAGGACGCGCCCTTGTATAGGCTATTAATTTTTTTCATCGAGCAGTGAGATCCCTTGCAAAATAAGATCCGGCCTTCGCCAAGGAATAAAGTGATTCATTGCTGGGATCATAGTGCTTTTAATAATTAAGTCTTTGCGAATATGTTCTTGCAAGAAAAATTGGTTTTCTTTGGGAACTAAGTCATCTTGATCACCCTGAATAAGTACGGTTCGAGCATGAATATTCTTCCAATCAGGAAGAATTAAATTCAGCTGATCTTTTAAAGCCATAATTTCTTCATTGCACACCCGTAGAGCCGATGGAATTAAAGCTCGAAAAGGCCACCAAGTAGCGGCGTTCTGGATCCATTTTATTTTTTCTAAATCAGGGGATACAGAGCTGGCCACAAAAATAAGACCGCCCACTTTTTGCGAAAAATCCATGGCGATTTTTGCAATCACAGGGCCTCCATATGAATGGCCAATGAGTATGGCTGGTAAACCACTTTGATTGAACTGTAAAACTTCGATAATATCTGCGGCCTGCTTTGCTAGCGACGGTTCTGTACGTCCATAAGTAGAGCCTTCATATCCAGGGCGATCTACTGCCAGAAGATGGTATTTTTTATGTAAGTCTTTGTTCATTAAAAAAGCGGCCCAAGCCTCCCAAGAACCCGGAGATCCATGCACAAAAATCAAAGGTCTTTTAGTGGGGTCTCCGGCCCAAGCGACCTGCATCTGGCGATGTTTTGTTTTATACGAAGTAAACTGCTGAGGGCTTTGTTTTTTAAAATTAGCAATATCTGTTTCAATACTTTTCATGGGGTTTTGGCAACCACTGACAGCTATAAAAGCTA
>JBMOJS010000133.1:0-8103 GCA_049315665.1 Pseudobdellovibrionaceae bacterium | reverse complement strand
GTGTGCGTGAAGGAGAATTAGAGAATCGTTTAGAACTGGCTCGTGCAGAAAAATCAGCGGTTGCCAGGTCAAAAGACGAGAATATTTTAGACTTAAAAAGAAAAATAATTCATTTGCAGGCAGAACTGGATAATTACAGAAGCAAAAGCATTGAATTAAACAAAATTATTGATAATAATCAGGCCCAATTTAAGCGCACCGTGCAAGCGCTTCGTTTAGCATTAAGCAATTTAGAGGACAAACAAGACGCAAGCTTAGCTGTTAAGAAAGACGAATAAGAATGTCTGAAGTTGAAAGTTCTGTAGTCGTTGATAAAACAATAACACCCAAAAAAATTAAATTGGTTGTTAGTGATTTGCATTTAGGCAAAGGCCGCATATTAGAAAACGGCGGTATCAATCAACTGGAAGAGTTTTATTTTGGCGACAAATTAATAGAGTTCATTCATTACTACTCCACGGGAGTTTTTCGAGAATATGAAATAGAGTTGATTATCAATGGCGATTTTTTAAATTTTTTGCAAGTGGATTATCGCGGGCATTTTTTGACAGTCATTACAGAATCAGTGGCCTTAGAAGTTTTAAAAAGTATTTTGCATGGTCATGAAAAAGTATTTAAAACTTTGGGTGAGTTTGCTTTATTGCCTGGCAACAGCATCACCTATGTCATGGGGAATCATGATCAAGCCATGTTGTGGCCAGCCTGCCGAAACTATTTCAATGAATTTATTGGTGTTTCTGTTCGCTATAAAAACATGGTTTATTTTTTTGATGGTGTACATATTGAACACGGGCATATGCACGAAGCCGCAAATCGAATGGACCCCAAAAGATTTTTTTTAAAAAAAAATCTTCCAGAACCTATTTTAAATCTTCCCTTTGGTTCACATTTTTTTATTGAATTGGTTTTAAAGATCAAACAAAAGTATCCCCATGTAGATAAAATAAGGCCCTTTTCTAAAATGGTGCGTTGGGGTTTTGTTAATGAAACGCGATTGATGTTAAGTGGTTTTGTTTCTTTATGCGCTTACATGTTTCGTAGTATGGTGGTTAAAGATCCAAGACGCCACTGGTCTTTTAAACGTATTTTACAAGTTGTTTTAGAAAGTGCCATTTTTCCTGATTTAAGTGAGTCTGCAAGAAAGGTACTGGTGGATGATCGGGTGCACACGGTTATTTTTGGGCACTCCCACGTGTACCAATACCGTCAGTGGAGCTCGAATAAAGAGTATTTTAACACCGGCACTTGGACAGAAATCACTTCATTAGATATTGTTTCCTTAGGTAAAATCACCAAGTTGACTTATGTGTTGATTGAATACCCAGAAGATGGCAGTCGTCCCCGTGGCCGTTTGAAAGAATGGCGGGGTTATCATCGCATCGAAGAAGATGTAGCTGTCAGCTAGGCCAGTGTCTAGGGCCCTACTTTTGGTGGGGGCTGATACAAGTTTATTCAATAACGGAGCCCATCCCAACAAATTCACAGACTTTATAGAAATTGCATTGTCTAATTTTTACACCTTCATTTATAATTTAAAGATATGAGTAATAATGAAGATACGGCCAATGAAAATTTAGAAAAAACAAGTATTGTCACAGGGGAAACCATTAAAAAAGGAATGCTGGCTGTAGATGCGGCACCACCTGTGATTCAATGTTTGATCGGTCCTCCTGGTTTTGTTGGTAAACAATTCCCAATTTTAAAAAGTGACATCGTGATTGGCCGTTCTATGGAGTGCGAAGTTTATATCGATGATCGAAGTCTTAGCCGTCAACACGCTAAGTTTGCCGTCAATGGGGCTGATATTTCTGTCATTGATTTAGGCTCTACCAATAAAACTGTAGTCAACAGCGAAACTTTACCTCCTTTGTCGGCGTGCTTATTAAAACACAATGATCAGATAAAAACGGGAAATGTTATTTTTAAATATTTAGAAAAAGGCAGCCTTGAGGCCATGACGAATCAAGCCATGTATGAAAAGGTGCAACGTGATGCTTTGACCGGCGCCTATTCAAAGGCAGCCCTTTTGGAAAAAGGGCCAGAAGCTATAAAAAGATCCGAGTTTTTGAATGAACCTTTAAGTCTGGTCACCTTTGATATCGACCATTTTAAAAAAATCAACGACACCCATGGGCACACAGCTGGTGACTATGTTTTAAAAGAACTGTCAAAAGTGATTTTAACAAAATTGATTCGTTCCAATGACTTTTTTGCCCGTTATGGGGGGGAAGAGTTTGTTGTTTTACTGGCGGGTGCTACGGACAAGTTAGCCATGGAAGTGGGCGAAAGAATTCGTCACACGATTGAATCTACGGCTTTTGTATTCGAGAAAAAAAATATTCCCGTGACCGTTTCCGTTGGGGTCTCTACTAAAAAAACTGAAGATACTGAGTGGTTACATTTGTATGAACGTGCCGACAAGGCTTTGTATCAATCCAAGCAAACTGGACGCAACCGTTTAACGGCCGGTTAGCATCTATTAAATAAGTTTAGTGATTAGGGTCTAAAAAAATTTAACTTCTAAGCAACGATGCTTATTGCTCTTTTTTTAGGAATATAAAAAATATTGATATTTTCTTCAAGTCCATCCACGACCTTGCCTTGTGCATATTCAAAGGCTAAAGGCGATTTGTGCCCTTGCTGTTGGGTGGCCTTCATCAGTGCTTCTGTGATAGCGATCGTGGATTTTAATTGTTTATTGTGTTTTTCTAATTTGGCAGCTGTGTTTACTGCAGATCCTATTATTGTCATTTCTAAGCGATCTTTATCCCCAGTGGCGCCAAAGATAATCAGTCCAGAATCTGCTGCCATATTGACTTCAATTTCAGGCTGAGCATTTCTTCTACGATCGTAATTCCAACTGTCCATTTCAAATAAAATTTCTTCAATAGTGTTCATGCAGTTTTTAGCATGTGTGTTGTTTTCAACAATAGCACCAAAGTGTGCAAGTACACCATCGCCTAAAAATTTATCCACCACACCATTGTTGCGTAAAATAATGGGTATAACCCGTTTATGATATTCATTCAGCAAAGACATAACATGATCTGGGTCCATGGACTGGGATACTTTTGTGAATGCACGCAGATCCAAAAATAAAACAGAGGCCTTTTTTTTGTTTCCTTTTCCAGCTTTTATTTCTAGTTCTCCGGATCGAATCATATCCGCTACTTGTGGTGAAAAAAATCGTGATAGATTTTCTGTCATGTTGTTGTTGGCTTCAGATTGGCTCATCAGACTTTTTAAAATATATATTAAAAATGCCATCAAACCACCAGAAGCTGTTAAAACTAAAATTTTTTGCACTTCGCTTTGTAAAAAAGAAGCCAAAAGCTCAGTTTCAATGAAAACAGAGCTTTTAATTTGGTAAACAATTAAAAGAGTCTGCGCCCCAATAGTAGATAGTGTTGTTAGCATAACTAAACTGCTGCTTAAAGACAGTGCTCGTATTGCTATCAAAAGAATAAAAAAGTTGTGAGCAGTTAGCGAATAATAAGTGGAGGTTGAAAGATTTGACGCTTTCAAAGATAAAATGGTCAAAAGGACCATTATTGTGACATCGAATAGTGTAAACAAAGTTGCAATTTGTGTAGTGATAGATTTTTTCCAAGCCCAATTTATTCTTAAAAATAAAATGGGAAGATAAAGTATTGTCAGATAGATGTATAAATCACTTTGTACGCTTGAGTAAACTGGTAGCCAGTGCAATAGAATAAATAAAATAAGTAAGGTATGCAGAATCGCTGCAACTTTGTCAGTAAAAAGAGTCATTTCAACAACCTTCAACTTCATCTCAGAAGAAAATGGTTTGAACTGAGTTTTTAATTTAAGTTGATCTGACAAAGGCCACATTTTCATAGTTAACTTATCGGAAGTGTTTGTTAAATCTATTTAAGTTTAAGTTGTTTGTGGTGCACTTTGGCTTATTCTGGACCAAGGTGGTGCCTAAATATCAGGCATATAATTTGCTTCTTTTATCTATGTAAAGAATATCCAGGGGGGGCCATGGATAAAGTATTCTTTACTGACCTACAGCTAGTTCATAAAATTCAAAATGGTGACAGAAAGGGGTTCGACGAACTTTTTTTACGCCATCACAAAAGTTTATTGCGAATATCTAAAAGATTTATGAAGGATTGGGGAAGCGCTGAAGATGTGGTGCAAGAAACTTTTTTAAAAGCCTTTTTGAAATTAAAATACTTTCGTGCCGAGTGCAGTGTTTATCATTGGTTAAAAAAAATTGCTATAAATACAGCTCATAACAAGTTAAGGCAAAAAAAAGTGCAGATGAACATTCAAGATTGTTTGTATCTTTCGATAGAAATCGATTTTGAACAGATTGTGATGCAAAAAAAATGGAGTGCGATATTAAAAAAACTTATTGCCGAATTGCCGCCAAAGCAGCAGCTGTCTTTAAGTTTAAGAGTTTATGAAGATATGGATTTTATAGATATTGCAAAAAAAATGCAGTGTCCTTATGACACTGCAAAAGCAAACTACAGACATGCGCTCATTAAATTAAAAGAGCTGCTGCTGGCAGAAAATTTTTACTCCCAGTCTACAGTGCCACTGCCTAAGTGATATAGTGCGGAAACCACTTTCACTTTGCCAGACTTGATTGCATTGGCAATGATTTCTGATTTTGAAGATAAATCTTTGGCCACCCCTTTGGTGTTAGCCCACACTTCGGTGGAAAGATCTTCAGAAGGAGTCTTCTTTTTAAAAGATTGCAGCCTAGGATGTAGATCGGCGACTAAGCTATTTAGACTTGGACTTCCAGCGTCCCCGCCTTCGAGTGTGCTCAAAGCTGCTTTTACAGCTCCGCAACGGGTGTGGCCCATGACTACAATCAAACGTGAACCTAAATGCTCGATGGCATATTCAATACTGCCAATGGCATTGGCGTCTAAACTTTCACCGGCCGTGCGCACAGTAAAGATTTCGCCCAATTTTTGATCAAAAACCAACTCTGGCGGAACACGGCTGTCGCTGCACGATAAAACAATGGCATGGGGATTTTGCCCTTTATCTAAACGACTACGATCAGTAGCGGAAGCGCCATCTTTTCTTAAAAAACCTTTGATAAAACGTGCATTGCCATTGCGTAAAAACCCTAAAGCCACATCTGGTTCGACGGATTTTTTTTCTTCTTTGTGGCTTGTAGAATGTGAGCTGTCAGTTTTTGCTCCTGCGGCTGCGGAATGGCTGGGCTCTTTTGCAAAAGTAGAAAAAGTGAAAAACGCGGACAGCAAAAATATAAATAAAGACGATTTTTGAAAATCAAGGCGCATCTGAAGTCTCCTTTGTGTTTTGTTTATAGTAGTTAGTGAGTAGACGGGATGTCCACCATTTTTTTGAGCGCTAACTCTGGATCATCAGACTTTTCTAGCTTTTTACAAACATCTATGAATTTTTGAAAATCACTCTGTTGCATTCGGTATAACTTTTCAAACTCATCTAAATGGGATGAATAAGTTTTGTATAAAAGCAGTGAGGCGTTATTCAGTTCTTTGTTATAAAAAGAACTCCGTCTAGAGGATTTTAATCGCGGGGCTACTTCTTGTAAAAATTTATTTTGAATACTTTTAATTCTTTGTTTTTTATTTTCAAGCGTTCTATCTTGCAATGGCAAGTTTTGGTACCAGGTTTTTAATAACTGTAACTCATCACTAATAAATACAGAAAAAGTCTGCTCATCTTGATTTTCAAGACGTACTTTTTCTAAAGTGACTGAACTTGGGCCTTCTTTTTGCAAATAAAATAATTCGGCCCCTTTGTTGCCTAAAAAAACAGCCAAGCGTTCATTGAAGTCTGCATTGTTTTTAATGTATAAAGTCGCATGAACCGTTTCATGAATAATGGTGTTTACTAAATCGTAATCTGAGTACAACAGCATGGAACTTAAAATAGGATCTTTAAACCAACCCAAAGTGCTATAGGCTGATACTCCACGCACATAAGTGTCTAAACCCTGTTGTTTTAATTTTTGTTCTTCTTGTTGGGCCTGTTTCAGATTGAAGAAGCCTTTGTAAGGCATTTGTCCTAAAAAAGGATAAGAAAAGTAATAAGCTTCTAATTGCCAAGGTGCAGCCGCACTGATGACATAGGTGACATAGGGGCGGTCCAGTTTAACAAAACTGGTGTAGTTATCCGTAGGTTTTAAAGCTAATTTTTTTTCAGCAAATTGACGAGCCTCTAAGGCCAACTGCAGTTTGTTCTTTTCTGCGGGGCTTAGTGAGCCGTCTTGCAAAGCTTTTTCTAGGGGAATGCGCTGTTGTAAAAGATCCAACTGTCCTACAGCGGATTGCCAAACATAGCCCATTTGACAACTGCAGTTAAAAATTAAAATAAAGAAAAAAAGAATCAAGCGCATAGTTGACCCTATATATTAAGTCATTATTTAAAATAACCAAGTTACTCCGGCACGAATAGAGTTATCACTTGTTGTCTGTCCTGACCCGATAGGGGTCTGCCAAGCATCATAGCTGAATTTGATTCCCAGCTGACTTGTGACGGCAATTTTTAATCCCGCTCCATAACTGGGAACTAAGGCCACTTCGGGCTCTAAAGTTTGTGTGCCGAAGCCTTCAATCTGCACTTCTTGTTTTCGACTGATGCGCGCGCCCCCGCCTTTTATGTAGGGTTGGAGTAAAGCTTGACGGCCGGCTAAAACATAAATCAGATCTGAGCCAATCACTTGAGTACTTTGAATAATGGTGCGTTTAGAGTCTGTTGAGCTGGCTTTTTCTTGACGAATGCCAGTAGCCTCTGTGTAACTGAGTTCTAAGGCCACTGCTTCCATAAAATAAAAAGAGGCAGAGCCCGTGGTGCTTTCTGAATCAAAAAAATTCGACTCATCAAAACTGGTTTTTTTGCGGCTATAAGAAAGCCCTAGCTCTGTGCTCATTGCAAAAATAAGTTGCGGCAGTCCTAGTAAAAATAAAAACATATAAATTAAAAATCGATTTTTCATACAAGCTTAATTTATCACGCCTAAGTCTTGAAGAGAATTTCTGTTTAGGCCAGTTGGATCATTTCTTGATAGGTCCTGTAAAAAAGGCTAGCTTTTGATAGATGAATTTTGAAAGAGGCCTGCTTTTTAGTTTACTAGTGCATTTTGTGCTTTATTTTGTCCTGGACAAAACAGCACCCTATTTTGCAGACAAAGGCCCTAAGCCTGTTGAAATTGAAATTGTATCTTCACCTAAAAATAACAACTCTTTGGGGCGTCAGGTGATTAGTCAAGCCGAGGTGCCCGAAAGTCAAAAAATAGAAGATCTACAAAAAAAGGCCAACTTTTATTCGCAAAAAACACAAAGAGTAAAACAAGAAACCAAAGTTATTAAAAGAGGCCGTACTCAAAACGAGGCAGAGTCCGCTGAAAAAACATCCTCTGACTTGGCGAAAAACTTTTTAAAACCCAGCTCGGCCGCTGAAATTTTACAAAATGGGTTAGAGAACGTGCAACAGGGTAAAACTAAGGCGTCTCGTCAGCAGGCCCGCCGGGCAGTTTCTGAGTCCAGTGTTAATGAGTCTTTGCCGGATGACATGACAGTGGGTGATATGACTGCGTTAAATACAGATGCCTATTTGTATTACACTTTTTATGAACGGGTTGAAGATGCTATTCGTTATCGCTGGGAAAATAAAGTTTGGCGGGCCTTGCAAAGCTTTGCTCCACATATGTTGAAACATAATATTGCAAATAGACCTTGGAAAACCCAGGTGGAGTTTTTATTGGATCCTGCAGGACGCTTGGTGAAAGCCATGGTCATGAAAGAATCAGGAGTTCAGATTTTTGATCAGGCGGCCATTGGAGCATTTACTGATGTGCAAATTTTTCCAAATCCACCCAAAGATTTAGTGCAAGAGGATGGCTATATACATTTGAAATATGGCTTTACAGTCAACTATGGTCTTAATGAATAAGTCTATTCAACTGGATTGATCAGCTAGCAAAAAAATAACAAAGAATGTCTTTGGCTGTTTTAAAATACTCATGTAACTTGCTGGCAGGATTTTGCTTGAAGCACTTACACCAGGATGGATTTAATGAAGAAGTTGATTTTTTTAGCTGTTTTATTGTTTGGTAATTTGGTTTTT
>JBMOJS010000132.1:0-8113 GCA_049315665.1 Pseudobdellovibrionaceae bacterium | reverse complement strand
CCGTGTCGCTTCATTCAAAGCCAATTTAATGTCTTTAGGGTCAAACAGTATTCCCGGTAAATAGCGCGACAGCTTACCATCGGGCGTTGCAACAATAGCGGCAGAAGCGTGAGCCCACTCACCTATTTCATCGTTCCACTTGGCTTTGAAACCAATAGAATCAGTGAACTCTTTTAAAGTTTTTTCATCTGCTGTTAAAAAATGCCAGTGATCTTCAGTGTCCTGACGCCCATAAAGATCCATGTAGGTTTTTTTCTTTTTGCTGGCCAATTTATAATCTTCTTGGGAGTCAAAACTGATAGACAGCACTTGAAATTTATCACCCACATTCCAATCCATCAGCTTGAAACCATCTGTAAGGCCATTTAAGTGAAAATTACAAAGCCCTGGGCATGAAAAATAGACCGGAGAAATAATCACTGGTTTATGGCTACTAAAAAAAGACCTTAATGGAACCTTTTGCCCCTGCTCATTGGTAAATAACATGTCCAAATTCAGCTGAGCCCCTAATTTTTCTTCAATGCCAACATCTTTGATTTCATTAGGCCTTACTGTTGACGTTTCAGGAGCGGGCCGATCACTGATTGTTGCCGACCTAACAGAAGTGGTTTGGCCAGAACTTACAGAAGCAACCCCTAGAAGCAGTACGGAGCCCACTAAAAATCTTAAACTTAGTAAATTTGATTTCACATAGAAAGCCGTCTGATCTTGAAACGAAAAAAAACGAAAAGCTTTTTTGGCAAAAGCTTTTCTGCAGTTTTCAAAATTTCTTTGTGACAAACCATCAATCACAAATTTTTTCTCCGTCGCTGTGACTACTTAGCTGTTTTAGCAAATTCAGCAATTTTAGCTGGATCATCTTTAGATTTATTTTGCGTGATTGAATCAATAAATTGCACCATGGCCCAACGATCTGCAGTGCTGAAATGAGCATAGGCGGCCATGGACGTGCCTTTGATGCCATTCAATAATACATTGTAATGGGCTATACTTCCCGTGCCTTGAGTCCATTTACCTTCTACAAGATTACGGGGTTTTGGATTTAAAGCGGCTCCGGCAGCTCCATCCCCTTTACCTTCTGCGCCGTGGCACATAGCACAGTTGGTAGCATAAAGTTTAGCACCATGCGCGACGACCTGTTCATCGGAAACCCATGGCTCTTTCACCGTGGCTATATCGAAAACTGGCACTGCAGCTTTGGCATCTGGCGCATTGGGGTCAACAACATTCTCACCCAAATCAACCCCACGATTGATGGCCACAATATAAAATAAAAAGCACAGTACAAAAACCATAGAAAAAGAAAAAGCTAACAGACCTGCCCTATTGTGGGAGTCATGTGGCTGATTTTCAGACATAACAAGACGCTCCGGTTATAAAACGCAAAATGATTCGATATATTTTCTTAATCCATTTACTCTTGAAAGATGCACTTCGGCAAGAGCTATCCTTGATCAGGTGCAATGTTTTATTGCATGGTGACGCGGTCTTTTAGTTAGAGAATAAAAATCTGTCTAATATTTGAGCAAAATTTTGTGGGTTTTCTACATTAGCACAGTGACCTTGATTTTTAACAACTTCGAAGTGGGCATTTTTCATTTGCGCAGCCAGATCTTGTGAATCTTGCATCGGTAATAAAAAATCATACTCGCCATGCAAGACCAAAGTTGGGTTTTGCACCTTAGATATTTCAGACCGCCCATCAAAACCATCCAAGGCTTTCAATACCCAATGTCCTACGGACTTCACAGCACTGAAAGCATCTTCAACCACAGTTTTTTTAAAAAATTCCGTGGAAGGATCATTTTGATAAATGGTTGAGCCCATAATTATGCCTACCAAATCTTTATCTACCTTCATTTGTTCAAAAGCAGAAATCATAGATTCATCAAATTTCACACCCTTGGCGCCAACGGGGTCCAGCAGAACGGCCTTATTAAAAAGCTCTGGTTTTTTGGCCATCATTAAAGCAGCAATCAAGCCCCCGGTGGAATGGCCCACTAAATTGACTTTTTCACTGATATTCAAAGACTCAATTAAGCCAATAAAGTCATCGGCAAAAACCGACATACTGACTTCTTGCAAAGACTTGGGGGCGGTGCTTTGCCCGCAGCCCCTGAAATTGGCACAAATCATAGGTTGTTGATGGATTTTTTTTGAAATTGCAAAAACGGACTTTAAACTTTCTAAGGCTGGATACCACCAGCGACTGGAGCATAAATTGCCATGAATAAAAAAAGTGGTCTGCGGCAAGGTATTTTCAAAAACTTCATATTGAATTTCACAATTTGTAGAATCTTGAACCTTATACATGGACATAGTCGCCCCCTAGCTTAATTTTTACCCAAGCGAATATTCTGCCTTCCATCTTTAGAGCTAGCTTGGCCTTTAGCGGCTTCTCCCAAAAAATCATCCCCATTAAATAAAGCCGGATTGCCTTTTAAGATTTCTATCACCCAGCTGGCAGCAAAATGCGGGACGGCTTCAGGAATTTTATGCTCTGAACCATTAATGAACAAGCGGCTGGCTTTTGCAGCAGCTGGTATTGCCTGCCAATAGCGCTGCAAAACATCTTCTGGTATATATTGATCTTGCAAAGACACCATCAAATGCAAAGTTCTAGCCGGAATTTTACCAGCCTCTTTGGCTGGAGAATATTTACGAATCCCCTGCACCAAGTGAAACACTCCATCCAATTTAAAAGGATTTTCTAAAACAACTGGCTCAGCTTGGGGATAGGTCGCATAGATAATTTGTTTTAAAAAATAATCATACAACTCCACATCACTGTATTTGTTGTAAGGAAATATTTGTCGCGTGGCCCAGATCTGGGACTGAATCCATACTTCCTGAGTTTTAATAGCTTCAGTGAAGGGCGCCATTAAAATCAAATTTTTTACTTCATCCGGATACTGAGCCGTATAAGCGGCAGCGATGCCTCCTCCGTAAGACAAGCCCACCAAATTATACGGCCCCTGAATCGGCAATTTAGACAGCAATAATTTTAAGTCCTGCACCTGCTCTTGGTACGAAATTTCCTGAGTCACGGGAGCATACTTAAGTAAAGTTTGACCTTGACCATACATATCGTACTTCAAAATTCCGACACCAGATTCTTCAAGCACTTTTGAAAAGGCAGACCACTGAGAGGTTGAGTATGTTAGGCCATTCAGTAAGATCACTGTCGGCTGGCCTTGCTTTGCGGGCTTAAATTCAACATACAATTCGCGATCAGACCGTATACGCACAAAGCCGTTGCTAAATCCGTCTGCCTTTTGCATGGCTTTAGAACCAGATCTGCCGTAACCAGACGCTGTCTCTGCAGAAATAGCCCCAGCTACCAAGATGACCCCAATGATCATCCACTTCAAAATAAACCGCATAAGAAACCCCTCTCTTAACGATAATTAAGTACCAATTTTTATAAAACTATGCCGCCATCCACAGACAATACTGTGCCGTTGATATAATTTGCGCTTTCACTGGCCAAAAACAAACAGGCATTGGCAATATCATCCACTTGCCCCAACTTAGCCACGGGAACCTTTGCAGCCATCTGATCCAAAACTTCTTTGGGCATTAGTTGAGTCATCGCCGTCATAATAAAACCCGGTGCAATGGCATTCACTGTAAAACCTTTTCGTCCCAATTCTTTGCCCAAAGTTTTGGTCATGCCAATGACCCCGGCCTTGGCCGAAGCATAATTGGTCTGACCAAAATTTCCATACAGCCCTACAACACTAGAAATATTGATTATTCTTTTGTGGGTGGAAGTGGAATTGAACTTTTCGAATAGACCCTTGGTCACATTGAACAATCCAGTTAAATTTGTGGATATAACCGCATCCCAGTCTTCAGGGCCCATTTTAGCAAAGCTTTTATCCCGAGTGATGCCTGCATTGTTAACAAGCACATCTATGGCCCCAGGCAAGGACGCTACGGCCTTGCTGATGCTTTCACGCTGCGTCACATCCACCTGGGTGATGTGCACGCGACCGGCATAGGCCGAAAGCTCGGCTTTGGCTTTTTGCAAAGCGGCCTCTGAGTAGTCCCAAATTGAGACACTTGCCCCAGCCTCCAAAAAAGACTGAGTGATTTTAAACCCGATCCCCGAAGCTCCTCCGGTGACCACTGCTAACTTATTTGTGAATTGAAATTTTATGTCTGTCATGACTTACCAGTCCCATATTTGCTTTCAGGCCGTCAAATCTAAAACAGCCCTGCATCGCAGAAAAATAGACTTTTTTATCTACTTTAGACTCATTGCTCTATTTTTACGGGTGGTGCCAAATAAAGACTTGCATTTTTTTTGTGATAGATTTTAGATCGGATCCCCCCTTCGTCTTTTGGGGAAAAGAAGGAGTTTTTATGTCACAACAAGTACGCAAAGCCACCATCGCAGGGACTGGAATGTATGCTCCAGAAAAAATCATCACCAACAAATACTTTGATGATCTTTATAAAAAAGACATCGGAACCTTTCTGCGCGAACAACGCAATATTAAAGAACGCCATTGGATGAGTGAAGATCAAGCCACTAGTGATTTGATTATTCCCGCTGCAGAAGAAGCCCTTAAAAATGCAGGCATCACAATCAAAGATGTCGACTTGATTATTGTTTCTACAGATACACCGGATTATCTATCACCCTCTACCGCCTCGGTCGTACAATACAAAATGGGGGCCACCAATGCCGGCACTTACGACGTCAACAGTGCCTGTGCCGGATTTGTGGTGGGTTGTGATATTGCCAGTAAATACATCATGGCCGATGCAAAATATAAAAACATCTTAGTTGTTGGCGCTTATGGTATGAGCAAATATTTAAACTTTGACGATTATAAAATTGCATCTTTATTTGCCGACGGGGCCGGCGCTGTGGTTTTACAACCCGCCAAAGACACCGCCGGTTTTTTAGAAAGCGAAATGTACACTGATGGGCAATACCATGATTACATGGGTATTTATGCGGGCGGCACGCACAAACCACTCAGCCCCTTGGTTTTAGAAAACAAAGAACATCTATTGGCGTTCCCCAAACGTATTCCACCCGAAACCAATGGCATTCACTGGCCTCGCCTAACAAATATCCTATTGGATCGTTTGCATAAAAAAGCCACCGACATTGATCATTTTTTTATTACTCAGTTTAACGTGCAATCCATATATGAAACGTTGGATAAGTTGAATCTTCCCAGGGACAAAGCTCACTACGTGATGGATCGTTATGGTTACACTGGCAGTGCCTCGATCGGCATGTGTATGGCTGATGCTGCCCGCAATCATAAATTGAAAAAAGGCGATTTGGTTTTTATGTTAGGCTCTGGCGGAGGCATGTCTATGACAGCCTTGGCCTTGGAATGGGGCTACAATACCTAGTCAGATTCTTTGTTTTTAAACAGGAGTTGTTTATGCAGCTGGATTGGTTAAAGCAGTGGGATTTATACAGCCCGGAATCTGTAGCTATTAAAGATGGCGAAACTGGGGAAAACTACACTTACCGCAAACTTTTTCAACAGTCTTGCAAAGGCGCCGCTTTTTTGCAGGCCACCTACAGTATTGGCACGGGGGACAGGGTGGCTGTTCTGGCCACCAATGAACTGGAATATGTTTTTTTATTTTTTGCATTGCAAAGACTAGGGGCGATTTTAGTTCCGATTAATTTTCGCCTAACGCAAAGGGAAGTGGATCACATCATCAGCGATGCCGATCCTAAACTTATTTTGTGTTTAGAAAATTATTTGCCGCTTTTAGAAAAAACGCCGGCCACGACTAGTGGCCCTCGTCCTATTTTACTACTTAAGGGCCCTGGTGGTTTTGCAGAACAGCTAGATAAAAAAATGGCGTCTGCAGCTTTAAAAACAAGTGCTTTTAGTGCCCCCGCTATCAATGAAGACAGTCCGGTGATGATACTTTATACATCGGGCACCACTGGGGCGCCGAAGGGGGCTTTGATCACCCACAAAATGTTATTCTGGAATTCCATCAACACCACCATGAGTTTAAATATTTCACAGCAAGACTGCACAGTGATCTTTTTACCATTTTTTCATACCGGGGGCTGGAATGTATTAACCACGCCTTTTTTACACCGCGGGGCCAAGGTGGTTTTTTTAAAAAAATTTGATGCTGATCAAATTTTGCAACTGTGCGAGCAAGAAAAAGCCACCGTGCTTTTTGGTGTACCCACAACTATGGACATGATGTATCGATCCAGCAGTTTTGCAAAAACCAACCTAACCAGCATTCGCTTTGCCATTGTGGGTGGCGAACCCATGCCAGTGGATTTAATCCAAGCTTGGGATAAAAAAGGCATTCCCGTACGTCAAGGTTATGGCCTGACAGAGTTTGGCCCCAACGTGTTTTCTTTGCATGAAAAAGATGCGATACGAAAAATTGGTTCCATTGGCTTTCCTAATTTTTATATTCAAGCCAAAGTTGTAGATGATCAGAGTCAAGAAGTGGGCGCCAATCAAATTGGCGAATTGATTTTATCGGGCCCCACATGCATGCCCGGATACTGGAAGAACGATAAAGCAACCAAAGAAACATTAAAAAATGACTGGATGTACACAGGCGATTTGGTTCGCAAAGATGAAGAAGGTTACTTTTACGTCGTGGGTCGAAAAAAAGACATGTACAAAAGTGGTGGTGAAAATGTTTATCCGCCAGAGCTTGAACAAGTGATCCGCCAGTTGCCAGGAGTGCAAGAAGTCGCTGTGATTGGTGTTCCTGATGAAAAATGGGGAGAAGTGGGCAAAGCTTTTGTTGTGCCGCAACCACAGACTGGCGATGCTGGACAGATTTTAACCCAAGAAAAATTACAGCAGCATTGCATACAAAATTTAGCAAAATTTAAAATACCTAAATATTTTGTGTTTATAGACTCACTGCCTAAAGGGGACAGCGGAAAAATTTTAAAACGCAAATTGGCAGAAATGTAATTTTTCTGATGCAAAAGTTGTAAAAACTTTGACAGTGAAAAACGGACTGCATTGCCAGCCTTATTCTATTGGCTTGAATTGGGGTACATACAAAACTTTGTCTTCTTTGCGAACTTCATTTTCATATTCATCGTAGGCCCGGCTGTTTTTAATTTTAGCGGATTTTTCGGCCTCATCTGCTTTCCTATTTTCTTCACTTTGTCGGGCATCCACTTGTTGCGCTGTCTTGTCTTGCTCTGGCTGCCAAGGGCCACCAAAATAAGACACTGCCCCTTCGGTAAAGTGCACTTCTTTTTCTACGGCTTGCCCGTCTTTGTACAAAACGTAAACCCATCTGTCTTTACCATGAAAACGCTGTGAGGACTGGGGGCTTCCCATCAGCTCTAATACATCATGTTTACTTTGACCTGATTGAATTTGTTCGAACTGCTTAACCATGGAAGTTTGGCAACCCAAGGTAAAACATAAAATACATAACAAAAACATAAGTGGAGATAGGTTTTTATACAAAGATTTCATTCTATTTTAGTATGCCTGCAAACGACCCAACGCTGCAGATTTTTTTTTTAAAATCTTATTTTGAGATCAAAACCGCATCGGTCAAAGAACTTTCAGAAGAATCTGGGGAAGAACTTTTTCTAACTGTATCAGAATAGGATTCGCCATCTACAGAACTAGGGTTACGACCAGAACCTTGTTTTGATTTTGAATCTGTATAACCGTATTTCTTTTGTACTTTTTTAAGTACTGTTTTTATGCGCCCTTCAATAGTGAATTGATTTTCCATTTCACTGATAGGTCGAAGTTGTTTTTTTTCGTATATGCGATCGGACTTGGCAGCTCGTTCTGGGTAACGGTAGATAAGGGCACTTCTATGTGTTTCATATTCTTGGGTCATCTTTTCTAACTCTTTGTATTGGCTTTTCATTTCAGAAACAATTTCGTGGGTTTTTGTATGATCTTTGGTATGATTTTTTTCTTCCACAAGTTTTTTAAAATTTTCTTCACCCATTTTGATTTTAGTTTCTAGGGTTTGCACTTTGATTTGCAAATCAACCCATTCTTGTTTTGTACTGGCTTTGGCCTCTTGAGCCGCAGGCGCAGACTCTTTTCCTCCGCCGTGATCTTGCGCTTTGGCAAAAGGGAAAAACAGGAAGGCACTAAAAATA
>JBMOJS010000131.1:0-8131 GCA_049315665.1 Pseudobdellovibrionaceae bacterium | reverse complement strand
CCCTGTGGACTTACTGTATGTAGCTTTTTCGCCAAAAAATCCTAAATCTGCAGAATATGCAAAAATTTTGCAAGAAGGATTTTTGAGCCTGAGAAAAAGTGGTGAACTTGCAAAGATTTTAAAAAACTACAACGTCAAAGACTGGAAGTGATGTTTCTCTTTAAGTATTATGATTGTTTGAAGCGAAATTAAAGCATTGATGAAATTCTTTTGTTTTTTATTTCTGATTTTTTCTGTCGAGTCCTTTGGTCAGACCTTTCTTAATGAGGACAATGCTCTTCTAATGGTTTTGCGCACAGAGGACAACTTTATAGCTAGTGAAAATTTCGAGGTCTATAGGTCAGACAACAGATGGTACATTCCATTATCAGCTTGGGCTGATGCATTGAAAGTTGCGATTAAGGTTTCTGCTCAACTTGGCAAAGCAGAAGGATTTTTTATCCGCGAAGACTTTGATTTTAAGTTGGATACAAAGCTTTGCAAAGTGACCATCAAAGGTAAGGCTTTTGATTATTTGTGTGACCAGGTTATTCTAAATAGTGATGAAATTTTTGTTTCATCACTACTTTTGGAATCTTGGTTTCCAATCCGAATGAATTTTGATACCTACAATTCAAGCATCACAGTAACTTCAGAGATGAAGTTTCCGGACCAAGAGAAGCGAGCCAGAGAAAAAAAATCCCTAGGTATTACCAATCAGAATGAAAAACTACCAGTAGGCTATGTTTTTCAGCCCAATCAGGAACAACCTTTTGGTGCTCCGATTTTAGATCAAAAATTTAATTTCCAGACAGATAAGAAAGACCTTCGACCTTTATTTACTAGTGATTCTGTAGTTGCTACAGAAATCTATGGCTGGCAGACAAGCCTTGGTCTACGCGCCAACCAAGAAAAATTTGATGACACTAATTTAAATCTAACTCAGCGGGAGTATGAGGGCACATTGCTGGGTCCCTTGAAGGCGCGTGAAATTCAATTGGTGGATCTAACTTCTTTTCAAGTTCCGATGATCGCCAATGCAAGGCGGGGAGTCGGAGTTATGGTTTCAAATTTGAAAAATTCTCAAAGTTTAAATTTTTCAACCCACACCTTTATTGGTCGAATTCCAACAGGCTGGGATGTGGAGCTTTACCAAAATAATCTACTCCTTGCTCGTAGATTTTCGAACTCAGATTCCAACTATGAGTTTCGCGATGTCCTGCTGTTTTATGGAGTAAACTATTTTAAATTTGTTTTTTATGGACCTCAAGGACAAAAAGAAGAAAAGATGGAGGTCATCAATATTGGGCCCAAAATGGTTACTCCCGGAGAGTTCAACTATCAATTGTTAGTTTCAGGGGATAAATACAACTCTAAAAACTATTTCACGTCAGAGCAATTCACATATGGTATTAACGAAAATTTAAGTCTTGGCGTAACCCATGCACTAGCGCTTCCTGGTAGCATTGAATCAGAATCTCCAATCCACTTTTCAGGGCTTCAGTCCTTGGCAAGTGTAGGCCCTTTACTTGCGTCATTGAACTTAGCTGGTAATGAAGAGTCCGGCTCTGCAGCTGAGCTTCAATTCAAAGTTCCTTTTCAGAGAGGATTTTTTTCTTTTGCAGAGACGCGCCTGGATGGATTTCGTAGCGGAGTTTTTGCACCAAGGGCTGGAGTCTTTCAAACAAAAAATCAGCAAATTTCGACTGGATTTATGCCTTTCGCAGGGTTTAATTTTAGATTGAGCGCAGAGCTAACTCAGAAGCTTTATACCGACAACTTTGAAGAGCTCAGTTTTGTTCAAAGATCCAACATCCGTTTTTTAGGGATTGATTGGGCTAACAACTTAAAATGGCAAGATCGCGCAGAAAAAATTCCTGACGGAGAACTAAATATTTTTTCAAGTTATCGTAAATACGAGTTTAAACATCTATTGGAATACAAAGATACGATCAAGCGCTACGGGCTGACGATAGATTATCGAGCTCATCCAAAAACAACTTTCCAGCTTGCAAGAACTGAAACTATTGAAAGTAGCTCTGATCAAAAAAGTCAATGGCAGTTTGGGGTGAACAAGGCACTTGAATCCTGTTTGCTTGGATTGACTACCAGTTATGCATCGGATAATTCTTTTCAGATTTCTGCTTCGGTTTCTTTTTCAGTTTTGCAAAACCCCATTGCACGGAATCTTCAATTTGATCCGGACCCACAAACCATGAATGGTTCTGCTGTCGCACATGTCTTTCGTGATCGTAATAGCAGCGGAGTTTTTGACGAAGGCGATGAATCCATGCAGGGTGTTGAAATCAACGTTGACCAAAATAACTTTAAAGCCATCACTGACTCACAAGGTGAGGTTTTTATTCCTAAACTTCCGGCAGGGCAAAACATTGATCTGTCAGTTGCATTGAAAAGCTTATCGGATCCTTTTCTATCTCCAGAAAAAAAAGGAATTCGAATTATTCCTAAAGCGGGAAATATTGCACGACTTGAGTTTCCAATTATTTATCAAGTCGACATCGAAGGATTTGTAACTGCAGTGCAAATAGATAAAACAACCAATAAAGCCCAACGTAAAGGCAAAAAAAATGTCCGTTTAGAATTACGCTCGCCAGAAGGATTGGTTTTTTTTACAAAGAAGTCGGATGAAGAAGGATACTACCATTTTTCAGAACTAAAGTCTGGGGCCTATCGTTTAACGCTGTCTCAAGATCAAAAAGGTCAGGATAGTTATCATAAAAAAATTCGAACTTCGCCAGAGTATATTGATTTTTTTATCAAAGACGACGGTCCTAGTACTAATAATTTTGATTTCGAGATTATTGAATAGACCTGATTTTACAATGGGTCTTCAGTCAAAAAGATTTGACTGCAAACAATATTTTACTATCCGATTTAAAACATAGAAAAAAATTTAATCTATATCCAGGTTTCAATCAAAATCGAATGGGAGTCGCATGACAATGGTGCAAACAACAAAATCAATTTCATTCGTTGCTATCACCACTGCTTTAATTTTTAATGCAGGCCAGGCAAAAGCTGTAAGCGCCAATGGTACGATCACCCAGACAGTGAATGCAGCCCTTGGTATCACTAATGAATCTGCGCTAGGGTTTGGATCAGCAGCGGCAGGTGATGCACCAAAAATCGTTTTGCCTGGCACTGTAGACAACACGGCTAACGGAAGCTTTAATGTGACTGGGCAGTCGGGTCAGACCTACACTATCATTTTACCTATTGACGGAACGGTTAATCTGACAACAGGTGCGGGTGGCGTTAATCAAACAATTCCTGTGTATGACTTCACTTCATTTCCTCAGTCCGGAGCTAACGGTCTTTTGGCTGGGGCTGGATATCAACTTCTTTTAGTCGGAGCTACACGGGGCGCCTTGGTTGCATCACAAGTGGCTGGTACTTACACTGGGACTTACTCTGTAACTGTGGTCTATTAAATAATTGTCTATTTCTAGGAGTTTAGTCCAAAAAACTTGGTTTGAACAAATCTAGACTGTAAACAATTTTTTCACCGTCCGATCATAGAGTGTATCAAAATGAATGAGCATTTTAATCAAGAAATATTAAAGGAGAATACGATGAAAATGATAAAATCAAATGCATTAGTAACGATTGCTATTGCTTTGCTTTTTTGTTCTGTAAGGTCCCACGCTGCAGTTGCCACGGGTACAATCACTCAAACAGTGAACGCTGCACTTGCGATCACCAACGTATCAGATATTGTTTTCGGATCTGCCGCTGCCGGTGATGCTGCAAAAACTGTTTTGCCAGGAGCTGTGGAGAACGCTACTAACGGAAGCTTTAACGTGACTGGACAATCGGGTCAGGCTTACACCATCACGCTACCTGCTGACGGCACTGTAACACTGGTCACAGGCGTCGGCGGTCTGAATCAAACCATTGCTGTGAACAATTTTGTGTCATTTCCAGCTGCTGGTGCCAATGGTCTTTTAACTGGTGGAACTCAGCTTCTATTGGTGGGAGCAACACGTGCAGCTTTGGGTGCATCTCAAGTTGCTGGTTCATACACTGGAACTTACTCTGTAACAGTAGTTTACTAGACCTTTGCGTAGGAGTTCGGTGGAAAAACTAGACTATTAAATTTTTTTCACCGTCCGATCATTACAGAGCATGAATGTAAATAAGTATATGAATCAACAAAAACAGAAGGAGATTCTAATGAAAATAGCGAAAATGATAAAATCAAGTGCTCTTATTGCTAGTGCATTGATTTTAGGCACAGTGCAAGCTCAAGCTGTGAGTGCTACAGGCACTATAACTCAGACAGTGAATGCTGCACTTGCGATCACCAACGTATCAGATCTTGTTTTCGGATCTGCCGCTGCCGGTGATGTGGCGAAAATTGTCTTACCAGGTACAGTGGAAAACGCTACGAACGGAAGCTTTAACGTGACTGGACAATCGGGTCAGGCTTACACCATCACGTTACCTGCTGACGGTACTATAACTCTGACTACAGGCGCTGGTGGAGCGAATGAAACAATCGCAGTGAACAGCTTTGTGTCATTTCCCGCTGCTGGTGCCAATGGTCTTATAACTGGTGGAACTCAGCTTCTATTGGTTGGAGCAACACGTGCAGCTTTGGGTGCATCTCAAGTTGCTGGTTCATACACTGGAACTTATTCTGTAACTGTAGTTTACTAGACCTATAGATAGATTGAATTTATAAAAGGCCGAAAATTTAAAAAAATTCGGCCTTGATTTTTTTTACATAGAAGACAAAAAATGATATTTAACGAGGTCAATATGAATCTTAAAATATCATTGCCTTTTTTATTTGTTTTTATTTTAAGTCCTTTGGTATTTGCTCAGCTGCAAGTCTTCCCTCTTAGAGTCACTCTTTCTGAAAAAGAGAAATCAGCACAGGTTTCGCTGCGACACCGCGGTGAAAAAAAAGTGAAATATAAAATCTCAACGGTATTTTATAAAATGATGCCTGATGGGGCTATGGTAGCTATAGATAAAGCTGATGTCAAAGACACTACGGCAGCAGATTTATTTCGATACTCGCCTAAACAAGTAGATATGGACCCGAACGTAGAGCAGGTTGTTCGTTTGCTCTGGAGAGCCCCCGCGGATCTGCCTGAAGGTGAATACAGAACCCATTTGCATTTCGAAGAAATTATTGAAAAAACGTCCGGCGAAGTGGCAACCACAGGGACTACGGCGCAGATTGAGATGAATGTCAAAATGGCCGTTGCAATACCGGTCATAGTACGTAAAGGAAAAGTTGAAGCTAAAGCAGAGATTGTAAATTTACGTTTACTAAATGGGCCAGATCAAAAACCACGCTTTTCTTTTGATCTGAATAAAACAGGCAGTGGATTTCTTTATGGAGACCTAGAACTTTACTCCACCCCAGAGGGGTCAACGACACCAAAGCTGATCACGACGATTTTTGGTGTCTCTAGTTACATCGAAAAAAGAAGTGTTACCTATCCTTTAGAAGAAAAACCGCCTTTGGGTAAATTTAAGGTCTTATTTAAAAATCCGGCAAAAGATGGCGATGATGTTTTTGCTCAATCAGAGATCATCAGCAAATAAAGTTGAGCCCTATACAACTACTAACGATAAAACGTCATTGTGAAAAAAAGGCAGCTCAGTCGGTAATCTGCTTTGAAGCTTGAATCCTGCAGACTTCTTTTTTCGTTTCAAAAATAATTCCAACCTGGTTAAGAATAACTGGGCAAAGACCGCATTGGCAGAAATCTTTGATCATCAGTTTTGTTTTCTTACTTTTTAAAATCTCAAACAGGAATAATGTCTTATTGCTCATGATCACATCCTTGCATTTTATAATTCTATGTTGAGTGGGCACTGAAGTCCAATTATTGACAATAACTCTCAAAATGTGAATACTCGATGAGAATGAATACTAAATGACAATTAGAATGAATATAAAAAACCATAGCTAGTGGTGTCTGAATTTGTAGTGCTACCGTCTGTTTTGCCACGTGACCAAGAAAGATTTATACTCCACTGGTCGTCCAATTGAATATCGGTATAAATTTCAGTGGTGTTAGACTTAGAACCACTGTCTAAGTAAGGTCTATCTAATGAATAACTTAATCCTAGACTCCAAGCATCTTCGCTGTACTCAATGTATCCCGAAGCAGTGTCTTTTACCAAATTGCTAATGTAACTTGAAATATCTGTAGTGGTTATTGTTGCATCGTTCAATGCTTGCTTTGTACTTGTGCTAGAAGAGCTGTATGAATAATTTGTGTAATCTAAACCTAAAACAAAATTTGATGTTAAATCATGATCAGCACCAATAGTGATTGCTCTAGAACTTAATTTTTCTAACTTGTCTAGACTATAAACTTTTTGTTGAAATTCGCCCTTAAGACTGACTTTGGTATTTAGATTTTTAGTTTTAGAAATTTTTCTAGTATAAGCTTTAAAACTGGTTTTTAACGCTAACCCTTGGCCTTCGTAATTATAAGATTCATCTGACTTTTTAAGATCTATGGCATATGTACTTGAGGCTTTAGTTTTGTATCTATAGCCTATTTTAAAAGATGAAGACTTATCATCATCAACAGTGCCAGATGTATCTTTAGATAGACCAGCAGACAAGCTGATCTTATTTTGTTTATCAATTGCGTATGATGCTTGAACTTTGTTTGAATTTGATGATGAGGTTTGGGACCTTGTGTACCCCACATCGGCCCCAAAACTTCTGATACTTAAAAATAAAATAACTAAAAATATTCTAATAGATGTCATTCCTAAGATGCCTCTGTTTATAAAAATTAAAAGTTATTTGCGTCTATCAGATCTTTCTTTTTTTTCTTCTTTACGATCTTCTTTGCGATCTTCGCGTCGCTCTTGACGATTTTCTTTTCTATCTTCACGCTTTTCTTCACGTCGTTCTTTTCTGTCGTCTCTGCGCTCTTCGCGATTTTCTTTACGTTCACTCTGTTGTTCTTCACGATTCTCTTTTCTTTCTTCTTGTCGGCCTTCACGATTCTCTTTTCTTTCAGATTTTTTTTCTTTACGGCCCTCTTTACGTTGTTCTTTTTTATTTTCATCCGTGCTACTGCTTGAAGTGTTTTCAGTAGTCGTTGTGGACGTATCAGTTTCAGTGTCTGCGTCTTGCGCTTGCACCGTGCTAGTTGCCAGTGAAATCGCAGCCAGTAAACCTACTAATTTTTTCATAACCATTAGGACCCCCCAGGTTGATGTAATTAAAAATAGCAAAAAGCTACCTTTTTGATGATCATCAACAAACAC
This sequence comes from Pseudobdellovibrionaceae bacterium, assembly GCA_049315665.1. Lineage (GTDB taxonomy): Bacteria > Bdellovibrionota > Bdellovibrionia > Bdellovibrionales > Bdellovibrionaceae > JBMOJS01. The sequence goes on along the minus strand of JBMOJS010000131.1, from coordinate 880 downwards.
TTCGGCAACGGTTGATGCCCGCTGAAGTAAAATTTAGTTAACTAAAACTAGACAGTAAGGCATCTAAGATGTCTTAAAATGACACACTTTTTCTGGCCTAAAAGCAGTCGGAAAAGTGAGTGATTTCTTTAGGAATTAGGTCTAATTGGGGTGCTCTCATACACCCATAAATACCCATAAAGTACAGAAATATGGCTATTTATGGGTGTCTTTGGGTTAAAATAGATTCAATGCACTGATCGAGCCATTTCAAAAATTCAGCCCGGTATGCGTGAAGTAAATATAAAAGATCTTATTATTGCAGAGTTTAAATCTATTGGTGTTGAAAAATTTTGGCATCCAACAAAAATTAGAATTGGTTCTGACACTGTGAAAAGCTTTAAAGAACTTTCTGATCCCGAAAAGATTTTAAATTCAGAAGATATTTGTTTTTTAGATTTAGGCCCTGTTATAGCTGATCATGAAGCCGATTATGGCAAAACATTTTTAGTGAATTCAAATAAAAACAGCCCAATGATCGATGCCTGCCATAGTGTTTTTGAAAGCACGGCCCAGGCTTGGAAGCAAAAAAAACTTTCTGGGATTGAACTTTTCAATTTTGCTAGTACCTTAGCAAAAGATTATGGATATGATTTGAACCCGATGATGGCTGGGCATCGCCTTGGCGACTTTCCTCATAAATTATTTTCTTCACAGAAGCTTTTTGAACTGGAAGCGAGTCCCAATAAAAATCTGTGGGTATTGGAAATTCATATTATCGATCCTTCAAGCCAAACCGGTGCTTTTTTTGAAGACATTTTACTTTGAAATAAAATTTGACCTGCCCCCGGGGGTTATAAATGGGAAGCTCAAACAAGAACTGATTCTATGGATATTGGCA
>JBMOJS010000130.1:0-8137 GCA_049315665.1 Pseudobdellovibrionaceae bacterium | reverse complement strand
CCTGTTGAAATATGCACATCCCCCTTGTACTCGTCCCGTAATAAGGCCAAAAGCTTGTAGTGGTTGTTACAGGCTGAAGGGACTTTAATAAATTCAGGCTGCAAACTGATGACCTCTTTACCAGAAGTCACATCCCAAACTGATGTCGCATAAACAACACCCAATGATTCACAATATTTTTTAAGTTCAGAATGTTGTTGAATATTGAACTCCAAAAATTCACGATGCTCTCCGTAAGTTTTACCATAAGCATTGGCTGGGTTGGGGTGAGGAGCATCATATTGTTCTGGTGTTAGCAGTTCTTTGGGAGTTCTTTTTTGAAACTTAGCACTATAAGCGCCTGCATCTTTGGACAGCTTAATTAATTCTTTAGCAATTTGCATGTCCCCTTTATGGTTACAGCCGATCTCGGAAACCACGTGAGGAGTTAAATATTTTTGTGCCATAAATCTCCCTAAAATCTAAAGTGTTTTTTTATACCAGTGAATACATAGAATGAAAAGAGATACACGGATTGCCATAATGATAAAGATTCCACATTTCTATAGGTTTGCCAGCGCAATTTTGCAGAAAATACTTTATTATTGGAACGCGACCCCGAAACAATTCGGTACCACGCCAAAGACTCTTGCAAGCCATAAGCAAAAGGAACCTGTTTTAATAAACTAAGCCACAGGGACATATCTTCCCAGCCTTTTTCTGCAAAACGAATCTGCGAGAAGGCGTTTTTTTTCAACATAACAGTTAAGCAGCCGATATCATTGTTTTTTAAAAGCATTTCATAGTTCAACTTTTCTGGAGCTAAAATACACTTTCCAGTTTTTTGACCATCCTCAGAAATACGCGTGAAGGTCGTGTAGCTAAAATCACACGGTTTGGACTGCATAAAATCTATCTGTTTTTTGAGTTTATCCGAAGTCCACAGATCATCTGCATCCAAAAATGCCAAAAACTCACCTTTTGCCTGATCCACTGCAAAGTTTCTATTCTGCGCAGCTCCAAAAACATTTGCAGACTGTAAGCAACGAATTCGCCTGTCTTTAAGCTCCCAATCTTTAACTATATCCAAGGTTCGATCAGAGCTTTTGGCATCAACAACAATCAGATGCTCCCAATCCGATAAACTTTGCTCCATCACTGATAAAATAGTCTGTTCAATAAATCTCTCAGCATTGTACGCCGGGGTGATTATAGACACGAGGGGTTGCTTATGCATATTCCGCCATTAATTTTGTTTTGCATCATAGCTTTGCATTACTTTTTACACAAGTCAAAATCCAAGCTAAAATTAATCACTTATGAGTTATTTCAAGTTTCACTTATCCGTAAAAAATAAAGCCTCGATTTTATGCTTAGACTTTATCCTACTCATCATCGTTACTTTATTAGCTTTTTACTTTCGCTATTCATTTATTAACATAAACATATTTTATAAACTTGGTTTTTGGCTTATTGCTGTTTTAAATCTAATTTTTTTATATATCTTTGGCACTTATGACCTTGACGAGGAGCTAAGTAAGACTCATTTGGTTTTAAGACTTTTTACGTCACTGGTCGTCACTCTTTCATTGGTTATATTGCTAAATTATTTGTTTAAGAAAGACCGTCAGGAGCTTTTTGGGCGCGGTATTTTAATTGGTTCCATTTGTAGTTTTTATTTTTTAATAACTTTATTGCGAATCCTGCTTCGCCACTGGCTTTTGCGTTTTAAAAATAAATCATCCTGGTTATTTATTATCTCTGATGATTATTTCAACTTACTAAAAAACGACCTGAACAAAAACCTTTTGCGTGGCCAATTATTTTTTTTAGTTAAAGAACCTACTCATCTCCTCAATGAAAAAAATATTTTAGGTTCGTGGAGCAACATAAATCAACTTCTCAAAAAACAATGGACTGGTGTTGTTGTAGCAGTTGACTCCGCTGAAGTATCAGAAGATATGGACAAAATCCTAATGCATGCTCGCTTTTCGGGGCAATTGATTTTAGATTTATGTCAATTTTATGAAAAAACATGGCGTAAAGTTCCAATCTATTTTTTAAAACACAATTGGTTTGTTTTAACAGAAGGTTTCGGCCTGGTTGCTAACCCAATTGGATTAAGAATTAAACGTTTGACTGACTTAATTTTATCTTGTGTTTTGCTTGCACTGGTGTGGCCGATTATGGTTTTGGTAAGCATTGCTATTAGATTTGAAAGCACTGGTTCTGCACTATTCAAACAAATTCGTACTGGCAAAAATGGGCAAGCTTTTACAATTTATAAATTTCGTTCAATGCGCAATGATGCCGAAAAAGATGGGGCCCAGTGGGCACAAAAAAATGATGATCGCATAACTAGGGTAGGCAAGTTTATACGCCTAACACGCTTGGACGAGCTTCCACAACTGTTCAATGTTTTTAAAGGCGATATGAGTTTTGTAGGCCCCAGGCCTGAAAGACCTGAATTCAATCAAATCTTGGAACAAAAAATCCCTTTTTATAACTTAAGACACCTGGTTCGTCCGGGAATTACTGGCTGGGCACAAATTTTATTTCCTTACGGCGCCAGCATAGATGATTCTAAAGAAAAACTGCAGTACGAGCTTTACTATATCAAACACTATTCGTTGCTTTTGGATGCACTTATATTTTTAAAAACAATCAATGTGGTTTTAACTGGCCGCGGTCGCTAAAGAGGAGCAACGCAGGATTTGCAAGTTTTAGGATAGGCAATTTAAAGCATTAGAAATTCGAAATCCTGTCTGGTCAGTAAGCTTTTCACTTCAACGCTGGAATTCAAATCACCAGCCGAATCATTTACAGAAAACACTCTTTCAAATAAAGCCTGTTTATCCAATTTCATTTTCTGGATTTTTTCTTCCAAGGTGTCTTTTAAAATCAGACGGTAAGATTGAACCGTCTTTTTTTGACCAATTCGATGGGCCCGATCGGTAGCTTGATTTTCAACTGCTGGATTCCACCATGGATCAATATGAAAAACGACACTGGCCTTTGTTAAATTCAAACCAACTCCGCCGGTTTTTAAAGTTAGCAGCAGTACTTCAGGCAAATCAGATTGCTGAAAACTTTGTATGATATCTGCTCTTTTCTTTTGCGCCGTTGATCCATCAATTCTCATTGGAACATAATTGCGTTTTTTTAATTCAGCCTGAATCCGATCTATGGTTGATAGAAACTGACTAAAAACCAAAATTGATTCGCCATTTTCCTTAGCCTCTTCAATTTTCTCAAATAGAAACTCAAACTTAGGCGATTCGTCCATATACTCGTCTATAATACGAGGATCCGAACAAAGTTGCCGCAATTTAGTGAGTGCGGCTAAAATATGAATTTGAGATTTATTTGCGCCCTCGCGATCAATCAAGCCAACGATCTGTTCATTCAAAACCGAAGCCGTCTGACGATAAAGTTTTTTAAATTTTTCATTGGTAGGCAAAACAATTGTTTCTTCAATTTTTTCTGGCAGCTGAAGTTGAACCTCATTTTTAGTTCTACGCAAAATAAAAGGTTTAATTATTTTTTTTAAATATTGAATGTCTTCTTTAGCTTTATCATTCCATTGTTCCATTTGGCCTTGCAGAACTAAACTAAGCACGCTGCTTAACTCTGACAAATTATTTTCAAAAGGAGTTCCTGACAAAGCCAATTTATAATTGGCCCTTAATTCAAAAGCCACCTTGTATCTTTGAGTATTTCTATTTTTTAACTGGTGTGCTTCATCAAAAATAATTAGCCCCCAATTAATTTCAGTAAATTTACTTTGGTGCTCTGTAAGCATACCATAACTGACAATACCAATTTTTCCTGGATGGGATAGCATGTTTTCAATGTCTGATTTGCCAGCTAAAAAAATAGTTTGAGTTTTATTAGAAAACTTTTCGAATTCATTTTTCCAATTGTAAATCAAAGTGGCTGGCACAACGATCAAGTGTGGTTTTGAGTGGTCATTGATCTGATTGATAAACTTAATGGCCTGGACAGTTTTACCCAAGCCCATTTCATCTGCCAAAATGCTACCCAAACCCAATTTGTGCATATCAGACAACCACTGGACACCACTTTTTTGATAGTTCATCAAAGTTGTATCCTCATCAATTTCAGCATCCAATTTCTTTCTTTGAACAATATTTTCAAAATGCTGGGCTATTTTTTCTAACTCTTTATTGTTGGTAACTTTAACTCCGTTTAAAATTAAAGACAGTAATTCGATTTTTGCACTTTTTGGAATTAAATAAGTGTTATCAGTGGCGACAACTCTATCTTTTTTTTGCCCAAACAACTTTTCCCAAATTCTTAAAACATGATCATATTTAGGCAAGGTTTTGCCATCAATCAAAAACGGCTTACCTTCATAAAAAATAATATAGCCTTGATCAATTTGATAAGAATCATCTAAACTAATCAATTGCCCTTTAAAATAAACTCTAGGATCCATTTCAAACCATTTATTGGATTCTGAATTTTTGAAAGCCAGATCGAACTGCAGATCATTGTCTTTTAGTGCAGTTAAAGATTCACCATTGAAATAAATTTCACAGCCCATTTTTCGCAACTGATCAATCCAAATACTTTGATGGTTTTTCAAAAAACCCAAATCAAAACTCTGTATCCCATTTAAATCAGAAGAAACTGGATTTGGGGTGCTTTGAGCTGGCTTATGAGCTGCTTCCAATAACAAAACCGAAGGCAATTGTTGAAATAATTTATCACTGTTTTTAGAAAAAATAGTTCGGCCTTTTATCTGAGCTAAAACCATCAAGTCAGCCAACAAAATATCATAAATATCTATAGCATCCACTTTCAACAAAATAAATTTTTGCGGCAAGGACAACAACCATCTTCGTTGTTTCTTATCGACTTCTAGAAGTTCTACAACAAAAGTTTCAATATATTGCCAGATATTTTTACTTACTATCGCCTCCAAATATTTTTCGGATTCATCTGGAAATACAATTTTGCAAGATTTCTGCGAAAGATAGCTGATCAGCTCTGCAGAATTGGTAACTTTTTCTGCAGGATCCAGCACTTCACCAAATTTAAGATAGTGAGTGATTTCAAGCACAAAATAAGCAAAGGCGCCTTGATGTCTAAAAAGTTTTAAATCATTATTTCTTTGATATTGGCGACGGCTTGCTAACGAAGCACCGCTATTATCAAAATATATATTCCAAGCTCCAAGATTTAGAGCCTTGGCTACGCGCAACTGTGTAGATTCGTGAGTGGTGTATAACAAAGGATCTTTTTGGATTTCACGGACCACTTTAAAAAAACCTTTTCTGGAATCTAAATCAACAATGGTATGAATTTGATCTGAACTTATTTTTTCAAATTCACCTTTAAACTTATAAAGATGATTAAAGACGTCGACAGCATTTTTAAGCATCCATTCTTCAAAACTAATATGGCTACTAAAAAATAAAGTATTTGAAATATTTGCTGAAGAAATTGAAGCTTGTATTTTGTAGTCTGCAGACTTTTGAAACAACTTTGTTATTTTATGAAAATGCTTTAGATTTCTAAATGAAAGAGTCTTCTCTTTGACATTCCAAAATCCAAAATAAAAATAATAAACTTCAAGGGAATTTAATTCAGCCCCTACAGAAAATGAAATGGCTGGATAACCAGTTTGGGGGGAATGCCAAAACACTATTTCTTCTTCGGAAGCTGACAAGGATGTTTGTATATGGTTTGCGCAGATCTCAAAAAGTTTAAATTCATCCCTGATATATGTGTGTGGCAATCCCATATAAAATTGAACAGAGTCTCGATGCAAACTTGCTAAATCATCTAGATATGAAATGCAACCCACTTCATAATCATGGTGCCAATGATGACTTTCAGCATTTTCTTTCCACCAGGGAAAGATTTTTTTATAGTGATCCTCATTTTTTTTTCTGGCTCGAACTTCAGGATTTAGCAATTGAGGTACTTTTTTAATGTAACCTTTTTTTTGCACCTCACCCCATGTTAAAAACTCTCCATTAGAGAATAGAAACATAAAGATGTTACTATGTGATGAAGCAGCTTGTTGTTGTGAATTTTTTTTAACAATAAGATCTGGCTGGGCCTCAGGAGGAAGCTCAACCACGTTATATCCAGTCAAATAATTATTTTCTGGAGGAACAAACACGACACCCTGAAGCTTAAAGTCTTGGTTTTCAGGGATTTTTTTTTCAACATCAACCAAGGCAACCTCATGAATCATAATCATCGCATCAAGCAATGATTGGTAGGGAATGCCGGATTCGAACCGACGACATCCACCTTGTAAGGGTGGCGCTCTACCAACTGAGCTAATTCCCTGTTCAAGAAAGTCGTGCAAGGCTAACAAACACTTCGAACTTTGTCTATTAGTTTTTTATTAATTAACGAGGTCGCTATTGATTCAGCACATAGCGACCTTGTTATAGCACCTTACTCATTCATAGCTAATGAACAAGAGCTCGAACTTAGTCGATCAGATATCTTACCAATCTGCACATGAACGGTCTTTGTGACCGTACTGTCCAGTGCTATTAATGACATCACCATCACATAGTCACCAACAATTCGACCCACAGGAGGGGCCGGGGAATCTTTTATGCGAAAGGCCCGCAAAGCAAATCGATAATTTCCCGCACGGCCATTCATTACGCCCCTTAAAACTTTACGGTTTTGATAGCCAACACCCTCGGCCACAACCTCACATGTAGTTACATCAATTTGCTGCACACGAACGTAGCGTTCTCCGGTGGATTTTTCATTCACAACTTTAAGGCTATATAAATAATCAAAATCTCGACTATTTGTTCTCCACATTCCATGAACGCTGGTCCATGGAAAAGGCTGGGTCAATGACCAGGGCCACGGAATAAGATCATCTCCAGGATCCCCTTTGGGACGAAGAATATCACTTGATGACATTGTATCTTGTCCTGGATCTGCACAAACAGCCAATGCTAGACTACCCCAGCAAGTCGTCGCAGATACCAAAACCGCTAGTACTTTTTTGAACACAACCCCTCCTTAGTGCTCAATCTGCACGCGCGCAGCTTTATTCATATAATAACCATTTTTAGCCCTGAAAATATATTTAGGTTTTTCAAAATCAGGCTCAATAAGCTTTCTAAGTCGCTTAATGGTCACATAAATTTTATTATCATGAACAGAGGGGTCATAGGCCTGGCGCCAGACATTTTCAACTAAGTACTCCTTAGTGTAAACAACGCCTTGATTAAGCATAAATAGCTTAAGAAGATCTAGAAGAATAAACTGATTTTTAAAGTCAACCTTGCCCATTTTCTTTTCAATAACAGCATGGTTTTCTTCATCAAAAACCAGATCAAAATTATTTTGGGTGGCGCCGATTTTTTCTGCTTGTGCTTTAACTATTCGGCCTAAGCGAACATGGTTTTTAAGATCCAAAGATTTTTGCGCCATAGATATATACATGCGCGCCAAATCTTTTTCACCCAATTCGAAGTAAATATTGGCCATCATTGCTAAAAGATAAATAGAGGTGGTTAGATTTTTAACTTCTTTTAAAAGATCATAGGCCTTCCATAACACATCTACAGCTTCTTCATATTTTTTCATTTGAAAAAGTATATCGGCATTCAACATCAGTGCAGAAACTCGAAGCTCGGGCAAACTATAGACCTGAAAAAAAACTTCTAGATTATAAATTTCTTTCAATGCATCTGTGTATCTGGCTACTTCTGGACGAGAATAAATTCCAGCTATACCAAATATAGCACTACAAATATCTTCTTTGTTATCTTGAGCTAGAGCAATTGTTAAAGCTTTTTGAAAGTAATCCAAGGCAGAATCTGTTTGCCCTTTGTAGCGAGCACAAATACCCAAAGTATAATAAGTCTTTGAGTTCAGCTCAAAGCCTTCTTTAAGTACAAGATCTTGCAATCGCTCTTTAGTTTGATTGATTTTTTCAAAATCTTCACGCTCCGCATAAATTCTAAGGATGCGATTCAGGCATTTTAAATATTGAGTATAATTTTTATTTTGAAAAAAACCTTCAACGGCCTGATTTAAAAAATCCAAGGCTTGCGTGAAGTCTCCACGGTCGCTGTATAAAAACCCCAACTCAAGTTGACGTTCCAAAGTCTCCATCGTGTTTTAACCTTCTTATTTTATTGTT
>JBMOJS010000129.1:0-8191 GCA_049315665.1 Pseudobdellovibrionaceae bacterium | reverse complement strand
ATGCCCTGCACGCAATAACAGATGCAAATGATTGCCCACATTGGCGTATTCATAAATACGAACACCGCAACGCTGGGCCTGGTTCCATATGATTCTTTGGATTTTCTTAGAATTTTTTGCAGCCAGCATCGAAGAGGCTCCTTTAGCCCTATCCGACCGCAGAACAATATGCATGGCGTGTTTTGTAGAGATAGGCCTGGCCACTTTCGCATTGGATTTTTTCAGCAAGGATCCGCCAAATTCTTTAAGAGGTTTGGTCAGGTACGAATCAAAAGACAGCTGTTGGTTGCTAGATCGTCGGGTTTTGAATTTTTGATGGCCCATGCTTTTTGTCCTTCAATGTTTTTTTAAATTTCAGACCCCAATGATTCTAGGGAACATCCGATAGGTTTCGCAGAGTCGTACATTGCCATCTATTGGTAGCGATGTCAATTTATTTTAGATAAATGTGGCTTGAACAGCTGTGTGAAAGGCTTATGATTAAAGGATTTTACTAAGAGGTAGCGTTGGGAATAAATATAAACTAGATCAAGGTACAAAGGCCCCTGGGGATGAACGGGCTATCGATCAGATTTGAAATAAGAGATAGAATGTGGCGCCAGTCGGCTAGCCTACCCTCAACCCTTCCACTTGATCGAACAACCCATGGCGGGCTTTGGATGCACCAAAACGTCGGCTTGGGTTTGGCCATTCAATAAACTTTCAACGGCCAAAAATAACTCACGTTTTTGCACCTTTGCGGCATCCTTCCACGAGTCGTCCAAACGACCGCGGTAAGCTAAAACCTGATCCGCAGCAAAAACAAAAAAATCGGGGGTACAGACGGCACCAAAAGCCATGGCCACTTTTTGCGATTCATCATGCAGATAAGAAAAAGAATATTTTTTATCCAACCAGCGGCGATGCAAATTTTCCGGGGCATCTTCAGGGTATTCGTCGGCATCGTTCGAACAAATGGCGACTAGATTTACACCCAAACTTTTTAAATCGTGACCCAATTGTATCAAACGATCTTCGATAGCCTGAACATAAGGACAGTGATTGCAAATGAACATCACGACAAAAGGTTTTCCGTTTAATAAATTTTGTTTATTAAATGTTTCACCACTTACCATTGGCAATAAAAAATCTGGGCAGCGCAGTGGCCCCCCTTGAGCATTGCTGGTTGCCGCGGCTGTTGGAGTGAATGTCAAAGCCATGATTAAAGCTCCATCCAAGAAATGGTTTTTTTATTTTCCGTTAGTAAATGTCCTTCGACGGTGAATTGCACAAAGGGATCTTTTATAGTTGGATGTAAATTCAAAGCCCATAAAATATTTTTTTCGTCTGTTGTGGATATTTCTTCCGATGATTTTTGCACGACTTCTGTCAGCTCTAAAAACAGCCGATCTAAAAATGCCGACCAGTCTTCGCCCAATAAAGGGATTTTGTGCAGTGATAAATTTTCTACTAAAGACGTCGACCTTTTAACACTGAAAGGATGATCCAAAACATTCAAACCTAGGCCCACCAGCAAACGCGTTTTTGTTCCCTGGGAAATAGTTTCAACCAACAGTCCAGCCAATTTATCGGCCCCTAAATAAATATCATTGGGGGCTTTTAAGCTAAAAGGCAAAAAACTCCAAGTGCTGCTTAAAGCCTTCCACAGCGCCAAGCCAATCAAAGCTGTGCAGGTTGGGCGAGGAAAGTGTTCGCACTCAAAAGACCAAGTGCAAAGCAAGCTGCCCCCTGCCCGGCCCTGAGACCAAGTGGTGGTGGTGCTCTGTTGACTAGCAGCTTCCACTTTGCTTCGACCACGCCCAGCGGTTTGCGAATCTGTTAAATAAAGGAAGAAATGCTGATCCGATAAATCTTCCGATAATGCTTCTGACTTGGCCCAGGTGCTGGTGCTGGCCACTTCGGGCAAATAAAAACTTTTCAAGTGATGGGCGGCAGCCCACTGCTGAGTCACTTGGCCAATATAGATATCACTCAGTGGCGAGTCCAATTTTTTTTTCATCACGGGTTCCAATCAAAAAGCAAGCTGACATCAGCATTGGGGGCAGAGTGAGTTAAAGCCCCGACGCTGATAAAGTGCACGCCCAATAAAGCCACTGAGCGAATGCGTTCCAAAGTCATATTGCCGCTGGCTTCACTTTCAATATCACTGGGAATTAAAGCCAAAGCTTTTTTTAAGGTTTCATTGTTCATATTGTCCAATAAAATTCGTGCGACTTTTTGCTTCACTGCTTCTTGCACCTGCTCCAAAGTACTGGCTTCGACTTCTATAGGTAGCGAGCAGTTTTCACGCACGCGTTGAACAGCGGCAGACAAGCCACCCATCACCGAAATGTGATTGTCCTTGATTAAAATTGCCGTGCTTAAATTGAGCCGATGATTATGACCCCCGCCATGCACCACAGCCTTTTTTTCAAGCTCGCGAAAGCCTGGTGTGGTTTTTCGTGTGTCTAAAATTTTAGTTTTAGTTTCTAATGTTTGCGCCACAAACAGCTGGGTCAAAGTAGCGATCCCAGATAGTCGTCCTAAAAAATTCAAAGCCACCCGTTCTGCTTTTAAAATAGACAATAGATCGCCTTCAATGGTGCAAATCAGTTGATTTTTTAATACCGTCTGACCGTCTTCAAAATGCCATTTGATTTTAGCCAAAGGTTCCAATGTTTGCATGGTTTGTTCAAAAGCTTCCGATCCAGACAAAACTAAATCTTGTTTTGCTTTCAATTTGGCTCGCCCTTGGCGGGGTTTTAGGGCTAAAGATTCAGTGGTTAAATCGCCCTGGGGCATGTCTTCTTTTAAGGCCGCAGAAATTAGATCTTTAAGTGTCATAGGCTTTGGATTTATATCGATTTTTCAACATCTTGCAAGAGTTTATTCAACTCTTCACGAATGACTCTTTCTGCTAAATCAGGGATGATTTTCCAAGCTAAATTTTCAATAACAGCCCTGGCTTCTTCGCGCAGAATGCGTTCGTAGTCAGCTTCTTGCAAAGCGGCTTTACTGACTTGATTGCGAATATCAAAATCTTGTTTGGCAGCGCCCCCTGAGTGGGACGGAGTGTTTAAATCTGAAACCAAGGTTTTCTTTTTGGTTTCAGTAGCAGAAGTCGTCGTGGCCATAGAAAGAATTGGCTTGGCTGCTGGTTTTTCTGCTGCAGGTTCAAAGCTGATTTCTTCAAAGTCTCCGCTGGATTCTATTTTGGCCGCAGTCAGTTCTTCTTTAGGAATGACATATTTTGCAAATGCATTTTCTTCCAAATTGGGTTTTTGATCAGGGATTTTTAATTTGAATTGGGTTAAATCTTGACGCTGCCATTCGTTGTCTTCATTCTCAGCTGGCAGTGTTGGGTTTTTACGCAAATTCAAAGGAACCTGTTGAAAGTCTTCACCAGGAACTTGAAAATTTTCATTTTCTTCCACTTCGGGTATAGCAAACACTTCCATTTCTTTACTTGGATCTTTGCCTATAGGTGGAGGCGGCGGAGATTGCGTCGAAGGTGGGATCTGTAAAGACTCGCGATTCACAGTTCTAGCATCGGCGGCTTCTTCAAATTCTGGCAAACGCGGAAAACTTAAAAAATCCTTCAAGGGGTGGGACTGCACTTTTTGCACCAACTTTTCCACAATTTGCCGAAGCGTATTGGCGTCAAAAGGCTTTTCTAAAAAACCATCAGCCTTGCACTGCTGAGCCTTTTTTTGGTCCAGCTCCATAAACCCACTCCACATCAAAACCACGGGGATATGTGCAGAGGTCGTATTGGATTTTAGTTCATTACAAACATCGTAACCAGATTTTTTGGTCAGTAAGACATCTGCAAAAATAATATCTGGCAAAAAACTTTGAGTCACAGGTAAGACATCAACACCCGCAGGCACTGACTTCACCTCGACAGCAAAATCCTGCAATGCCAATTGCATCACTTTTTTAATGGTGGAACTTTCATCTGCCAACAAGACGCGTAAAGCCATGATTCAAGTTAAGTATGATCTTTTAATGGAGTCAAGGCATCGTTTATAGATGCTGAACCGCTTTGATCGATATTCTAGTTTTTTATTTTGGGGTTATTTTTTAGGGTCGATTTTGATTTTCACCACTCTATTTTTAGCTGTAGATGCCATGTCTACTTTGGTCAAATATAAAGGCCTCAGTGGCGAAGTGGTGGCCTCTTATTATTTTTATTTTTTACCCGAAGTCTTGCACAAAATGTTGCCCGTGGCCTGCGTTCTAGGGGTGGTGTTGACCTTGTCAAACCTTAACCGCAACAACGAACTGGTGGCCTTGTACGCCAGCGGTATGTCTTTGTTTCGCATCTCTTTCCCTTTATTGGTGTCTACGGTATTGATTTGTCTTTTTAGTTTAATTTTAAGCGATAAAATTCTGCCCCAAGCCACCAAGCAAAAAAATTATATCTTTTATACTCTGCTTGAAAAAACACCAGGCAAATTTTCGACTGTGAAAACCGATCGTATATGGTACCGATCAAAGAATGCTATTTTTAATATTAAAACTTTAAATGTGCAGGGCACCAAGGCCCAGGGCTTGACCTTGTATTTTTTAAGCGAAGATTGGGATCTGTTGCAAATGTTAACCGCCAAAGAGGTTGAACTGAACGGGTCTCAGTGGTTACTAAAAAATGGTTCTATCACTTTGCTGAATGCCGATTCTAGTTTTCCACTGTCCTCCCAATTTAAAAGCAAAAAAATTGTAATGAGTGAAGATTCTAAAGACTTGCAAAGCTCTGGGCAGACTTCAGAGATGTTGTCGCAAAAAGAGCTAGCTCAGTTTATTAGTAAAAATAAAGTGGCTGGTTTAGATACGCTTCGCTACGAAGTGGATTATCATTCTAAATTTGGCTTCGCTTTTGCCGGATTGGTCATGGCTCTTCTGGGAATTCCTTTCAGTGTGACCAGGGCCCGCACTGGGGGCTCTATGGCCAATATAGGCATTTGCTTGGCCCTTGTATTTGCGTACTGGATTCTGTATAGTTCGGGCCTTACATTGGGACAGCACGGTCACTTGCCCCCGGTGTTGGCGGCCTGGGCCCCTAATTTTATAATGGGTGGCCTGGCGGTGTGGATTCTGATAAAATCGAAGAAATAGAAGAGGCTTTTATGGCAGTAAGAAAAATTTTAACTTTTCCTGATCCCCGGTTGCGAGAAAAATCAAAACCAGTCACACAGTTTGATCGTGAGTTGCAAACTTTGGTGGATGATATGTTAGACACCATGTATGACGCTAACGGAATTGGCCTGGCAGCCCCCCAAGTGGGTGCATTGGTTCGCTTATTGGTGATTGATACCAGACCCAGGGATGAAAAAAAGCGCCGCTACAAAAATGAAGATATGACAGATTTGGAACAGAAGGTGACTCAACCTTTGGTTTTGATCAACCCAGTGATTTTAAAAGGGCAAGGCAAGACCACTTATGATGAAGGCTGTTTAAGTGTGCCTACTTATTTTGAAACTGTTGAGCGCGATGCTTATGTTGAGGTGCAGGCGCAAGATGTCCATGGCAAAACTTTTGTAGTTAAGTCCGATGGCTTGTTGGGTATTTGTATGCAGCATGAAATGGATCACTTGGAAGGAACTCTTTTTATTGATCACTTGAGTTTTTTGAAAAGCAATAAAATCAAAAATCAAATCAAAAAACATGGTTACCCCAAAAAAGAAACTGAAGAAGAAAAGGTTATGGATGAATGAGCAAAATACGCATTTGCTTTTTAGGCACACCTGACTTTGCAGCGGCCTGCTTGACCTCACTTTTGCAAGATGAGCATTATGAAGTGGTTGGCGTGGTGACCCAGCCCGATCGCCCTTCGGGACGAAAAATGCTACTGACTCCCAGTCCAGTGAAAATGGTGGCTCAGGCCCAGGGCTTAAAAGTTTTGTCTCCAGAATCTTTAAAAGATCAATCTTGGGCTCTGGCAGAAATTCAATCATGGCGGGCTGAAGTGGCTGTGGTTGTGGCCTTTGGTCAAATTTTAACCGAAAACTTTCTGCAACTTTTCAACTTTGGTGTGGTGAATGTGCATG
Source organism: Pseudobdellovibrionaceae bacterium (assembly GCA_049315665.1). Lineage (GTDB taxonomy): Bacteria > Bdellovibrionota > Bdellovibrionia > Bdellovibrionales > Bdellovibrionaceae > JBMOJS01. The sequence continues at coordinate 2,165 of JBMOJS010000129.1, read as the reverse complement.
CCAGTCTGCTGCCGCGCTGGCGCGGGGCTGCGCCCATTCAAAGATCCATTGAGGCTGGGGACACACACACGGGGGTGTGTTTGCAAAAAGTGGTGAAAAAATTAGATGCGGGCGATGTACTGGGGTTAAGGTCCATGGCCATTTCTGCGGACACGGACTCTTTGCAGTTGCATGATCAAATGATTCCCTCGGCTGTGGATTTGCTGAAGGTGGAGTTGATGGATTACGTGCGGGGCAATCTGGTGCCTACGCCCCAAGATGAATCCAAAGTGACCTATGCTAAAAAATTGGATAAAAGAGAATCGGAATTGGACTGGAATTTATCGGCAGAAGCCTTGGATCGTAAGATCCGCGCTTTTGTTTGGGGGCCAGGAACTTACAGCTATTTTCGCGGAAAAAAAATAAAAATTCACCGGACCGAAGTGGATTCACTGCTTGCTTCTTCAGCTTTGGGGACAAAACTCAATGGTGATTCTTTATTTGCTGGTGCCCCGCCGGCGGTCAATGCAGAAGTTGACGAAACTTCCGTGTCTCTTGGAACCATTGTATCGATGACCAATGAGTGGTTACTAGTAAAAACAAATAATAATTTATTAAAGATTTTCGAAGTGCAGCCAGAATCCCGCAATCGTATGCCAGTCAGTGATTTTGTCAAAGGCTATGGAGTTCAAGTGGGTGATGTGTTTGGAAAGTAGGATGTTGTGATAAAAAAAATTGCTCCCAGTTTATTGTCAGCCGATTTTGCCAATTTAGAAAAAGAAGTGAAGGCGTTGACTGAAGCCGGGGCTGATTGGCTGCATGTGGATGTGATGGACGGGAACTTTGTGCCCAACCTGACCATTGGCCCACCAGTGGTAAAAGCACTTAAAAAAGTATCCACTTTGCCTTTGGATGTGCATTTGATGATCGATAAGCCTGAACGCTATATTGAGGCCTTTCATAAAGCCGGCAGTGATATTTTGACTTTGCATATCGAATCTTCTGAAGAAAAAAAGATTGAAGAGTCCTTAAAAAAAATCAAACAATGGGGCATTCAAGCCGGTTTGACCTTGCGACCAGGAACTCCTTTAAAAAGCATACTACCCTATGTTAGTGAGGTAGATCTGGTTTTGGTGATGACTGTCGAACCCGGTTTTGGGGGGCAAAGTTTTATGGCCGACCAAGTAGAAAAAATAGATGCTCTGTTTTTTTTACGCCAGATGAAGGGCTACAAATATTTGATCGAAGTAGACGGCGGAATCAATGCCGACACCGCCAAACAATGTAAAAATGCCGACGTCTTTGTCGCCGGCAATTATGTGTTCAGTGGGGATTATCGGCAGCGCATGGATTCTTTGCGGTATACCAATTCCATTTGATTCATAGCCCTTTGTTGCTTCGTCAGTTTGAATGCTCAATGTACAACTTGTACACTTCCGCTTCAAACTTCCTTGCGCCTCGGTCTATTTTTCAAATGAACTTGGTATCAGTCGGCGCCAGGTCTTTTTTAATGGTGGTATTAGGCTACTAGAATTTTTAAATTGATCTTTGCTTTTTTAAGCTGATCTTGCAAGCAGGCTTGAATGGCTAATTTTTCTGAAAAACCAACTTTCTTAGCAATTTTTTGAGCTAAGCTTGGGCTAACTAGCTGTCGACCTTTTTCTATATCACAAAGGGTGCCTTTGCTTATACCTAGAAGTTGAGCCATTTTGACTTGAGTAAGATCTGCAGATGTTCTTGCTGCCCGCAGAAACATGGCAAAAGAAAAAGCTCCAAGATTTTTTTCTAAATATAAAGATAGTTTTTTAGTAGTCATGTTTATTCACCTCTAAAACTGAAACAACAATATAATTTTCACGATCTATTTGTTCGTAAATCACACGATAGGCCCGACTTAATCGCACAGACCGCTGTCCTTTTCTGGACCCCTTAAGGGGTTCATCATGATAACCGTGAAGGGTTCTTGTGTAGCGTAAGCCTTCTTCTTCCACAGACTTAACCCAAATGTACAAGGCCTCTTTAATAAAAAGAGGCAACTTACTAAGTTGCTTTTCTGCAAATTTTGAAACTAAAACACAATCCGTGTTCAATTTCGAACTCCTTACTATAGTAAGGTAAAAAACCTTACTTATCAATATATTTTAAATGATTTTTTTATTCCATTAATAAGTAGATTGGGCTGTCGA
>JBMOJS010000376.1:0-1863 GCA_049315665.1 Pseudobdellovibrionaceae bacterium | reverse complement strand
CCTATATTCCCGCGAAATTTTTAAGCACGAAATGAATTAGGAAGAGTTTAACTCTGTTAGTCCATATACTTTACAAGCCGTTTCCCCAAACAATCGAACAATTTGTTGTCTTAAATTTGAAAGGTTGGTAATACAAGCCATCATATCATTTTTAATAATAGCGATTCCTTCCATGCATTGAAAGAGCCATTTTACTGTTGGATTTTTGATGGGTTTTCCCAGTTGATTAGGTACTGTTTCATCTGATTCACTCAATGTTTTTCGAACACGATACTGCGCAAAGTTATAAACTAATAAACATAAAGCCATGCACATCATTAAGGCTTCAATTTTTTCTCTGGTTTTCACAAAAAATGAATCGAGCATAAACCAAGGGTCTTTTAAAAAACGAAAACCACCTTCTACATTCTGCTGAGATTTATATTCTTTGAGAATGGCCATACTTGGTAACTGAGTTTCATCTAATTGATTTGTGCCCAATACAAACCGACCTTTTTTTCTTAAGGCTTCAGTAATTGCGGCTTTATTTTCCATTAACTCATCAAGAATTTGGTAGCCTACAGTCACTTTTGGCGTTAGAGGATTTGGCCTCCCCCTGGAGTCATATTTTTCAATAGGCTCAATTGCGTAGTGAATGAGATGATACTTAATCTTTTTTTGTATACGTTGAATTTCTTTTTCTGCATCATGGACACAACCAAAAACTTTGGCTTTCAGTTGTTGGCATTTCTTTAAGGCCTCTTTTTTTTCTTTTGCGATATTCTTTTCTAAAGTTTTTTGCTCTCTCTTAAACGCCTGTTCAGAATAAACTAGTAACCAACGCTGTTTAATACCACCATATAAACTACAAAATTCAGCCCACTGATAACCATTTTCACCCTGAGTCCAAATAATGTCTTCTGATTTTATCGAAATTAATTGTGAGCATGCTTTAATGGTTTCTGGTACTCTACTCAGCCACATCACATGAGGACATGCTAATAGCTTCTCTGCACTATATAACGCAGAATCTGCAATCCATATAAAATCATCACAGGCTTTTAACTGGTTTTTAAATGCGTTAACACGTTCAATTGTTTGATGAAAACTCGTTTTATCGGAGCTGTTCCCATTTTGGGGCTCCATCCACAAAGGAATATTAGCAGGACCATTCATCACTAATGACATCATCACTTGCTTAAGATCTGGGCGATGATCTTTAGAAAATCCATGTGTGACTTCCACACAATGAGAGGGCTCATCATTATTATAAGAACCATGAAGTGTAAAACTTGTTGTATCCAGATGATTTTTTACGCCCAGCAACCCTTGTTCTAAGGCTATTTCAAAAACAACTTCGGCATATAACCGGCTTGCCCCATATTTGGCTATTTCATCAGCGGCTTTGCCTAGGCTATGTTCATTTAAATCAGAGGCCTTAATGTCTTCCTCAAATAGCGCACTCATCGATTTGCTTTCAAAAAATTGTGGCGTTAAGTACAAACGTCTATTTGTAAATCCCAAGCCATTCAAAATCATGGCAACACAAGCAACACCGGGCTGAACCACTCTTCTTGGATCTTTGCTTCCTATTCGTTGATTAATTTTTTCTGCTATTTTTAAGTCGCGACAAACTGCTGCAACCAATCCATGGTGGTCCATGACTTCTGTAGTATATTCATTTGTGGGACGTAATTGCATCCTGCACTCCAAACAACGTTAATCGAATGAATTCAGCGCAAGAATAGCAAATATTGCTCTAATAGGCTAGATGACTAAATATTTCGCGGGAATATAGGATGCAACGAAAAAATAAAAAATATGATGAGATTATACACTAAGATCTCTTAACAATTTGTAAAGTGCACCCATTGAATCGGACTC
>JBMOJS010000128.1:0-8228 GCA_049315665.1 Pseudobdellovibrionaceae bacterium | reverse complement strand
CTGATCGAGGGGGTGCAGTGGGGCCTGATCAGCCCCGGCTTCGAGGCGGCGCAGGGTATGCCGGGCGTTCCGACGGAAGTCTGGTTTCTTTTGTATTTGTTTACAATGGTCGAGCTGATGAAGGGGTTGTAAGATCCTTCTTTGATCAAACACTGATTTCTGTTCTAAAATAAATACATGATAAAAAAAATAATTCTGCCTTTATTATATGCCCAGTGTTTATTCAGTTTTCAGATTTCTGCTTCTATTAAAGAAGAAAAAAAATCTGAATCTGAAACTCCAGTTTCTTTAGAAGAATTATTTGGCGCAAAATTAATTACCGAACAAAGGCCGTGGCGGGCCCCTGACTATTCTGGTCAGTCCAAAGCTTTAGGTTATGGAACCGAAACCAGTCCTTTTGTTACTCCGAAAGGTTTAGAATCCAATGTGCAGTTTTGGATCGATGTCTACAGTAAGTATTCAACCAGTGAAGGTGTTATTCACGACAGCGAGAATATTGATCTTGTTTATGAAGTTGTGGATTTTTCCGAAATAGAAAAAGACATTAACTTGAATACTTTTCAAAAAGAAAAGGCCAAACAAAAAAAAGTAGATTTTATTAAAAAAGACATCGTGGCTATGCTTAAGAAGTTTGAGACTGTGAAATCTGTTGTAGAGCTTTCTGATAAAGAGAAAAAAATCTGGAAGTACTTTGAAAAAGTAGATGAGCCCAATAAGTTTCATGAAGCCGCACAAAAAAACCGTATGCGTTTTCAACTGGGCCAAAAAGATCGCATGCAAAAGGCGATTTTTTTATCAGGTCGCTACATTGAAGAAATGGAAGATGTTTTTACAAAACAAAATCTACCCAAAGAATTAGTACGGCTGGTTTTTGTGGAAAGTTCTTTTAATATTTTAGCTAGATCCAAAGTAGGGGCCAGTGGTTTATGGCAGATTATGCCCTATTCGGCCAGGCCTTATCGCATGATCCAAAGTGCCGTAGACAAAAGAAATCATCCGTTAGAAGCCACACGCTTTGCTGCTAAAATGTTAGCTAGTAATTATAGAATGTTAGAGTCTTGGCCCTTGGCTGCAACTGGTTATAATCATGGTCCTACCGGCGTTCGCAAAATGACTCAGAAATATAAAACCAGAGACCTGGGCGAATTAGTTCAGAATGTGCGTTCACGTAAAAGTTTTGGATTTGCATCAAGAAATTTTTATGCCACTTTTTTAGCAGCTTTAGAGGTTGAAAAGAATGCTAAAAAATATTTTCAAAATGTTTGGTGGTCTAAAAAATTGCCTTCTGAAGATTTAAAAATTCCTGTGTCTGTAGGTTATAACGATCTGTTGGGTTGGTTTGATGAAGATGATCAAAAGGTTCAGGTTTTCAACCCGCATCTAACATTGAAAGCCAGACAGAAAAAAGTATCTATACCTGCTGGGACCGTATTGCATGTCCCACAAAAAAGTTATGATCAAATATTAATATCTTTAACAAAAAAATCCAGAGGCGTTGCAGCTGCTGAAACACAGAAAAAAAGTAAAAAATAAATACAAGTGACAATTTAGGACTGGTTTCGTTTTGCCCAATCACAATTCTACATGAGCCAACGCAATATTTTGCTGAAATACCTTTGTTTTTGACTCTTTTATTGAGTTTTACACTGATGTTGTTTATAAAACACAAGGTTTTAGGTGAGGAAGTCATTTCAAAAGGAGCACTACATGTTCAAAGGATTGTTGTTTTCTGTTCTAGTTTTAGGTTCCACCGTATTTTCATCAGTATCTTTAGCTGCTGACTTAGTTGTTAATGTTACTGGTGTGCAAGCTTATAAAGACAATGGCCAGGTGGTTGTATTTTTATATAAAAGTGCAGATGGCTTTCCAAAATCGCCAGACAGAGCCATTAAAATTTTAAAAAGTCGTTTGCAGGGCAAATCTCAGACTCAGTTTAAAATTGAAGGTTTAAATCCTGGTCAATATGGAATCATGTTGATTCATGATAATAATTTAAATGGAAAATTAGACACGAATTTTTTTGGTATTCCTAAAGAGGGTTTTGGAACTTCCAACAACCCTGCTTTAAAACCGCGAGCCCCCACATTTGAAGAGGCTGCTTTTAACTTACAAAATCCTGAGCGAATTATCGAAATTCGCATGCGCTATCTTTAGTTAAAACTATCCAAGGATGGCGGTAATATACGAACATCTAGAACCCGGTAAGGATTGTCTGCATATTCAATCAGGTACAACACGGGTTCTAGGTTTTTTTGTACCACTTCAGGGATAATCTTGGCCCCTGGGTAAAACCCACCGCCACCAAAGCCACGATTCACTGGATCCAATTCAAAAGTAAAAGAAATTATCTTTTGTGCACCATAAGACCAGTCTGTAGTATCGCCGCTGGCAATATAAAGTTCTGAAGATTGTTGGGGAGTATAGTCATTCCATTGTGACATGGTTTGAGCCATTTTTTCATGCACCTGTTTATCACGAGTGTTTTGAATACCCTCGTAGGAATGACCCCATGGATATAAAATCAACTCAGAAAAAGTGTGAAAAGAAAGCAGAATACTTATATTGGTTTGCTTTTCAACAAAGGCCTTGATGGCTTGAGTTTCTGGCTCACTGAAGGGAGCAGTTCCCATATAGACTTCGCTGTCGGTATTGGTGCTAGATCCGCCAGTACCCCATTTATAGCCATAATTGCGATTCAAATCGACACCATAAACTCCGTCTTGATTAAGACGACGATTTTTTCTCCACATTTTATAATTGCCATCCTTAATATCGTATTCAAGCCCATCGGGGTTGACGGCAGGAATGATAAAGATATCACGGCTATTCACTAAATTAACAATACGAGAATTATTTTTACTATATTCTTCAAGTAAATATTCAATGTAGTGTATAGGCAATTCGACAGAGAGGTGCTCCCTAGCATGGTGGCCGCCCATAAAAACTATAGCAGGTAAAGTATTGGCCTCTTTCAAGTTACCAGAAATTTCTACGGCCCATAAATCTCGTCCCTCAATGCTTTTGCCAATAGAAAATAAGCGTGATGTTTGTGGGTAAGTTTTAGCCAGATCCTGCAGACGACTAGTTAGCTCGGTGTAGTTGTGATAAGCTGCATCTTCTTTTGGAAAATCCAATTTTTGCAGTAATGTGAATTCACTTTCTAACAAGCCTAAGCTTTGTAATTTCTTTTTTTCGGCTATTCCACCAACAGCCACCACAAAATCTTCGCGGATAGCTTCGATAGATACTCCGGTATTTGCGATAACACTTCTTTCGAATTTATCTTTGGCTTTGACCTTCATCCAAAACAAGGTCGAGTCAATGGAATCAGCTTGTTTGATAGGTAAAAAACACATCAATCCGCCAATGATTGCAAAAACAAACAGTCTTCGTTTCATAAGGTCCCTTCCTGGGTGAGTTGGATTTTATCCTTGCTAGAAAGTTAGCAAACCCAAACTGGGACCACAACTGGAACCACTTCAATTTTACAAAAAAAAGTTAATTTGACGCGAATTGGCTTCTGGCGAGCATCTTATTGACGATGTCTTTCTTGGAAAGAAATTTAAGCCCCAATGAAGATCCATTTTTCCAAATGACTTCAGCATTGATCACTCTTTCTTTTTGCAATGAGTCAAGAAAGACAGTCACTCGAAGAAGGGAGCCTTTTTTGGTTACATTATGGTTATCACTCAGTTCAATAAAAGCACCTGTTTCTGATAGATTTTTTAGTAAAGCAGATAGGTGCAAATTTTGACCATAGACTTCTAATGAGGCTTTTTCTTGGGTTTCAAACCTGGGTGATTGCATACTGACTTCATCGGTGACGCAAGGTCTGGACTAAAGACCTTTACGAATATATTTTTCAAACGAAAATGAAATGGGCTCAAATCTGTCCAGCTTTTCGACACACTCAAATAAATTTTTGTCTATTTTGGGGTAAAACGTATCCGCAGAAAAAGATTGATGAATCTGAGTGATATAGATTTGCCGAGTGTGTGGCATGGACTCTTTATAAATTTGCCCACCGCCGATTATAAAAACCTCATTAGGCCATTGTGGTATCAATGTTTGAGCTTTATGAATGGCTTCGTCTAAATTTTGTACAAAAAAAACATCTTTGTGATCTGTTGCGGATTTTGATCTGGATACTACAATATGAATTCTTTGCGGCAAAGTGCGGCCACCAAAAGAGTCAAAAGTCTTTCGTCCCATAATGAGAATATGCCCTTTTGTTTTATTACGAAAAAAAGCCATGTCCTCTGGCAAACTCCAAGGCAAAGTATTATTTAAACCAATTCCACCATTTTCTGCACAGGCAACGATATGCGATAAAATCACTTAAACCGCCACTTCTGCTTTGATGCCAGGGTCTGGATTGTAATCTGTGATTTGAATATCCTCATAAGTAAAATCAAAAATATTTTTGATTTTTGGATTTAAAATCAATCGCGGTAAAGGCTTTGGAGTGCGGGTCAACTGCAGCTGCGCTTGTTCAATATGGTTGGAGTACAAGTGAGCGTCCCCCAGGGTATGCACAAAATCACCAACTTGCAAATCGCAGACTTGGGCCACCATATGGGTCAACAAAGCATAGCTAGCAATGTTGAAGGGGACGCCAAGAAAAATATCAGCGCTGCGCTGATACAGCTGACATGACAGTCTGCCATTAGCGACATAAAATTGAAAAAAAGCATGGCAAGGTGGCAGGGCCATTTTGTCGACATCGGCAGGGTTAAAAGCCACAACCAGCAAACGTCGTGAGTCTGGATTTTTTTTAATCTGCTCAATCACATTGGAAATTTGGTCTAGACTTCGTCCATCCGGAGTTTGCCAGGCTCGCCACTGTTGCCCATAAACAGGTCCCAGATTGCCATTTTCATCAGCCCACTCATCCCAAATAGTGACTTTGTTTTCTTGCAAGTAGCGAATGTTGGTATCGCCTTTTAAAAACCATAACACCTCATGAAATATAGATCGGGTGTGTAGTTTTTTAGTAGTCAATAAGGGAAAGCCTTGATCCAAGGCAAAACGCATTTGATGACCAAACAGGCTAAGAGTGCCTGTTCCTGTGCGATCTGATTTTTGTAAGCCTTGATCCAAAACAAGTTTTAAAAGGTCGTGATACTGTTTCATCCCCGCATTTTACTGGAAATTTTGAACCACGGCAATATAAGGCAAGTTGCGATAATAACCTTGATAGTCCAAGCCATAACCAACGACAAATTCATTAAAGATTTGAAATCCCACATGATCTAGCTGACAAGGGACTTTTAAGGCATCAGGCTTTTCTAATAAAGCCACAGTGGTTAGGCTGGCAGGTTTGCGAGATAAAATGGCATTTTTAAGATAATTCATAGTAAGACCCGTATCCATAATATCTTCAACCAACAAAACATGACGGTTTTCCATGGGGCCATTCAAATCCAAAGTCACTTTTACTTCACCCGAGGACGAAGCCCCCTGATAGCTAGAAACACCAAAAAACTCACAGGTCACATCTGTTTTGATATTGCGAATCAAATCTGAATAAAACATAAAAGAACCTTTAAGAACACAAATAGCCACTGCATTTTTATCTTTTAATTTTTCGGTCAAGATACTTCCCAACTCTTGCACTTTTTTTTGAATTTGTTCTTCAGAAATAAAGGTTTTCAGTTGCAAAGTAGTCATGAAAGGTTCCTTCCGTTTGTAGGAGTCTAAGGGGTGTCTCTATGAACAACTAAGGATTAATGATAGATCTAAATTTGGTCAAGAGGTTTGATATCAAAGACTTTTAGTAAAGACACTAATCGGTACATTGTCTGGAATCTCTTCACCCTCCGCAGGCCACGTAGAGTCCACAATATCACCATTGCCATGCAGACGGATTTCTTTTTGAGTTTCTTGCGAAAACCTTAAAACTTCCCGCAGGGTAAGCCCTTGTAAGCGAGGCATTTTATTGATTCCTTGAGTCGCAAGACTTGAATCTGGCGAGTCTAATAATTTTTTTAAAGCCTTTTTTTGTGAGTTTTCAAAAGCCAGTAGGGGGGATGTTTTATCATTGACCAATTGAGGCGCAATGCCCTCTTGTCTTACAGCATAGGAAGCCAGTTTAGAAAACAAAGGGGCCGCCACCGCCGATCCATAGTAGGATTTTTTTGGCGAAAGAATTGCTACATAAATAACAAATTGTGGATCTGAGGCTGGAATAAAACCAGCAAAGCTAGAAATATATTCGCCAGGGGCATAGCCACCGCTTTTTAAGTTCACCCTTTGCGCCGTTCCGGTTTTTCCGGCAACCAGATAACCATCGACCCCAGCATTGACTCCGGTTCCGCCAGGTGAAGTAGCCGCAGTCAACATGGCTCGCATCTGTAAGGCTTCTTCTGCAGAAAGCACTCTGCGTATGGGTTTTACTTTGGCTTGAAGTGTTGGTACAGAGTTTTTGGCCGGGTCTTGCAAAGACTCAACGATATAGGGTGTATTTAATATGCCACCATTAGCAATAGCGGCATAGGCATTGGCCATCTGTAACGGTGTCGCACTGATGGCATGCCCAAATGAGACATTGCTCAACATATGTGGTCTCCAAGGTAAGGGCAGAACCGTGCCCTTGCTTTCGCCGGGCAAGTCAACACCACTTTTTTCGCCGAAACCAAAATCTGATAAAGCCTGGCGCAACTTTTCGCTAGTCAATTGAAATGCAATTTTTGTGGTACCGATATTTGACGATACTGCTAAAATTTCACTGGCGGTTAGATCGCCAAATTTTTCATCGGTTTCGGCTTCACGGATCACTTTATCACCCACTACAAAATGACCGTTCTCACAAAAATATTTGCTATTGGGTTTTAATTTTTTTTCGCGCAAGGCCCCGGCTATAACAAAAGTTTTCATGGTGGAGCCCGGCTCAAACATATCAGTAATAGCTTTGTTGCGTCTTTGTTCCGGCTTCATTTTTAAAGCCTTATTTAAATCATACCCAGGCGTGGCGGCTATGGCGCGTATAGCAGAAGTTTTAGCATCTAAAATTATGCCCACAGCGGATTCAGCCTCGAACTGCTGGGTGACATTGGTCAATTCTGTTTCAAGCTTGTACTGCAAATCAAAATCCACGGTCAGTTTAAGTTGTGAGCCTTCGGGGGCTTCGGCAAACAGCAAGCCATCCGAAAACAAAGGACGGCCACGAGCATCGCGACGAACAGTTATTTTTTTAGATTCACCTGTTAACTGTTGATTGTATTTAAGCTCTAAGCCCTCAAGCCCTTGGCCCTCATTGCCTAAGAATCCTAATACGGATGATAACAGATTGTCATTGGGGTAGACGCGGGCCCACTCTTCGATAATACCAACCCCTTTGATTTTTAATTTTTTAATTTTATCAGCTTGATCTTTATTCAGCCAACGGGCTAACCATACAAAACGTTTTTCTGAAGTTTTTATTTTTTTAAAAACAGACATATAGTTTTCATTGATCAAAGGCGAAATTTTTTTTGCTAGATATTTTTTATTGCTGATAAGTTTAGGGTCTGCATACAAAGAGTAAGTCAGATTGGCCAATGCTAAGTCACGACCTTTGCGGTCGACAATGGCGCCGCGACGGGCTTGTAAGTTGACAGTGGTTTGAAACTGACGATTTTGTAAACTAGTTAAGCGTGGTTGTGGGAAAAACTGCAGATAGGCTGCGCGGCCTATTAAAATAGCCCATAATAATGAAAACACAATAGATAGATAAACAATCTTTGATTTCAATTGATCTTCCTGGGCTTTTCAATATCACCGCTGGCAGGCAAGCGATTTTCAGAGACTTTTTTTTCTATAACAGGGGCCTCAGATTTGATGGATGAGAGGTGGATGATTTGTTCAGATTTTACTTTTTGCAGTGTCAGTTTGCGCCGTACAAACTTATCCAAAAGCTGGGGGCGAGTTAATTGTGCTATCTGAATTTGCAAAACCCGCAATTCGTTGCTGACTTGTTTGTGCTCACGATTAAGTTTAAGAACGACATAACCCAGCCGTCGCTCTTCCATTTGCATAAAAACTATAGCGAATAAAGTAAAAATTAAAATTAAAACACTAAGCATCGGCTTCATTTTCAATGGACCTTTCGAAAATGCGCAGTTTTGCAGATCGTGCACGGGGGTTTTTCTTGGACTCTTCGTCTGAAGCTTGAATGACTTTTTTATGAATCTGTTGTCCTAAGTCTGTCGAAGACTTAAAAATATTTTTTACTATTCGATCTTCTAAAG
>JBMOJS010000127.1:0-8304 GCA_049315665.1 Pseudobdellovibrionaceae bacterium | reverse complement strand
AACCGGCATTCCTTCTTCAATTTTCTTAAATATATTTTCGCGAACAACAATTGCATCATCAACAACAAGTCCCACACACAGCGAAAGCGCCAAAAGCGTTAGAATATTAATAGAAAAACCAGCGACGGCCATCAGCATAAAGGTACCAATCAAAGAATTAGGAATGGCAAAGCCGGTGATGACTGTTGATCGGAAAGAACCCAAGAAAAAATAGACAACAATAATAGTTAAGATCACACCAATAATAATTGTTTCCCAAACATCAAATACGTTGTCTCGAATCATTTTTGATCCGTCTCTTACAATGGTAACTTTAGGCGCATCAGAATTGGTTGTGGTTGAAAATGCGGACAGGGTTTCTTTTACGCTATCAGCAACTTCGATAGTATTTGCACCGGATTGTTTGTAGACCTGAATGATAAGTCCTGTCTGTCCATTATATATGGCTTTTGATCTGACTTTTTCACTTGAATCAATGACTGTACCGATATCTTTGACTCGCAAAGGGGTTTCGCCATTCCCGAAGGTCAATACCTTTTCACCAATTTTATCCAAGCTCTCATATTGTCCTAGAGATCGAATGCCGATTTCTTTTGCGCCACTAGATAAGCTGCCTCCAGGCACATTGGTGCCTCCACGCGAAAGGGCTTCAGTCACTTGTAATAATGGAATGCGGTAATCAGCCAATTTAGCGGGATCAATCAAAATATCGATCTGTCGCTTTTGACCTCCAAGAATTTCAACTCGTCCAACTTTTGGCACTCTGCTAAGAATTGGTTTTAATTTTTTATCAACCCAAGTTGTGATCTCGGTTGTTGTTTTCCCTTGAGACTCAACAAAAGCTGTGACGACTGGCTGATTAGAAGGATTAAATCGCTCGATAAGCGGGGCTTCAACATCTTTTGGAAACTTAGCGCGAGCCAAAGCCACCTTGTCTCGCACGCGTTGTTCCGCAGCATCTAGATTAGTGCCCGATTTAAATTCAACCCAAACGAGTGACAGTGATTCTTGAGAGCTCGCATTTATTTTTTTGACTCCCTCAATTGTAGAAAATTCTTCTTCAAGATGATTCGAAATTGCAGTTTCAACTTCGTTAGGACCCGCTCCTGGATAGAGGGTTGATACTGAAACAAATGGGACTGTCGTTTCTGGAAAAAGGCTCACAGGAAGCCGCTCAAAGGCAACTATTCCGGCAAACAAAATCAGTAAAACTAAGCTGGAGATAAAAACAGGTCTGTCTACGGATAACTTCGGTAAGCTCATTTGCCCTCCTCAAATAGTCTAAATTGGCTCATTGTTGAAATGTATTTTGTTTTAGCCTCGGCGAGAGCTATTTTACTTTCACCAAGCTCTTGCTCTGATATAATTAAATCAAATGTGGTTGCGCGGCCTCTCGCTTGACGCTCACGCTCTTTTTTCAGTCGTATTTCTTGCGCTTGAATAAGTTTTTCAAGTGAACTGATTTGATCTTTGAAGGCCATCATCTGTACTCCTAGTTGCTCTTTTTCTATCTGCGCATTTTGGGTTTCTGCCTGTAGATCTTTTTCAAGGGCTGCGATGCGAGCATTGGCCGATTTTGAACCAGCTTGCCAAGTCGAAAAATCAAGTGGGATTGTCAAATTGAGCGATACGGCAACCACCCGGCAGTCAGATTGATTTCTACAACGAAATGAATCGTCTTGTCGGCCCGTATCTGAAAACATCAAGTATTGCGCTTTGAGATTGAAGTCAGGCTTAAAGCCTTCGTTTGTTAAGTCGAGTTGGGCCCGTTCCGCTTCAACAGCTTTGTTGAGACTTTTAAGTGTGATTTTATTTGCAAGTGGAGTTGTGGGTATATTGCCATCATTAGCGAGTTTTTCGGGCGATTCTAAGATAGTATCTTCAGTTATCTTGTGACTTGTTAACTGACTCATTTTCAAAAGGTTTGAACGAAGCTGTTGTTTATAAGAAATCAGTGCAACTTTTCGAGAGTGATGTGCCGCCGTCGCTTGTGCAACATGCACTGGCTCAAGAAGGCGACGATTCGACTGCTCTTGTGTCCAGGTGACAAGCTTTTCACCCTGCTTAACCAAGCTTTCTTGAATCGAAATCGCTTCTTTTAAGTAAGCGGTCTGAAAATACAGATGGTCTGATTCAAGCTCAAAAGCAATCTTGCCGGCGTGCGCCTGATAGCTTTTGGCCTCAGATAATGCATTCAAGCTTTGCTGCTGGTTTCTTATGTCTTTCCCGAATCCATTCTTCCAAAGTGACAGCTCTGCCTCTACGCCGTAACCCTTTCTCTGTAATGATAGATCAGGGTTTGGTAGGGATGCGATATTCTTTACGTTTTGATTTTGAGTGAAAGCATAGGCTCGCGGCTTTAGTCCAAAGCGCGTTTGTGATTGAAGTCCTACTTTGAGCTCATCGCCATTATTTTCCGTTCCAGAGAACTCAGGGGTAAGATTTGGGGACTTATCCTTGGAATCCTGAAAATCGACAAAGGCCTGAGGTGCAGTCAGATATCGTGCCTGTTTGCTCTCGAGGATTGCTCCTTCTTGCTCAGCTTTCAGGGACGAGATCTTGAGACTTTTTTCTTGGATTTTTTTACGATATTCCTCCAACGTAACTTGGTCTTTTGCTTTGGCACCTGTCCCAAAAAACAAAACAAACAAGTACAAACTGGTCCATTTTATTAGTGAGGTTAATAATTTTCGCCTCTTCATGTAGTTCCTCTCCTTTAAAAAGGTAGTTCGGGCTAACAAACAACCTGGAATTGTGTTCAAGTTGTAAGCTAAGCAATAAAAAACATATTGAAACTATACCAGCTGGACGGTATAGTTTCAATATGTTTTTTGGGTCAGGTGTTCTGTTGGAATTTTGCGATAGGGGCCGGCGCATTGACTTATATTGAGACAATGTTTACTAATGCTTTGCAGAAGTACGTTTCAATTTTTTTGGAGGGATTAGAAAATGGCTAGAGAAAACAAGAAAGAACTTCTGCTCGATGCCTCAGAAAAAATACTTGAAAATCAATCTTACGAAGAATTGAGTTTAGATAATATAGCTAAGGTCTCGGGTTTTAGTAAAGGCGGGCTGCTTTATCACTTTCCAACAAAGGAAGCTGTGTTGAAGGCTTTAGTTGAGCGCCTCATTCAGAGTTTTGACAATGAATTTGATCGACAATTGGAAAAAGGTTTAATGGATTTCAAGTCAGTTTTTGTTTCAGTCAATACCAATCCCAAAATGATTTCTTCTGCCCGAGGGCTTATGGCGGCAGGTAGCTATAATAAGGATCTTATTGAGCCGCTTAAAAAAGCTTACGCTAGATGGGATAAGATTATCTTCAATGAGTTTGATGACAATCGAGAGGCTTGGCGGTTTCGATTATTTTTTGATGGTCTTTTCTTTTGTGCATTGTTGGACCTTCCGCAACCGTCTAAAAGTGAGCTTAAGAAGATCGTGTCTGAATTCAAATCCAAGATTTGACCTGAGCCTACGCATTCAACCTAATTTATCTAGGTTAATTTAAAGAAATTGATTGTTGTGTGTTTTTGCCTTGGCTTACTAGTGGTTCAGAAGATAATATTAAAGCTTAGCAAACTAGGAGCTGAGATTGTATTTAATTGTCGCCCTAATAGTCGGCATCCCTTTGTTTGGAATAGGACTTCATGCTTGGATTGTGCGTTGCGAACACCAAGTGTTTCGATCAGGCGCCAATATTCAGGCGAAAGTCGTAGAAGTCCGGCATGATGAGGGGGACTGGATTGTTCGATATCGCTTTGTTGACCCACTCAGTGGTAAATCATACGAACGCTCAGGCATTGCAGGCTTCCAAATGACAAATCCACCAGTCGAAGGTGACCTAGTAGACATTAAGTACCTCGTCGGTTCTCCGAAGTGGTCCCGTCTGGTCAGCGAGATCAAAATGGCATCATCACCCCCTTGCTGAGCGCGGGTGACTAGCCATAAACGTCATCTGTAAATATTTTCGACGTCTTAAATTAAGACATCCTATTTTATCTATATAAACTTATTTATAAAAGCAGCTTTCAACTTTAAAAATCCAGTGGCTCAACACTTGCGTTAGATAACTGCAAGGAGCCCCTCGATGAAGTCCATTTTGCAATCTATTGAAAAAAGTGTCATGGCTTATATTGATCCAGATCGATTTTTGCCTTTGCAGATGGATAGGAAGCTTTAATGAAAAAAAGATATTTATTGTATTTATTTTTAGTTGTTTTCTTTGCAGGCACTTATCTTTTTTTAAAGAAAGATAAGCCAACGGATTTCAAAATAAATATAGGCTTAAGTGGGCGATGGAACACACTTCATCCAGGCTTGCAACACACATACTATGCAGACCTAGTTCTCAGCAATCAATTTGAGGCTTTGGTGGGTGAAAATGATCAAGGTGTTTCTGTGCCATTGGGTGCTAAGTCTTGGATTGTGAATGATGATTTTACTCAATTTACTTTTAATATTGATACAGAAAAAACTTTTTCAGATGGATCCAAATTAACCGCATCGGATTATAAAAGGTCTTGGGAAGAGGCTTTAAAATTAGAACCAATATCAGCCAACAGCAGTTTGTTGGATGTATTGTATAAAATTAAAGGCTTTGAGGGTTTTAAAAAAACGGGCCATATTTCTGGTTTGAAAGTTGTCAATGAGGCTACGCTTGTAATTGATTTTTCTACACCTTTTCGTATGGCTTTGGAGCACCTTAAAGGTAATCGCTTTGCCGCCTACAAAGTGAAAGACAATAAATTTTATGGTACCGGAAAGTTTGAAATTCAAGAATTAGAGAATAATCATTGCTTAATGATCCCTAGGAAAGATTTAGGAGTTAACTCTCCGATACTTGATGTGAAGTTTATAAGTGGTGATAAAATCATCAGTAGTCTTATTAGTGGTGAAATAGATGTTATTCATGATATTAGTGGGGAAAATCCTGAAATTGATAAAATTGATGACGCAAAATTTAATTATATTTTAGGACCTTCAAGTGTTCACAAGGTTATTTCCTTAAATAGTAATAGTGAATTTTTTAAGAAAATCAATAATCGAAAAGCATTTTTGTATCAGCTATATCAAACTTTAAAAAATAATCCCTCTCTGATTGAAAAAACAAGATTTATCAAGCTTGATTTTCAATTCTATTTGCCTTTGCAGGCTGGGCGTCTTGAAGAACGTGAAGTTGAAGAAATTATTTTTCAAGGCAAGCCATTTGTAGATGGGTTTTTAAAAGAAAAGTTTATATTTCGTGTGGGACCAAATTCAAGTTATAATGTAGATATAATATCTTATTTAGGCAAAAATATTTCAGAAAAATCTGGCTTGGAAGACCAAGATTCTTATTTTAAGTATCTATATGGTCAAACAGGACCCGATAGTTTTTTGCATGGCTTCAGTATAGCTTCAGGCGATCCCGATGGCTTGTATCACAAGCTGGGTAAGAACGGAGCGATTCGCACGCCCTACGTGTACAGTGATGTGGTTGGGGATTTGTTAGAAGAGGGTCGTAAAATCACCGATATCAATAAATTGGATGAACATTACAAAAAAGTCAGTCGGGCTTTGTTGACTGAAGTTCCCATGATCCATTTAGGATTTAGCAAAACTTTGACATTTTATCGCACCGATAAAGTTGAAATCGACACAACCGTGCTTCGCCGCAATCAGGGGCAGCTGCACTTTTTAAGGATGAAATAAATATGCGGATAGAAGACTGGTATAGAAAAAAATCTTTAAGGCCCTTGGTATTGGTAGCAGTGTTGATTTTTACACTGTGTGGATTTCTTTTCTTTAAAATTCTTCAATCCGAAAATCAATATCGAAATTCTTTATTGGATCAATTACAACAGTCGGCCTCGATCGCTTTAGAACAAAAAAATTTAATCTTGCTTGAAAAAATATTTTTATTTGCTAAGACCAATCATCGTTCATTGGATATTCATCTTTGCAAAGAAGACAAAATTCTTCTTTCAACGGCAGAACAGAAAAATCAAAACTGCCCACTAGGTGGTGAAACACTGGTTTCTTTGATTGACCAGCCTGTTCAGGGCTTTGCAAATTATCACTTAGTGATGCTCCACAATCGATTTGACTTTAGTAAGACCCAAATGATTATTTTATTGGCTGGTTTGTTTTGTTTGCTATGGACCTGGTTTTTATTGACCGGAGTTTATAAGCACATCCACAGGGCTTTGATTGAACCTTTACAGTCCGATTTTAAAATCTCTCCCTTTTTAGATATTCAAGAGCTTCAGGTCTTAAGTCAAAAAATCAAAGACATTGAAAAAATAAAACTTCAACGTCAATCCGAAGAGGCTATTTTGAGTCTTGCCCGGCAGGTGGCCCATGATATACGTTCGCCACTGTCGGCATTGAATATGGTGGTCAGTGTGGCTAATAGCCTGCCCGAAGCGCAAAGATTGATGATTCGCAATGCCTCACAAAGAATCAATGATATTGCCAATGATTTGCTTCATCAGGCCAATAGAAAAGATCCTGCAGGCGAAAACTCAGTCAGTCAATCAGGGTCTGCAGGAATAGCCACTTCCGGTGCGGAAGTGGATTCTAAATCTGGAGCAACAAAAAGTCCCACTGGTGGTGAAGCCACAAGTCATGGTCTTCGCCATCTGGCCTCAACCGCAACAACTCCTAAAACTCAGTCCACCTTGGTGATTGCTTTGGTGGATGCTTTGGTGTCTGAAAAAAGAATTCAATTTCGTGATAAAATAAATATCCAAATTCTGGCAGAGCTGAATCAAGGCTACGGACTTTTTATCCAGGCCAATCCCACGGATCTGGCTAGAGTTCTTTCTAACATGATCAATAACGCTGTCGAAGCTTTTACTGATGCCGGGCAAATCACCGTAAAAGTTTTTGCGCAACAAAACAACCAACAGGTGGTCATCACTATCACCGACAATGGCAAGGGCATACCTGCCCACATTTTAGAAAAGCTGGGACAAAAAGGGATCACTCACGGTAAGTCGGGCTCGGATTCTGGCAGTGGTCTTGGTGTCTATCATGCCAAGCAAAGCATCGAAGCGGTTGGCGGAAGTTTTTCTATAGCCAGTCAAGAAGGTCATGGCACCACCATCACTTTGTCCTTTGCAAAAAATCCAGCACCGGATTGGTTTATAGAAAAAATTTTGGTTCAAGGGCAACAGCCCATAATTGTTTGTGATGATGATATCAGCATTCATGATATATGGAAGGATCGTTTTGACAAGATCACCAGCTTCACTTCAGGCCAAGAAATGATTCAATGGGTAGAAAATGAAAAACTTCAGGGGAGCCCCATCCACCACACTGGATTGTTTTTATTGGATTATGAACTGCTGGGACAAAAATACAATGGCTTGGATTTAAGTGAAGAACTGCAATTGAAAAATGTCATCTTAGTCACCAGTCGCTACGAAGATTCTGAAATCCGTAAGCGCTGCCAGATACTGGGAATCCAATTGATCCCTAAAACCATGGCTCATTTTGTGCCGATTGTTAGGTCATAAAAATAATCTTGATATTTTTAACTCAGCTGTGTCCTGTTATATTATAAATCCAGCCAATAATGGCAAAAAAGACCTGTTATTGGCTGGATTTTAAAATAAAATTTCAGCCAATAACCCACTTTTTTATTGATTATTGGCTGAAAAAAATTAAACTAGTTATACTATGTTTATAGGACGACACAAAGAGATTGGATTAATTAAAAAGATTATTGCAAAGGATCAGGCTTCTATCCTGATTGTTTATGGCCGTAGAAGAGTTGGTAAAACTGAACTTATTGAACACTCTTTAAAAGACCATGCCTATTTAAAGCTAGAAGGTAAAGAAGGTCAAAATAAAGCGGCCCAGTTAAAACACTGTTTATTTTTACTTGCTAAGTATCTGAAGGATCCTCTGATTGCTAAATTACAAATAGACACCTGGACGGAGTTTTTTAACTTAGTCGCCGACAAATCCATTCCCATTTTGTATTTAGAAGAACTCCAGTGGCTGGCCAGCTATAAAACAGAGTTGATTTCAGACCTTAAAGAGGTCTGGGACAATCATTTTAAAAAAAACCCTCAATTTAAACTCATTTTGTGTGGGTCTGCCCCCTCTTTTATGATCAGCAACGTGATCAGATCCAAAGCTTTATATAACCGTGCCCAATATGCTATTCCTCTAATGCCTTTTTCCCTAAGTGAAGTTCATGACTTTTTAGGTAAAAGGTTCAAAGGAATCTGCCTGTAATCATAACCTAAGCATCGAATTTTGTACTGACGATTTGATGGCACTAATTTTATTTTTATAACAGGTGAAACCCATGAA
>JBMOJS010000126.1:0-8308 GCA_049315665.1 Pseudobdellovibrionaceae bacterium | reverse complement strand
ATTTTTCGCTGATTTTTGCCTAATTTGGGGAACATCTAATATGAGTCAATTCGGACTGCGTGTCAAAAAGTTCAAGTATTTCAACGGCACTTGTAAAGTACGTAGACACCTTATATTGCCTTAAAATGAATAAAACTATCAAAGACACTGGCACAGTCTTCGCATTATGATCCAGTCAACGAAGCTTTTATTGTTGAATCATGGGAAATTAATCCCACAACATTTGAAATGGTATATATGCGTTTTCCACTATCCAAATCATTTATCGCCAGCCTTATGTTGGCAATCGTCTATTTGTTCAACAATGCAGCTTTGGCAATAGAACCCTATAAAAATGGAAAACAACTTCTTATAGAAAACTCTGAAATTTCAGGTAAAGAGAATGGTTTTTTTGTAAGTGTTCCAGTTGATTATAATGATTTGACTAAGGGAACAACTGAAATATACGTACACTTTCGAAGTCCCTATAATCCAAATCTGCCAACATATGCGTTTTTCACCGGTGGACCAGGCCAGTCTTCCCATTTCCCATCGGGTGGTAAAGCTGACATGTATGGCAACCTTGGATATAATTTTCTCCTTTTTGATCAAAGAGGAATTGCATTTTCCAGACCTGAAGTCGAACAGCTTTGGAAAAATCCTGATTTCCATTCTTCAGAAAATAATGCCCGGGATCTTGAGGAAATTCGAAAATTTTTAAAAATTGACAAAATTTCAATCTACGGCGCGTCTTACGGTACTGTACCTGCTACAATCTATGGAAATCTTTTTCCTAAATCGGCACGGTCCGTAGTGCTTGAGGGTGTTGTTTTTGATGGGTTTGATATGACACCTCAACACTCTAAATTTTTACCTACTACAGCTCAGAAATATTTCGACTCACTCCCACCGGCTCTTAAGGAAAAATTAAATAGAATTTCAGATGATGTTATTCTTCCAAAAATGTGGGTACCAGCCTATATCCAAGCCTACTTGCAATTTTCAGGAACGCAGCAATTAGCAGCGCTTACAACTTTGCTGGAAGGTGCTGCAAAAGTTGAAGATAAAAATTTTTTAAATGAATTCACTCGATTACAAACTATTGCACATGAAGGTATTATATTTCCAAAGTCATTAGATGAAAACCTAGTACATTTTCTTCTTATGGGTAAAGAATTTGGATTTACGCGAACCGACGTAATAACCCAATTAGTTTTAGAAAACGGAAAAATAGTAAGGCAAAAGACCGGAATGGCAAGTGGATATGTAAATGAAGCTAGGAACTTAGGAATGCCCTTAGATAAAAAAAGCACATACATCGCCTCAGATTATCCACTATCGGTACCGACATACTACATAAATGGATCCCACGATGGGGCTACAATAGCGCCTTGGGCTATTAAACACTGGAAGTCAGTACCAAAGGCGGCGTCTTACTTGCTAATTTTGAAGGGCGGCGGCCATATGCCGGGCGGTCAAATTTTGAGATCTGATACAAACGAAAAGAACGTAACGGGACAGCAAGCTGAATATTTTTTTAATCACATTTTTAAAAAAATGCTCGATGGAAACCCGATTTTTCAAACAGATATCAACGAACTGAATGGTAAGGGTATTGCTAAGATGGTATTTACTTCAAAAAATATTTCTTTCAAAAAATGTCAAAAACTCTTTTAGTGGGTTTTCGATATTGAACAAAACAACTTTTACTTACCCGAATCTCTGACCAATCACGGTTCAACGAAACCTCGTGAGACTGCAAATAAACAAAATTAAAATTCACAAATGTCAACTGGCGGCTGAACGCCATTCAACAAGCTGATGATCTTAAAGATCAAGAATTAATGTACACGGCCAATGTTTCACTGTCTCAGAAAGATTTTAATAAGCTGCGAGAAAAAATAGTGCAATTTATCAGTGAGTTTCTTGAAACTGTTCACGCATCCCCAGCAGAAGATATTGCTAATTTTAATCTTGATTTTTTTTGGATAAAAAAATTGTAAGAAGTGATCCGCAAAAATATACGTTAAATAGTGCTATGGTTTTTTAATTTGGCTTAAATTTAAAATTTGTACTTCAATGATTCTGCCTTTTTTATCTTCGGAAAAAATCATTCCATTTTTTAAATAAGATTTAAATTCAATTCCTTTAGCAAGTTTTATAGCAGCGAAATCCAATTCATTATCAATATGAACTTGAGGAAAACTATTTACTTTAATAGATTTCTTCGATTTCATCAATCAACCCCTTTAAAGGGTATTTTTGCACTTATATGTTGTCAAAGAAAATATAAATATCTCGCCGTCTAAGTGGTTCTATAAAAACGCCTCAACCAAAGCCTGTTCAAAAATTTGCAAAGTCGAGGCGCAGTCGACTGAGCGACTGAGGAATAGTACTCCTATTTCGCAAGGAAGCAAAGGAGGCTGCAACGAAGGATTTGCTATTTATGAGACCGCTTCTACTGTGAAGCATACAATTCTTACTTTACTTTCAAGATAAGAAAAATATATTTTTACCTCAACGTTTCATTAAAATCTTTAAGTCTTTGTGGTAGGGTTTCATCTATGAACGTTGCATTAAAATCACGTCCAAGAAGTTCTTTGCGAATGTCTTCAATATCCCACTTGGATTCTTCTTTTTCAATTGAGTTGAGCATTCGCTTTATGTCCTGCGCTTCTTCTTTTTTTGACACTTTTGACCACAGATCATCCATTTCAAAATGAGTTCCTGTTTCTACTAATCCACAAATCAACTCTACAATATCGGCAAAATCTTTCACCCTTTTTGCCGGCTCATCAAGATAGCTTACTTGCTTAAGAGCAATGAGTCCAAAAGGATTTGGGAAGGATACATTTTTTGTTAGCGAAAATGCTTCGGTCATCGCAAAATCAAAGGCTTTAAATGAAAAACCTGGTCCAACACCCATAGCCTGAGCTGCGACTTCGGGACGTGTGGTTTTATTCGCAGGATGTGCTAAAAGATCAATGTATGAAAAGCCACCAGGCATTACTAATGGCGGCTTAAAACGATAAGGTTGATACTTATCAACTGTATATTTAATGGAAGTTAAAATGTTTTTTCCAGCATCGTAAAGTGAAGAATCCCCTATAATGCCGATACTTAAATCAATATCCCCTGTTTTTCTTTTAAATGGCGGCATCCAGTTTTGAATTTGGTAAAATTCAAAAACAGAGGCGCCAATAATAAGAATGTTAGATTTAGAATTAGAAAGTAACTGTCCGAGTCCTGGTAAATACGTTTCTTTTGATTGTATCCAAGTGTTTAGTTTTGATGAATCAAGCTTCATTCAAAAATCTCCTTAGCATATTGAGTCTTGCTTCTTGCAGCCGCGCTTCACCAAAACCCAAATCCCATATAGCACGCATTAAGTTCGTTTGAAATTTGAATCTTGGCTTTGAGATGTGGGATAAAAGTTCCTCTTTATCCAGTGAAAATGGCGGGGCGGCTATGAGCCACTTTCGCCGATTCTCATTGGTGCCTGCAATAAGCTTAAACTCTTTTTTGAATTCGGTAAGTACAGATGGTGAGACCCAAAGGCTAAAATTGTCGTCTATGATCTCGCCCATTGCTTTGGCCACTTCTATCGGCCCGGCGATCACCTCATTCTTGAACTTGGATGGAAGCCGTGACATAAGTTCTGAGCTTGAAATTTTATCAAAAGATGTGTCTAAAGAGTAATAATTCTGTGAAGCGCCGAAGAAGTGACTCATCTTTCTTTTAGCGGCTCGAAATTCAAGCGCGAAAATCCACCATTCAATTGGAATAGCTCTGACTTTTTTTTTAAAATCGAGAAGATTTTTAGCACCTACTTTAGTCATGAGTTGGCTTACTTTGGGTTGGTGTAAGTCGAATTTTTTGCAGAATTGAAGAGTTGACACAAATTTATTTAGATCCAAATCGTCGATACGAAATATTGTATCTATAAGTGCCAGTCCATTCGGGCTTATAAAATTAGTAGGCGTAAGCTGGGAAATCTGTTTTTTTTGTTTGTGCGAAATTTTATTTTTAGATTTTTCAATAAGAATTTGATGACCTTCGGAGTTAAGAAAAATATTGCCTTCAAAATCAAAGTAGCTGATACCTTTTTTTCGCAAAGTTTGACGAAGTTCTTTTGATGACTTGGAAAGCAAGAGCCCCTCATTTTTTGAGGGCGCCAAAAAGTCAGATGGCTTGATTTGGCTATGAAATTTTACCTTACCTAATGTCAAAGTATGATCTTCGATCTTAGCGTCTAGCTTGATCCCTAGTTTTTCTAGGCTTTTTATAGTTTTTTGAAACAAACTAATATCTTTCATTATCTTGATAATATCATTATCCTGATAAGTTTAAAACAACTTTATCAAGATAATATGAGTGCCTTATATGGCTCACAATTGGCCCAAAATGAGAATAGCAGGTCTTTTGTATAATCCCCCAACTTATACTATAGTCATTGCCTTGCTAAGCTCAAGTCGTTGCTCAAAAGACGTCAGATGTGAGGCAACGAATCCAAATCATTCGAAGCTGCACTAATTTCATTTGAAAAATAGACCGAGGCGCAAGGAGGCTCGAAGCGGAGGTGTACAAATAGTACATTGAGCATTCGAGCCGACGAAGCAACAAAGGTCTATGAATCAAATGGAATTAGTGACTAGAAGAGGATCTTAGTGCGTAAACTCCGCGGCAAAGCCTGAATATGATCCGCCAAAGCAGTCACGCTTCCACCGCTCAAATCAATCAACAAGTAACCAATTTTTTCACTGGTGGATAGTGACTGCCCTTCCACATTCAGTCCAGCAGCAGAAATCAAACCATTGATTTGCCCAAGAACGCCGGGCTCATTTTTATGAATATTAAAAATTCGCGCTGTATCTTCTTTCATTGGCAAATCCACTTGAGGAAAGTTCACAGCCCCTAGGCTGGATCCTACTTTTAAAAAGCGACGAAAGCTTTCTGACACTTCTAAGCCAATGGAATATTGCGCCTCTTCCGTGCTGCCACCAATATGCGGAGTCAAAATCACATTGCTCAAACCCTGCAAAGGGCTAACAAACTTTTCTTTGTTTGATGCGGGCTCCACTGGAAATACGTCAATAGCGCAACCGGCCAGATGTTTTTCTTTCAAAGCCACAACCAAGTCTTCAATAACAATTACAGTGCCGCGACTGGCATTGATCAAAAAGCTGCCCTTTTTCATTTTAGACAATTGCTCTTGGGTGATCATCTGTTTGGTTTGTTTGGTTTCTGGCACATGCAAACTGACAAAATCAGACACAGATAAAAGTTCATCCAAAGATCCTGCCGCATAGGCATTACCTAAAGGTAATTTTTTAATCACATCATAAAAAATAACTTTTAGTCCCATGGCTTCTGCTAAAATACTAACCTGGCTGCCAATATGGCCATAGCCCACAATACCTAAAGTTTTGCCACGAACTTCTTTGGCTCCATCTGCCGATTTCACCCAGTCACCCAAATGGGCTTTTGAGCTTTTATCACCCAATTGTCTGGATAAGGCGACCATTTCACAGATCACCAACTCAGCCACGCTGCGGGTGTTGGAGTGTGGGGCATTAAAAACAGGTATACCCAATTCTTGGGCCACTTTCAAATTCACTTGATTGGTGCCAATACAAAAACATCCAATGGCTAAAAGATGCGGATTGGCCCGCAGCACTTTTTCTGTGACTTCTGTTTTAGAACGCAAACCCAAAACTTGATAATCAGGTAAGATACGAATCAATTCATCTTCAGAAGGAGCATAGGTCAGGGTGGTGACTGAAAACCCATCATCAACTAGTTTTTGTTTTGCTACGTTATGAATATTTTCTACCAATAAAATTTTTATTTCGGCTGCCATAGTTTTAAACCTTCACTGTCTGCTTTGTAAGTTTGACCATATTTAATACGCGAATCTTTGTTCAATAAATACGATATATAGCTGGCGGCTTGCGCCGGCTGGCTGTCAGGAATCGCATGTTCTGATTCACTCAGCCAAATCAAAGCACCCTGACTGACCGGAGCTACCCTTTTAAAAGCCGTAACTTGATCTTGAAAAACCCTGTTATCGTCTTCTTTGGCCAATAAATAATGCACCTTATTGTCTTTTAAGGCAGAAAAATCATACTCAGTTAAATCAAATTTTCGCGTGGCACGAATTAAATAAAACAAGCTTTGTTTGTATGTTTCAGCATCATCTGCAAACATGGATGGAACTCGCTCGGGCACCACTCGGCTGCTCAAATAGGACTGATAAATCAATTTGTAAGCGGCATCGTAGACCGCTGGCCCCCAAAAAGGCCCCCACCACATAGCTATCGCATCTAAATTCCAGCTAAGCCATTGGCCTTCCGAAGTGTACTTATCTAAAGATTTGACTAAAGGAGACATAATAATCAGCTGTTCGATTTGTGCTGGATATCTTTGTGCAAACTCAGCCGCAATGGAAGCCCCGTAAGAAAGACCTAAAACAACGACTGGTTTATCTACTTTAAGCTGACCTAATAAACCATGCAATTCTTCTGCAAAATCTTTGCCTTCCAAGCCTGATTTAAAAAATAAAGGTTGACCGAAAGTTTGCTTTTCTTTTTTTAGAGTCAAAAGCTGGCCCCGAAAATAGTAATTCAGTGTACTATAACCGGCCAGTTGCAATCGTTGACGTAGATCGGCCCAACGATCCACATCGTAGACCAGGCCATTCACCATGACTACGAGGGGTTTATCGTTCTTTTGCTGTGAATACTCGACATAACGTTCTACCTTGTCGGATAACTTGATAAAACCTTTTTGTGGCTGAAGATCAGAAGCCAGCTCACTTTGGCCTGGTCGAGCAAAAGATAAACCGGCAAAGAATATAAACAAAAAATGCACAAATAAAGAACAGGCTTTTTGAAAAGATAAATTCATATTTGCTCCGTGAAATGGCTAGTAAAAAAAGATTTTTACTCATCTGTGGATAACAGTCTTTCTAACATAATGCAATGAAGCTTCTCAAAAGGACGCTGCACGTTCATGCTAGTCTGATGTCGACTAGAATTTTTAATCTATTGATTGTGGATGATGATCATTTGGTTCACCAAACCATTAAGTTAGGCCTACCTGCTGCGTGGAAGGTTTATTCTTTGCATTCAGATAATTATTTAGACCCTGAACGCTTTTACCATGCTGCGTTTGTCGATATGCATCTTGATGCCGCATCGAAGGAGCCTAAGGGTTTAAAAGTCATCGAAAAACTTTTACTGCACAACAGTCAGTTGGAAGTCGTGGCCATGTCGGGAGATCTAAGTCGACCCCTGATGGAGTCCTGTCTTAAATCAGGGGCTCAGCGATTTTTACCCAAACCCCTGGTCCCCGAGGAGCTTCGGCTTGTCCTCGAAAAAATTGAAGCCTTACTAGATCTGCGCAACAAGGAGTCCGTGGCTTTTGCGCCAAAAACACAGTGGATTGGCCAAGGCACAGCCAGTGATGAGATTCGTAAAACCATTGCCTCACTCAAAGGCGAAAGCACTTCCATTTTAATTGAAGGCGAAACCGGTACGGGCAAAGAAGTGGTGGCCAAGTTGTTGCATCAGCAAGAACAACAACGGCCCTTTGTTACGGTCAATGTTGCCAGCATCCCCAATAATCTTTTTGAATCTGAAATGTTTGGCCATATTAAAGGGGCCTTTACCGGAGCCGATCAAAACAAAATCGGTTTGATTGAAGCGGCCAATGGCGGAGATCTATTTTTAGATGAAATAGAAGCTCTACCCCTACCTCTACAGGCTAAATTGCTGCGTTTTTTAGAGTCCGGAGAAATTCGCCGAGTGGGATCTAAAGACATCCTGTGGATCAAAACTCGCATCATTGCCGCTAGTAACCGTTCTTTAAAAACCATGGTCAAAAGCGAAGAGTTTCGCGAAGATTTGTTTTACCGACTTTCAAGTCAAAAAATTGTTTTGCCCCCTTTGCGTGACCGCAAAGAAGATATTGCCGGCCTAGCGCAATATTTTTTGGACTCCGAAAAACCCAAGCGCAATAAAATTTTTACTGAAGATGGCATCTTAGAATTAAACGCCTACGACTGGCCTGGCAATGTTCGAGAACTTAAACGAGTGTGCGAACAACTAAGCCTGATATCGCCGCTGCCACTGATTCGCGCAGAAGATGTGCTGCGGATTTTACCTCGCACTGGGGCGCCAGCGGTTTTAGCTATAGATCCCCGCAAAGCATTGGATTTTTCAAAAGCCGACTTGGCTGTGGGTCTTGTGCATTTGGTACAAACTTTCGAAAGTGAAATTGTCAAACAAGCATTAAAACAAAATAAAGATGTCGAAAGTGCATCTTCGTT
>JBMOJS010000375.1:0-1887 GCA_049315665.1 Pseudobdellovibrionaceae bacterium | reverse complement strand
TTTTTCGCTGATTTTTGCCTAATTTGGGGAACATCTAATATGAGTCAATTCGAGATCTAAGGGTTACTGGGTGGTGAATTTTTGTTCACATTCACATTTTGTACACGTTTTAAAATGAAAATTGGCTTTAAATCCATTATATGATATTTAATAATCAATAGATTGGTGCAGCACCAAAAAACTAGGCATAAAAATTGAATGGTAGATATGTATGAAGACAATGCTTACAGTAACTATGATCATCCTATTGCAAGTTTTAAGTGAAAAAGCCTTTTGCAAGGTAGATGTTAAAAGCACTAAGCCTTTAGTTATTCCAGAGTACAGAAGTGACTTGGGAGGCTCTAATTCTTTTGATTTATCACAAATTGTACCAACTGATATGTCACCGACGACGAATGGCAATCAAGTGGCCTTAAAGATTGCGGATAGAAGTTTAAATACATTTTGGAATTCTAGTCTAATAAAATCCACTTCAGTTGGGCGCGTGGCAGAAACGGTCAAAGAAAAAGTTAAAGCTGATGTCGTCATTCAAGGCTCTAAAAAGGATGATATTCAGCATAAGTTTTCATTCAGATTTGAAACTTTTCAAGCCTTAGCCAAAGTCGAATACACGGGATGGTTAAACGCA
Source organism: Pseudobdellovibrionaceae bacterium (assembly GCA_049315665.1). Taxonomy (GTDB): domain Bacteria; phylum Bdellovibrionota; class Bdellovibrionia; order Bdellovibrionales; family Bdellovibrionaceae; genus JBMOJS01. The sequence goes on along the minus strand of JBMOJS010000375.1, from coordinate 1,259 downwards.
TATGTAAACTATGATGCTAAACTTTCTGAAACTAATTTTAAACTTTCTGAAAGAGTTTTTACAAATAAAGATCTTTATGTCCAGCATACAGTATCTGTCGCTAATAAAGATTTAAGCACAATGGGAGTCAGCTGGACTTGGTAGAAGAAGCTAAAGCTTGTTTTTTTCGATCAATGACTCAGCTTTTTTATAGTTTTCTGGCGATACATAAATCCGATCAATAATACGAGCCCCTTCATAGCGTTTAAATATTTCTGTTGATTCACCGATGCGGGTGGGCTTATCGCGTTTGTCATATTGATCCAAAACAAAAATGGAATAAGACTGTTCACCATCATCGGATTGGTGATATTTTGACAATCTATTTTTAGAACTAGCCCAAATAGATTCAATATTATTTTCGGACAAAACATCTTTAATTTTTTCAGGTCGACTATTTTCTACGGTGTTGTGCATTTCCATCAGCACTTTGAATGGCTTACGATCTGCGATTCGCTGTGCCCATGAATTGTCTTTAACTTGTGATAAATGTTCATGCAACTTATAGTCATTGTAGAAGGTGTAATCATTTATATCTGCAGGCAATTTGAACTGGCAATTTTTTGAAGTTAAATATTTATTTAGCATTTCTTCGTAAATAATACTTTTATGGTGGCAATAAATCATCAAGTGCATATGGTGTCTAGAAATCAAAAAGTCATCAAAAGAATACAAGGCCCGTCGATTTAAAGCTAAGTGGGCCTTGTCTTTCCAAAGGTGAAATGTCAAATTTTGTAGAATCCAGTGCAAATCAATTTGGCCGTAAGTGGTTCCACAAAAATAGGAATCCCGCAGCAGATAGTCCATGCGATCAACGTCTAACTCGCTGCTGACCAGTTGACTTAAAATAGGCCTAAAATCCACATTATTATCAATAAAAAAATCATCGGGGCAAGCAATAGAGGTATCAATCAAACAAGCCACATGAATCGGCAAAATATCATTGAAGTTTTTGCGAATAGATTCGGCAATGGCAGAATCCATAACATATTTGATCGTGTAATCTTCGTGGTTGGCTTTGCGTTTCTGTTTTTTATAGATACTCACCTTTAGATCATCCACGGGAGGCATCACTTGCTCGGTTGTGTGACTTAGTGGCCCATGGCCAATGTCATGCAATAGGGACCCCAATCTGAGAGCTTGTTTTAGGCGAATTTTGACTGAGGGTTTTGAAAAGGGATGAATTTTAAAAATAGAATCAAAAGCTAAGCCAGCAAGAT
>JBMOJS010000125.1:0-8395 GCA_049315665.1 Pseudobdellovibrionaceae bacterium | reverse complement strand
GGACTCGAACCCGCAACCTGCTGATTACAAATCAGCTGCTCTACCAATTGAGCTAAACCAGCGCGCAACAAGCCAATATATGTACTGGAAAAAAATACTCGGAGTCAAAGGGATTTTCGCAAATGCTGGCGCGAGGTCTCACACAAGGCTATAGCCGCTGCGACTGAAGCATTGTAACTGGCTGACGCGCTCTGTTGGGGAATCTGCACCAACTCATCACAAAGCTTTTCTGAAGAGACACGCAGGCCTTTATCTTCAGCACCGATCATCCAAATCACTTTTTCCGGCAATTTCATATCAAACAAAGTTTTTTCACTCTTATGACTTAAACCAAACACCCAGTAGCCTTTTTGTTTAAGCTCTTCAATATCGCGGGCAAAAGAAGTTGTTTGCACCACGGGCACGTGCTCAACACCGCCACAGGCCACTTTGTGCACCGTTGGCGTTAAACCTACAGCACGGTCTTGGGGAATAAAAATCCCTTGCACGCCCATCAGCCAGGAAGTTCGCAATATGGCACCTAAATTGTGTGGATCTTCTAAGCCATCTAGAAAAAGCAAAACCGACGGATCGGATTTTTCTAAAAGTCCTTTTTCAATTTGAGTTTTCCATTGCGGAGTCCACAAAGGATCTTTAGCAACAAAAGCCACGGCCCCTTGGTGCCCAGCATTGATGCGGTCCAAAGCCGCCACCGTTTTCACTTCACTTTTTATTTTAAATCGCAGAGCCAATTCATTCAGCTGGCGCAGATCTTCTGAAGATTCCCAGCCTTGGCGCAACCACAACTCAACCACGCCTGGAGCATGAACCAGAAACAACTCACTCAAGGCATGGGTGCCACACACCACCCGGCTCGAGTTTTTAAATAATGTCGACGATGAGTCCAGCTGAGCTTGCTTGGATTGGACCGCTGCTTTTTGCTGAGTCGTCGATAAAACAGGCGTGGATCTGTTGAACTTTTTTGGCCTTGCACCTGCTGGAGGCCGAGGGGCCGCGCCGCGGTTTTTTGGCGAAAATATTTTTTTATTTTTCATATCTAGAAGTTATCCTTTTACGAAGAGAACACTTGAGACGCCTGAAACTTAATTTTCGTAAGCAGAGAGTACAAAATCTGTGGCCGCCAATTTCGGGTTTTTGGCTTCTAAAATTGGGCGTCCAACAACCAACAAAGAAGCCCCCTCATCCAAAGCCTCCTTGGGCCCCATAACCCTCTTTTGATCATGTGTCTCACCTAAACTCAAACGAATTCCTGGAGTCACGGCATATAGATTTTTGGATTCCATCAAAAACTGTAAATCTTTCAACTCATGGGCTGAACACACCAGACCTTTTAATCCGGAGCGCACCACGTCTTGAGCCAAATCAATCACATGTTGATTCAGGTTTTGAGGTTTAAAACTGCTAGGCAAAGAGCTTTCCTGCCAAGATGTTAAAATACTGACAGCTAAAATACGAAAGGGTGTTGCCCCTTGATGGACGCCTGCCGCATTGATTTCATTTTCTAAATCAGCCAAGGCCTTCAAACCCTCAGCTCCCGCAGTAGCATGGACAGTCACTAAGCTAGCCCCAGCCTCGCGACAGGCTTTGACCGAAGCCACCATAGTGCTGGGGATATCAAAAAATTTACAGTCCACAAACACCGGCCCGCGAGCCACTACTTCACGAATAAAGCTTTGGCCATAGCGCAAACAAAGACGGGGCCCTAACTTAAAGCCGCCGACTATATCAGCCAAATCATCGGCCAAGCGCAAAGCCTGATCACGGTCATCCACATCCAATGCCACACAAATAGGGTTTTTCATAGGAGATGATTTTTTGTTCACGCTGTCTTGTCGGCTCATAAGGTTTTCCAAAGTTCTTGCACGGTTTTTAACACAATTTCTTTACCCAGCTTGTGTTGAGTTTTAGTTTTTCTTTCCACCACTTCAATTTGATTGGCTTCTAAACCTTTTTTACCCACCACTATTCTAAGTGGCATACCCAACAGATCCGCATCTTTGAACTTAACCCCAGGGCGTTCATCACGATCATCCATCAAAACTTCTAAGCCAGAAGCTTGTAAATCTTTATAAACCTCATCACAAAAAGATTTCACTGCCGAATCGCTTGGATCCAATACGCACAGGTGCACAGCAAAGGGTGCTAAAGCTTTGGGCCAAATAATTCCATCAGCATCATGGGATTGCTCGATAGTGGCCTGAACCACACGACTGACCCCAATGCCATAGCAGCCCATTTCAAATGGTTTGGATTTGCCATTTTTATCTAAAAAGTGCGCCTTCATTTTCTCTGAATATTTTTTGCCTAAATAAAAAACATGGCCCACTTCGATTCCACGGTAAGCCTTCAAGCGACCTTTGGGACTCAGCGGACAACGATCCCCTTCTTTAGCCATTCGTAAATCAGCCACCTTCGTAACGGCATAATCACGCCCATGATTTACATTTTTCAAATGAAAATCATTTTCGTTGGCACCCACCACATAATTTTGCAATGGCAGGACTCCGCGGTCCATATAAACTGGAATTTTTAAATTCACCGGCCCACAAGATCCCGGCATCGCGCCAGTCACTTCTTGCACTTCACTATCAGTCAGCATGCGCGGTGGATTGGACAAGCCTAAAAGATTTTTTAGTTTCACTGGATTGACCTCATCACTTCCACGAAGCAGAACACAAAGAGCTTGCAAGGATAAATCTTTAGGATCCAATCCTTCATTGGCCGAAAAAAATAAACTTTTCACCAATGATTTTTCAGGCACTTGCAGAGACAGAGATAAATCTTTGATCGTACGCAAACCTGGCGTGGAAAACTTTTGTAAGGCTGGGCCTGAATCAGAATTTTGCAAAGCTATCCCAGGTAAAGATTGGACTTTTTCATCATAGATGAAATCAATATCTTCGGCATCAATTGCCGGGCATACTTCAATATTGGCCGCAAAATCTGTAGAGTCGCTAACTAGCAAAGCATCTTCACCGGCCTCGGCCAATAATTGAAACTCATGAGTTTGCGAACCGCCAATATTGCCGGCATCTGCGCGCACAATACGATACTGCAAACCCAAACGATCAAAAATGGCTCGGTAGGCATTGTACATCACTTCATAGGTTTTTAAGGCTGCAGCTTCGTCTGCATCAAAACTGTAAGCATCCTTCATAATGAATTCACGCCCACGCATCAAGCCAAAACGGGGTCGAACTTCATCGCGATATTTGGTTTGTATTTGATAAATATTTTTAGGTAAATCCTTGTAGGACTTTAAATCATTGCGAATATAGTCAGTCACGGCCTCTTCATGAGTTGCCCCTAAACAGAACCAATGTTCATTGCGATTTTTAAATTTCAAAAGACCATCGCCCATCTCTTGCCAGCGATTGGTTTCTTCCCACAAGGCCCGGGGCTGAACCATGGGCATCAAGACCTCCACACACCCACAACGATCCAGTTCTTCACGCAAAATATTTTCAAACTTGCGCAATGCCCGCAAAGCCAAATTTCCGTAAGTGTATATACCCGGAGCTAATTTTTTGATAAAACCCGCCCTGATCAGTAATTTGTGACTGACAATTTCAGCATCGGAAGGGGCTTCTTTTAAAGTGTAAATGTGCGATTGGGACCATTTCATTTTTCAATCATCCTTTTAGGGACAAGCCCTATTCAATACCATAAAATTTAATTTTTCGATGCAGATAGCTGCGTTCAAGACCAATGACTTCAGCTGTTTTACTGATGTTGCCGCCATTTTCATTGATTTTATGAATCAAGTATTCTTTTTCAAATTTGGCCCGAGCTTCACGAAAGGTCGACATCCAATCGCCCTCGGTCGATGACTTTTCTTGTGCATCCACTAGGCCTGCAAAAAATAGATCATGCACGTCTACAAATTCACCTGGCGTTAAAATATAGACCCTCTCGATAAAATTTTTCAATTCCCGAACATTGCCTGGCCAAGAGTGGGATTTCATTTTTTCTACCGATTTTTCTGAAAAAACCTTTCTAGGATAGCCGCTTTCTCTGGCAAATTGATCGCTAAAATGTGAAACCAAGGCGGGAATATCTTCGGCATGATCTTGTAAACTTGGAATGTTTATATTTTGTTTTTTAATCCATTGATAAAGTTCGGGTAAAAATAATTTTTCTTCAACCTTCTTTTGCAAATCCACCGTCGAAGCCGCGATCAACCGAACTTTGTCAGTTAAAACCTCGCCACTTCCTTGACGAGAAAAAGTTTCTGTTTTTAAATAATTCAGCAATCGAGCTTGAGTTGGCAGACCCATTTCGCTGATGTCATCAACAAACAGAGTCCCTTTTTGCGCCAGCTCTAGTTTGCCCTTGCGAGTTTTATCAATGCCAGGCAAGGCTCCCTTTTCTATGCCAAATATCTCGAGCTCTTGCAAATCCTCTGGAATGTTAGAACAATTCACATCCACAAAAGGCAAGCTGGCCCGTTGGCTCATGTAATGAATATTCTGCGCAGTCAATTCTTTACCAACACCATTTTGTCCACACAAAAGGACATCATTGCTATCCGCTGCAGTCTGGGCAATGAATTGCTTCACTGCAACCATTTTGGCAGAGTCCCCCACCAAAGCGATACTTTTGCGCAGCTTATTGAGCAGCTTCATTTTTTCTTCTTTTTCACCTTGATAATGTAAAATATTACTTAAGACGATTAAAATTTTGTCCATAGAAAGAGGCTTTTCAATAAAATCCCAGGCCCCCAGTTTTGTCGATTTGACTGCAGTTTCAATGGTTCCGTGTCCAGAAATCATAACAAATTCGACTTCTGGATAAAGCTTCTTGGCCTGAGTTAAAACCTCGATACCATCCATACTTTCCCCAGCCGAGTTTCCATGGGGCATCCAAATATCTAAGAAAACAACATCTGGCTTATATGTTGATAAGACGGCCAAGCCCGAAAGCCCATCAGCAGCCACAGCAACCTGATAACCTTCATCTTTTAAACTGGCCGATAAAGTTTCACGAATAGGGGCTTCGTCATCAATAATTAAAATTTTTGTATTCTGAATTTGCATCATGATTTTCTCCAATGAACTTCATGCACGGGCAACTCGATAACCATTTGGGTTCCTGTGGGCTCTGACGGCAGGGCCCGAATAAAACCATTGTGATCTTCGATAATTCGCCGAACGATGGCTAATCCTAAACCAGTCCCCCCCTGCTTTGTCGAGAAATAAGGTTCAAAAATACGTTGCCGATCCCGGGCAGAAATACCGACACCATTGTCTATAACTTTTAAACGCACCGTTTTTATTTCTGCGTCATAGGCAGTGCTGATTTTAAGACGAAGTTCTTTGGCGCCGCTGGTTTTTTCTGCCAAGGGTTTAGACAATAAAGCCGCAGCCGAGTTATCAATCAAGTTCACTAAAACCCGGCGGATCTGCTGGGGGTCAAATTTAAAATCGGGTAACTGCGGATCAAGATCGGCAATAAATTCAATTTGCGGGTGAGCCTGCTTGTACAAGGTCATGGCTTCACTAATCACTTGGTTCAAAGAAGCCTCAACCAATCGCGCTTGAGGCAAGCGAGCAAACTGACTGAACTCATTGACTAAAGTCTTTAGGTCGTCCACTTGCTGTATAATCATCGAGGTGCATTCTTGAAAAGCGGAGTCGGTGATGCTTTGGCCAAATTTTCTTTGCAAGCGTTCGGCAGATAATTTGATCGGAGTCAGGGGGTTTTTGATTTCGTGGGCAATACGCCGAGCCACTTCAGTCCAAGCTGCAGACCTTTGCGCATTCACAATGGGGGTCATATCATCAAAGACCACAATTTTGCCGATCTCTTCACCCTTATCATTTTTTAAAATAGATAAATTCATTTGCAAAGGTATGGCATCGCCCTGCACATTGATACGCAACTCTTGTTGCAAACTTTCCACTTTATTGTCTTGCATATTTTTAAGTAGTTCATAAAAAACTCGTAAATATTCTGAGGTCAAAAGATCACGCACGGGGCGCCCAACGTACAGTTCAGCCTCAATTTTTAATAGCTCAGCCGCATGACGATTGACAGTGGTGACGGTGCCTTTCTTATCCACAGAAATGACCCCGGCACTGACATTTTTTAATACCACTTCAATGTATCTTGTGTGTTGATCAATTTCACTCAGTGAGGTTTCCAATGTGGATGTCATGTGGTTGAAACTTTGAATCAGTTCAGTGATTTCTTCACTGCCGGAAGTGACTTGCAGTTTTGCATAATCCCCTTCAACCACTCGCCGAGTCGCCCGCCCCAATTGCACCAAAGGCACTGCCAATTGTTTGGCTAAATAAAAACCAAACCAAGTGGCTGCTAATAAAATCACCAAAGTCATCAAAAACAAAATAATCAAATAAATAGATTTTAGGGGATACTGAATGGGATTTAAATCCCGAAACTCATCATAGGCCACAGACACATCGTTCATTTTTGCAATCAATGATAAAGGCACAAAGCTAGACACCACCACAGCGCCCTTTTCTTGCCCCGATTTTACTGGCACAATGACCCGAACTAAGTTTCCCTCGCCGAATTGGTAAATAGTACTGGCTTCTAAATCTGACTTTACCCCTTTTTGCAAAAACTCCAAGGATACGGCCGGAACAGGAGGAATGCTTTCTTCATCCGAGGTGACGACAACTCTGTCACCAAATAAAGAAGGATAGTATTCCACAGCGTCCAAGCTGAACTCTTTTCTTAAAGTCAATAACCGCCGAGGGATTTGTGCGCTAGGCGTACTTTCTATTTTCTCGGCGATTTGATGGGCAAAATGATAATTCTTTTTTTTAGCATTGAAATAATAGGCATTAGTGACCTCTAAAGAGCTTTTTAAAACTCCGGCCATTTTTATACTAAACCACTTATCAAAACTAGAGTTGATATAAAACACAGAAATAATAAACATCAGCACGGTGGGTACAAAACTAAAACTGACAAAGGCCGCTACAAGTTTTACTTTCAGGCTACTGCCAAAAAGCCCCCCCTGCCGTTCTAAAAAGACCTTCACCACGTTACGAAAAATCAAAAATAACAGCAGCAATAACAAAATAATATTGAAATTCACCAGGCCAAAAAAGAATATACTATGAACAAAAGGTAAATTTTGGCTGGTGGCAAATAAACGAATCTCAAACCAGGTCAATAATGCGAATAAAAAAGATACAAAAAAAATAGTGATGACTTCACGGCGGCGCTTTTTATGTTCTTTTTTAAAATCCTGGGGAGCCGTTACTTCCATGCCGTCAATTTTGACTTAAATCTTTCAAGAGTCCAATCATTTCTACAGTCACTTCTGCAGCATCATGCCCCTTATTGCCATGACTGCCACCACAGCGTTCTAAAGCCTGTTCTTCATTTTCAGTGGTTAAAACTCCGAAGCCAATGGGCTTTCCTGTATCTAACATCAAATGAGTGATTCCCCGTTCGACACTGGTGCAGACATAATCGTAATGAGATGTGTCCCCACGAATCACAGCCCCTAAAGCCACCACTCCCGCACAGCCTTTTTTTAATAAAGCCTGGCAAGCCAAGGGAATCTCTACAGCTCCCGGGACTTTGACATTTAAAATTTCAATCCCGGGGATTTTTTCTAAAAAGCTCAAAGCCCCTTGTTCTAGTTTATCGGTAATTTCAGAATTAAAACGAGCTGTAACCACCCCGACCTTTAAAGTCTTTTGTTTTTTTGTGGCTGTATTTTTTTTTATTGAAGCGGACTTTGCTGACGCTGATTTTTTTTTCATGTGAACTTACCTTTTGTTGAAAGATACAATTTCTGAAATTTCTAGATTGAAACCTTTAAGGCCAATGTATTTATCCGCGTTTTCGGGTTGGCTGCTAAGTAAACGCAATTTACGCACCCCTAAATGCCGTAAAATCTGTGCGCCAATCCCATAGTCTCTTGAATCAAATTTGGTCGGCGCATGGTTTGAAAAAGCGGACTGCACTTGATTCAATAAATTATTCTGGGTCGCCGTATTTAATAAAACTATAATTCCAGATTTTTCATTTTTTAAATAATCTAAAGATTTTTGCAAACTGGAAGTTTTTTGTTGCAAGATAGATAAAGTATCCACAAAAGGGGCCTGCACTTGCACCCGCACCACGGTGGCTTGATCTTTTTCAACCAGACCCTTTTGTAAAACCAAATGCTCTAGACCATCAATACGACTGCGAAAAACCTTCAATGAAAATCCACTTTGGTCTTCCAGTTTAAAATGCCCCACTTCTTCCACCAAAGTTTCGTGGGATAAACGGTATTGAATCAAGTCCACAATAGTGCCAATTTTTAATCCGTGGGTTTTAGCAAAATTATGTAAATCTTGCGAACGCGCCATAGTGCCATCCGGATTCATCACTTCACAGATCACGGCAGCTGGGTTTAGTCCCGCAAGTA
>JBMOJS010000124.1:0-8430 GCA_049315665.1 Pseudobdellovibrionaceae bacterium | reverse complement strand
CTAATAAAAATAAAAAAATGACAGCAGCCCCTATGATCCATACTTCAATAGGTACAGTTAAAGACACTGGCCCATAAGGACCAAAAGGCTTTGTGGGCTCACCATTTTTCGGCTGTTGAATAACACTGGCAATGTTTATTTGCGGCCCCGGCACGGTCAGGGTGTTTGTACCATCACTCAAAGTTATTTCTGGTATTTGTACCGGACCTGGTCGGTAAGACACCAGCTTCAAATCCATTTCATACAAAGATCGCCATTCAAAACTTAACAGTCGCAAAGCATAGGGATCTTTATCAAGCCCTAGCAATTGCACTTTATCGGCTTGCAAAGATTTGTCGGCAACAACTTCTGATTTACAGACATAAAAGAACTCACGCCCCACAGTTAAAGCGTCATCCGGTAGTCCAGCCACTTTAATAATGTCTATCTGACAACTGTAAACCATATTATTTTTTTCTCTGGTTAAAAAACTTCACCAGGGGAGCAATATAATCACCGTTGGCTGAAACCTCTATTTTTTCCACTTGGGATTTTTTTAATAGCTGATCCCGCTCACGATTTTGTTCCATCACTTGCTGCATATAGTTTTGTTTAAAAAATGCAGATCTGGTATCCACACAGATTTGCCTTCCGGTTTCTGCATCTTGAACTTGAATCCAACCTAAGTCAGGCCATTTATTTTCTAATTGATCTTTCACAATGCAGGCCACAACTTCGTGTTTTTTGCTGATGGTTCTTAAGGCCGCATCGTATTGGCTATCTAAAAAATCACTCAAAATAAAAACAGAGGACCTTTTTTTTAAAAACCCCTGCAAGAACTGGCACACCGCCGAAATTTTAGTTTCTTTTCGCACTGGTTTATAAAAATACAGATCCCGTAAAATTCTTTGCACTTGGCCACGGCCCTTGCCCGGCGGCACAAAATGTTCCACTTGATCCGAAAACAACAACAACCCCACTTGGTCATTGTTTTTAACCGCTGCAAAAGCTATGGCTGCCGCCAAATGAATCAAAACTTCCCCTTTAAAGTAAGATCCAGAACCAAACTCTGTGGAGCCACTGATATCCACGGCTAAAATTACCGTCATTTCTCGTTCTTCTTCGTATCTTTTAATAAAAGTTTTCCCGGTGCGTGCAGTCAGCGGCCACGAAATCGCCCGCACATCATCACCCGCAACATATTCGCGAAAGTCAGCAAAGGTCATACCCTGCCCTTTAAAATGAGTGTGATACTGCCCTGCAAATAAATTGTTCACCAATTTGCGAGTGCGAATTTCTAATCGTTTGATTTTTTTTAAAACCTCGACAGGTAACATTTAGCTCACTTCAACATGGGATAAAATTTCTTTAATCACATCATCGGTTTTAATATTTTCTGCTTCCGCCTCGTAAGTTAAAATAATGCGATGACGAAGTACATTGTAGGCCACAGCCCGCACATCTTCGCTAGTCACATAACCCCTGGATTTTAAAAAAGCTTGGGCTTTGGCCGAACGAAATAAACTTAAGGTGGCCCTGGGCGATCCGCCCACTTGAATCAACGGGGCTAGTTTTCCCAAACTGTAATCTTTCGGTTGCCGCGAAGCCATAATGATTTCTACAATTAGATTTTTGATTTTTTGATCCACATAAATCTGGTCAATTCTTTGCGAAGCTTGTAACAACTCTGCTTGGTTGATCACAGGTTCCACCTGTGGACGGTTATTGACTCCCATACGGTTTAAAATTTCCAACTCTTCACTTTTAGCTGGATAATCCACATTGATTTTAAACATAAAACGATCCATCTGGGCTTCAGGCAAAGGATATGTGCCTTCTTGCTCTAAAGGATTTTGCGTGGCTAAAACCAAAAAAGGATTGTCCAAGGGATAAGACACATCGCCAATAGTGACTTGTCTTTCAGCCATGGCTTCTAGCAGTGCAGATTGCACTTTGGCAGGGGCTCGATTGATTTCATCGGCCAAAACAATATTGGTAAAAATCGGTCCTTTCCGAGCAGCAAAGTCCCCAGACTTGGGATTAAAAATCATGGTGCCAATCAAATCTGTGGGTAATAAATCCGGGGTGAATTGCACTCTTTGAAAATTCAAAGAAATAGTTTTAGCCACCGTCGCAATAGTTAAAGTTTTGGCCAAGCCTGGAAGACCTTCTAACAGAATATGTCCGCCTGTCAGCAAACCTATCATAATGCCTTCGACCATTTCTTTTTGCCCGACGATGACTTTATTCACCTCACTCATCATTCGATGAATGAACTGACTTTCTTTTTGAATGGCAGCATTCAAAGACAAGATGTCCATTTCCACAGGCGACCTCCCAGTGCTGTTGATTTTTGTCTATTTCACAATTTTAGTATTCAATTCGCAAGTTGAGTCTTTGTGGCATGGCGCTTCACTTTAACTTGCCAAGTGGACTTTGCAGTGGGAAAAATAAGATATGTTTGCAAATACGACCAAAGTCTGGATCTTTATTTTTATTTCATGCCTGTTGATTCTTGTTGCTGGATACAACTTGGGTGATCGACTGGGATTATTGATCGCCTTCTTTGTGTCTTTGGGATTTTATTCTTTATTTTTCTTTTTTGGAGAAAGTAAAATTTTGCATGAACTGCATGCTCAAGCTGTTTTGGGACAAGACCCTTGGAACTTGCACAGTCATTTGCAAAAAATAGCGGCTGACTTTGCTTTACCAGCTCCTAAAGTTTATCTGATTGACCATCCAGCTTGCACAATTTTTAGCCTGAGTCAGACTTTGAAGAGCAATGCAGTGGGTTTAACCACCGGCTTACTGTACAAAGTTTCAGACGAAGAGTTAAAAATATTACTTACTTACCAAGTGGGTTTATTAAAAAAATCGGATTCATTTTTATTTTCTATTATCAATAGCTCAACCAACGCGCTGATTGGCGGAGCTGTTTATCTGGACTCGGTGTCCCCTTGGAATTGGTTCAGCCGGAACAAAAAATACAATGTTTTTTTAAATTTAATTTACCCACTAGGATGGCTGATTTTAAAAGTTGCATTAAGAGAAAAGGCCTTTTTAGATGCCGATCAAACCGCGGCCCAATACACCCAACAGCGTTATGAATTGAGCAAGCTTTTATGGAAGCTGCAGGGTTTTGCCGATAAAATCCCCTTACAAATACCTGCTGGCACCAATCATTTATTTATTGTGCCACCTGACACAAGAACCTTGTATCAAGTGCATCCATCAATAAAAAAAAGAATCAACTCTTTGCTGGGCCACTACCCGGCCTAAATAAGGAATAAGCCCATGTCCCAACAAGAACCTATGCAAGCTTCATTTTCAATGTTGATCATGTCTATCGCTTCTTCTGCAGCTATGGCTATGGGGCTAAGCCCTGAAGGTCAAGCCGTAGAAAAAGACAAAAATATGGCTCGCTTTAATATTGATTTATTATTGGTTTTGAAAGACAAAACCAAAAGTAATTTAAGCACTGAAGAACAGCATTTTTTAGATTCTGTGATCAGTGACTTACAAAGAAAATTTTTGCAAATATAAGGATTTTTATGAAAACAAAAATTATTTTTATTTCTACTTTCTCTTTGATTTTACTTACAGTTGTTTTGGGTTTAGACACCACAGGTATCGCCCAACAAATGGCTTTGCCAAAAAACCCTCCGGTTCTAAAGCTGTCTGATCCTTTGCCGGCCAATTTATTTGTAGAACTGGGCCGAGTGATCAACCCCACTGTGGTCAATATTTCAACAGCTGCAGAAGCCAAAATCAATCGTGACCCCATGTTAGATATGCTGGAGCAATTTTATGGCATGCGCTTAGGTCCACAGGCTCCGACCCAACGCCAGCAAATGGGCCTGGGCACAGGCTTTATTATTCGTGAAGATGGCTTGATTATTACCAACAACCATGTGGTGGCGGGCGCAGATATTATCAATGTGCAGTTGACGGAAAAAAATAATAAAATCTACACTGCCAAACTGATTGGATCTGATGATCGCAGTGATATTGCTTTAATTAAAATTCAACCCGAAGGAAAGCTTCCAGTAGCGACATTGGGATCTTCTAAAGATTTACAAGTGGGCGAATGGGTGGCCGCCTTTGGTAATCCCTTTGGCCACGGTCACAGCATGACCAAAGGCATTGTCTCTTCTAAAGGGCGCGAGATCGGCGAGATCAATAAAATCCCTTTGTTGCAAACAGATGCCAGCATCAATCCCGGAAACTCGGGAGGCCCCTTGGTCAACACCCGAGGCTTGGTTATTGGCGTAAATTCAGCCATTGATGCCAGGGCTCAAGGCATTGGCTTTGCCATTCCCATTGATGAGGTCAAAGCACTGATCCCCCAACTGGAGCAGCGGGGCAGTATTCGTCGCGGATATATTGGTGCGGCTTTGGCCGATTTAAACCCAGCGGCTGCGGCTTATTTAAATCTAAAAACATCAGAAGGGGCAGTGATTGCCAATTTAGACCCCCAAGGCCCTGGGGCCAAATCAGGATTAAAACCTGATGACATAGTGATTGAATTCAACGGCAAAAATATAAAAAATACCACTGACCTGATGGATGCGGTGGCTGATTCAACTATAGGGCAAAAAGCCAAGGCCAAAGTGATTCGTCGCCGCAAAGAAATCAGCTTGAATGTTTTGGTGGCCGAGCGCCCAGCCCCCGCAAGACAAAACCGTTTTGAAGTGAAAAAGTTTTCCGGCCAAAATGCTCCATTTAATTTGGGCTTTTCGGTGATTGATCCTTCCAGCAATATCCGCTCAGAACTGGGCTTAGAAGAAGAAACTTCTCAACCATTAGTGATCGAAGTGTCCCGCAACAGCACTGCTGCCGCTGGTGGTTTGCGCGTGGGTGATATTATTCATGAGGTCAACAAACAGCCGGTTGAAAGCGCCAAAGATGTCTTGCGTTTACTAAAAAAAGGCGAAAACACTTTACGTATATTGCGTGGTAATCAAGTTTTGATTATTAATATCAACTCAAAGTAAGACGCTCGTTTTTAAGATTCTCACTTTGAGTCACTAAGGCCTACTTTCGTATTCGAACTCGACTTTTGTCTAAAGTTTTTAGTTCAACTCACCGCTAAGTTGTCTAGGAACTAACTGGATTTACAGCGAGGTCGCAACATGAAGATCACAGAAGTAAAAGTATTCCCTGTCAATGAAGACCGATTGAAGGCCTATGTGTCTATCACCATTGATGGCAGTTTTGTTGTCAGGGATCTGAAAGTCATACAAGGCACCAACGGACTCTTCGTCGCCATGCCCAGTAAAAAAAGAAAAGACGGTCAATTTCGGGACATTGCTCATCCTTTGAATCAAGACACTAGAACTGAAATTGAAAATTTGGTTTTTGATGCCTATGAAGCCGAGGTGCGATCCATGGGCGAAAATGTTTCAAATTTAAAGCGGCAAAAATCAGAATACGACGATGAGTCTTACTAGGCCCTACGAACAAACATAAAAAAAAGCCGCAAAATTTCTTTTGCGGCTTTCATCATAAATTGAATTTAAAATTCAGAGTATGTCTTAGTAACGACCACGGCCACCGCCGCCACCGCCACCAAAACCACCACCACGGCCACCGCCGCCGCCGCCACCGAAACCACGACCGCCGCCACCTTCACGAGGAGCTTGTGGTTTAGCTTCGTTAACAGTTATTGCGCGGCCTTCGCTTTGAGTGCCGTTCAATTTAGCGATAGCTGCTTGAGCTTCAGAGTCTGAAGACATCTCAACAAAGGCAAAACCTTTGCTACGACCAGTTTCACGGTCAGTGATGATTTTAGCAGATTCAACAGTTCCAAACTGTGAAAACTGATCAACAAGACTTTGCTCTGTTGCTGAATAAGACAAGTTACCAACGTATAATTTTTTACCCATAAATACCTCCTAAAGGGCTGGGTGCCATCTAAAGAGGACATGAGCAAAATACCCTAAGACTCGTTTAGTAGCGTTAATATGCGTACCTAGTGTAGCATTACCCCCACATTCTTGCTACCATAATTTTACACTTTGAAGGCAATACCTTAAAAAACTGCTCTAAGATGTTAAAAAAATTTGATTTCACGTTGTGTCGCATGACATTATTCTAAGATGATGACGATTTTATTGACAGGCTTTGAGCCTTTTTTGGATCACAAAAGCAATCCCTCTCAACAATTGGTGGAATGGGCCAACGCCAACAGACCTGCGCTGCAAGATTTAACTGGCGCCAAAATCCTTACAGGCCTATTGCCCGTCAGTTACGATCGCTCGGTCAAAGCTGTTGAATCTATTTTAAAAAGCAACAACGTTGATTTTATTTTGATGTTTGGCTTAGCCGCAAATCGAAGTTGCATCAGTTTAGAGATGATGGCCCAAAAACATTGCAATTCCAACTCACCAGATGCGGATCAAGTCATTTTAAAAAATCAAACTTCAAACACAAGTGCAAAAGCAGACTATTTAAAATCAATATGGCCTTTAGAGGACTGGGAAAATGAAATGAAGTCTTTAAGTATACCTGCAGAGGTTTCTTTAGATGCTGGTGGTTATGTATGTAATTTTTTGTACTTCAATATGCTTCAACTAACAAAAAATTGTTTGTTCGTGCATCTTCCACAAAAAAACGACCCCTTGATTTTACAAGAGGCCGTCTACTTTCTACTAAAAAAGCTCTCGCAATCAATTGTTCTGTCTATAGATCCATAACAACTGATTGACATAAAATCGCAATGCACGAACCTGATCATCCACAAGATAAGCTTTGGAATATCCATCCAAAGTTGATTCTGTTACATCCAATATGCTTTCTAAATAAAACAAGTCCCGAATGCTGTTTCGGTAATAGCTATTATTGTAAACAGAACTTGTGTAATTTGCCGAAGCATTCACCAGTTGTGAAAGCACATTGGTTAATCGATATGCATATTCTCGATTGGGGTTGTAAGCCACAGTTTGGCTCATCGTATTGTAAATTTCTTGAGTTAAATATTCCAAATTGGTCGCAATAGTTCCAATCTGCGAATAATCGATTTGATTGTAATCCGGCATAGGCACATACCAGCGAATGGGCTGACGATAGTATATAGGCTGTGGGCGAGCAAAACCCCGGTACCAACGATTGTATCGATCCGACCATCGTGAATCAGAATGAATCAGATCTTCACGAACTCCATAGCGAAATCCATTGCGCTGCCCCCATTCAGCACGACGGCGATACCATTCGTCACGCTGCTGACCTGGATTGTAGTTGGGCCCAGAGTACTGAGCAGGCGGCCCAGGATAAGGTTGATGAGCTGGTGGCTGATACGGACGCCGAGGCTGTGGACGATAAGCTTCATGGCGCGGCGGAGGCTGCGAAGGCCGTGGCTGCGGGCGATAGTTTTCGTGGCGTGGTGGAGGCTGCGAAGGCCGAGGTTGTGGACGATAATCTTCATGGCGCGGCGCTGACTGCTGTGGAGGTGGCGCACTATGGCTTTCGCTACCACCACGGCCCCGATCTTCACCTTGCCCTGGTTTAACATATTGACCCGGCCCCTCACCACCACGCTCTCTGGCCATAGCAGTGATGCTTACCGAAGTTAAAGCCAATATTGCAGCAAAAGACAAAGAGGTTTTATTATTAAGCATCGTCATTGGTACTCCCATTTTTATATATTTTTGATTCAGTGACACAGAGCGAGTGTCTTTTTGACCTTGGATCGGTGTCACTAAATCCATTTTTACCTTCAAACACTTCACTTTGTGCCTAAAAGCAAAAATCGAACCAATAAAAAATAAATATTATGACACTGCTTAGGGGCCCCACACCCATTTGTTCCAAACAGCAATTTCAGAAGGAAGTGGTGCTGCGGCAAAAATTTATTGCATTCGGATTGCTATTTATTGAAGCTGCTGTGCGCTCGCTTTCTATAGTAGCCAGTTGACTGTGGGGCTAAAGGTGAACTTAAGACCGTATCCAAATTCTGGCGTGCAGCTACCCTGCCCTAGCTAGCGCCAGATCTTGTAACTTGCATAACTTTTGCTTCGACAGTAGTTTCAAACGGAAGTTTTGCACAAGCTAAAAAATGCTTTAAAAACATAGGTTGTTTATATCGCTAAGCATCCATTGAAAATAAATTCTTGACGACCATTTTTGATTTTTAAACTTCATTGTATCAATAAATTATTTTCAGAATGGGACGGGGATTGCATTGATGAAATAAATCTTATGGTGAGGCAATAACAGCGCTATTCGCCGCTAGTTTTCGCAGTTTGTGATCTACATCTGTCATCTAAAAATACGCAAAAACTCATTTTTAAAAACCATGTTATATAACTTGGGATGGGTCAATACGGTTATGGCTTATCATAAAAAGCCACCGCCGTAGCGGCTAACGTTTCCCCACAACTTTTGATTTCAGGGCCATGTATTAGCTATCCATTCATTTAGAAATAGTCTTTACTTTCTATGCAGTTAACCCAC
>JBMOJS010000123.1:0-8452 GCA_049315665.1 Pseudobdellovibrionaceae bacterium | reverse complement strand
CACCAAGTCCAAGTTGTCCGCCAAGGCCACCTCCTAGACCACCACCCAAACCATAAGGATCATAGGGATTGTAACCGCCACCGCCAAAGGGGTTGCCGCCAAGGCTACCGTACAAACCACCTTGACCAAAGGGATAACCAGCGCCACCTATGCCGCCATTAAAAATTCCACCACCAGGATAACCACCACCGCCGTAAGGATTACCCCATCCACCGTTGCCGTAACCATTGCCATAGCCGCCACCGCCTTGGCCAAACACACCATTGCCGTAGCCACCGCCAGCACCCATTGTACCGGCGCAGCCGTAGCCGCCTTCACCAGCGAAGCCGGCAAATATATTGCCAAATCCGCTAGCAAGTGAGGGAACTCCAGTCATCCAATAAGGGTAACTCCCTTGACTGGCCCAACCTAAATTGGCATTGGAATCTATCATATATTTATTGGCTTTATAGCCTACCAATGTGCTTATTAACCCTCCAGCAACTTGTCCCGCTCCAATAGCAATGGCATTCCTATTAATGCCGCTCTCAGCCCGTCCGCAAGTTCCATCCGGACAAACATCACCTTCTGTGCCGCCGGCGTCGCCATAGCGCTGACGATCTAGGCGATCTTCGTAGGCTTGTTTTTGCAATAATTTAATATCTTCTTTGTTATCTGCGATTCTAGCTTTTAGATCTTCAATCTCTTTAGTCAGTTTTCTGATATTTTTTGAGTTTTTAACATATATCCCAAGACCCTCTTTACAATCTTGAGCATTGGACGTGGCTTCACCACTGCTGTTGCCTGATACACAAACAGTGGACTTTACCGCCCCAGAGGTGCTGGCATTACAGACCTTGGCCCAGCCTTCTAAAGAAAATCCAGATGGAATTTCTTCTTCATTGGTTTTCACAATATCTGAACTGCTTTCGCCGGTGTTGTCATCTTTGCCACTGTTTTGCTGATTGCTGGTTTCTGCAACAGTTATGCCTTTGTAATTCGAACACGCAACACCATTATCAACATGATATTTGACGCCATCAAATTTATCGCTGTCTAAATAACGCTCTACTTTTTTAATGGCTCTTTCAGATTCACGATCCAACTTTCTTTTTTCAGCCTCTTTCAATGCCAGTTGCCTTTGATTGTCTCTATTGGCAGACACCAGCTCATTCACTTCATCGGAATCACTGAAGGCACCTGAGGCTACAGAACGTGGATAGGGGCAGGCTTGGTTGCCTCCCCACTGACCGTAACCATACTGCATACCAGGTGAGCCCATTGCAAATTGCCCTTGTGCTTGGCCACCGGCGTAGAACTGCGCTTGGGATAAAGATGAAGTTAGAAAAAACCCTAGCAGTGTCGCAAGAAAAAATATTCTTTGCATTTTGATCCCCATTTAGAAGCTCCTAGTAAAAGGAAATTATTCTACATATGGATCGTCAAGAAATTGAAAAGACTTAAGAGCTAGCCCAAAGTAATCCGTCCTTGACCACCCTTTTAGTTACCTATGTCCAGGCAAAAAATCCTTTTCTTTGCGTGAACCCACTTTCAATTCTACACTTGTTCCTTATGGATAAGCACAAAATTATTTGTGTGGATGATGAAATTGATAATCTGGATGCTTTAGAAAGATTATTTCGCAAGAAGTACACTGTACTAAGGGCTGACTCCGCCAAACAAGCTTTGATTATACTGGACCAAAATCCAGATATTGCTTTGATCATCACCGATCAAAGAATGCCGGTGATGACGGGGGTCGAGTTTTTAGAAAAAACCCTAGTGAGCCACCCCGACAGCACCAGAATTTTACTGACCGGCTACACCGATATGGAATCCATTATCGAAGCCGTAAATAAAGGACAGATCTTTCGCTACTTAACCAAACCCTGGGATTCTACCGATTTTTTAAACACCGTGGATCGGGGTATTGAACGTTTTGTTTTGCAAAAAGAATTGCAACTTAAAAATAAAGAGCTGTTTTTGGCCTTGGATGAACTGAAAACTTTAGATAAAGCTAAAAACAACTTTATGGTGCTGATCAATCATGAGTTGCGGACTCCGCTGACCAGTATTTTGAACTTTTCTGAGCTGCTGGCGGAATCTAAATTGAATGGTGAACAAAAAAAATTACTGGATCGAGTGCGATCCAACACCGACCGCCTAAAGGCTTTGATTGATGATGCTTTATTGATTGTCCGGGCTGAAACGGGTCAACTGAAGATCGATAAAAGCCGGGTGCATTTGGGCAACATCGAAGACAGCCTGCCCACGGCCATTCAAAATTTGTTGAAACAAAAAGAACAAAAGTTGGCTTCAGCGCATTTTGCTAAACCCATTTTAGCCGATGAAAGATTACTTAAGCTGGTTATCCACAGACTGATCCACAACGCCGCAAAATTTGGCAATAATAAATCGATTATTCAAGTGGACGAACTGATGATTGGCCAACACACTGCACGCATCAGCGTTTACAACCAGGGGCCCGCCATCGCCCCAGCGGTGATGCAAAAAATCTTAAGTCCCTTTTTTATTGATGAAAATGTCATGAATCATTCCAGCGGCTTGGGGCTGGGGCTGACGGTCTGCCAGGCGATTTTAAAAAGTCATGATTCTGGGTTACAAATTAAAAACAATGATAATGGGGTTTCTGTTTATTTTGATATGCCCGTGGGCTAAGCTTCCATCTTGGCTTTTATTTTTAATAACAAGCGGGCTTCCATCTGGCGCACAGCTTCGCGAGTGATGCCGTGTTTTTGACCGATCTCTTGCAAAGTCAAAGGCTCTTCATTTAAAATGCGTTCATCTAAAATGATTTTTTCCCGTTCGGACAGCTGCGGGCGAATCTCTTCCAACTTGCTTTTTAAAATTTGCAATTGCTGCTGGCGATCCAACTGATCATCAATGCTTTCGCCGACTGGGTTTTTTTGAATATCCATCAAAGTGGTTTCAGAGTCCTCATCCATGGGTCGATCCAAACTTAAATCCCGGCCCGACATTCTTTGCGCCATATCGCGAATTTCGTCCTCGGGTATGCCCAACTTTTCGCTCAACTGGGCAAAATTGGTTTCCTTACCCATGGCATCCAAAGCGTTTTTTTCTTTTTGCAATTGATAAAATAATTTGCGTTGGTTGTGAGTGGTCCCAATCCTAACCATGCTGTACTGACGCATCAGATACTCTTGAATATAACCCCGGATCCACCATACGGCATAAGTGATCAGCCGCGCCCCCTTGTAGGGATTGAACTCCTTCACTGCATGCATCAGACCAATATTGCCCTCTTGAATCAAATCAATCATCTTGGCACTGAACTTAGAATATTCTGCGGCAATTTTAACCACAAAACGTAAGTTGGCCTTCACCAATGCTTGGGCCGCTTCGGGGTCTTTGTCTTCATAATATTTTTTTGCCAGAACGGATTCTTCTTCTTTAGTCAGAACCTTGTATTTGCGAATCTCTTGCAGATAAGAAACCAAAGGGTCCCTGGTGGATAGGGCGGACTCTGCAGTGATCAATGCCTTAGAAGCTTCGACGGTGATATTATGAATGTCTGTCTTTGCTACCGAAGCTTTAGATTCGACCTCTTGCACATCGATCACCGGGATATCAGAGGCCTCATCTTCTAGGCCAACAATACTGGGGTTGATCACCACGGTAGAGGCGGGGGAAGAAGTGGACGATGCAGTGGGTTTCTTTTTGCCAGGCATAAATGATCCATCAACCTACATGCTTGGATAGATTTTTTTTCAACATCTCTTCGATTTTAGATTTGAAAGCCATCAGCAAAAATGGCAAATCCACGTGAACTTCGATAGTGCTACCCGTGGCAGAATCCAAGACCGTGATGTCGGCCTTGAACTGCGAACCTTGAATTTTACAAAGCTTTTTTGCATCCTCAAAGGTGCATTGCATTTTATCATCCAATTTACGAATGTCTTCGGCGTTGCCTAAATAGGCCTTCACTTTGTCGTAGGCTTCTGTGGCATTTTTAGAACTTTTGTAATCAACTTTAAATTTTCCCATGACATTGAATTTAGTTTCTTAATTGCATAATGTCTAGGCCGCGTTTACAAAGGAGGCCTTTGACTGTTTGCAGGGCTTATGTCATGATCGGCCCCTGCACATTTACATAACAAACCTGGTGGTCGACCTATGCAATTTATCAAAGATGTCAAACGCACCCAATACTGTGGAGCTTTAAATAAATCTCATTTGGATCAACGTGTCGTATTGATGGGGTGGGTCGACGGCCGCCGGGACCATGGCAGCCTGATTTTTGTCGACTTGCGTGACCGCGAAGGTTTGGTGCAAATCGTTATTGACCCCAAAAAGGCAGAAAACATCCAGGCTAAAGAGCTTAGATCTGAATTTGTAGTGGCCATCGAAGGGATCGTCAAAGCTAGACCCCAGGGCATGATCAATTCTAAAATTCAAACGGGTGAGGTTGAGGTCGAAGTCTTGCGTTGCCAAATTCTGAATGAATCTGCGGTTCCTCCATTTCAACTGAGCGACAATAATGTTAACGAATCACTTAGACTTAAGTACCGCTATTTGGATCTGCGCACCCCCCGTTTGACGCAGCACCTGGTCACTCGACATAAAGTGGCTCAATTGGTCAGACAGTATCTTTCGGACCAGAATTTTTTAGAAATCGAAACTCCCATTTTATATAAATCGACGCCTGAAGGGGCTCGGGATTATTTGGTTCCTTCCAGAGTCAATCAGGGATCTTTTTATGCCCTACCCCAGTCTCCGCAAACATTGAAGCAGCTGCTGATGATTTCGGGTTATGATCGCTACTTTCAAATTGCCCGTTGTTTTCGTGATGAAGACTTAAGGGCTGATCGTCAGCCTGAATTTTCACAGATCGACTTAGAAATGTCCTTCATCGATCAAGAAGATATTTTGCAATTGAATGAAGGCTTATTGCGCAAGATTTGGAAGTTCAGCAAGGGTGTTGAAGTGGGGGCCGTTCCCCGCATCACTTTTCAAGAAGCCATGGACCGCTTTGGCAATGATAAACCAGATGTGCGTTTTGCTATGGAGATTCAAGACCTGGGGTCTTGCTTTACCAACAGTGGCTTTAAAATTTTTGATGATGTTTTGGCCCGCAAAGGCATTGTGCGGGGCTTGGTCGTGCCACAGGCCGCGGGCTTTTCTCGCGGGCAAATGGACAAGCTGACAGAGCTGGCAAAATCTGCTGGCAGCAAAGGCCTGGCGTGGATCAAATACGAAGCCGAAGACAAAATCAGTTCTTCATTAGGAAAGTTTTTTAATGAAGAAAAATTAAAATCTGTTCTGTCTTTTGTAAAAGCCAAACCTGGCGAAGCCTTGTTGATAGTGGCTGATGACTTTGAAGTGGGTTGTGCATCTTTGTCGACTTTGCGACTGCATCTTGGTCGAGAATTGAATTTGATTGATTATTCACAAGATAAATTTTTGTGGGTTTTGGACTTTCCATTGTTAGAGTACGCCCCCATTGAAAAACGCTGGGTGGCCCGCCATCATCCTTTCACTGCCCCCCAAGATCAATTTGCTGAAGATTTGATCCAAGCCAATGAGCCTCAATATGGAAAAATGTTGGCGAAAGCCTATGACTTGGTTTGCAATGGCTATGAAATTGCTGGCGGTAGTATTCGAATTTATCGCAACGAAATTCAACAGGCGATGTTTAAAGTTTTAGGTATGTCTAAAGAAGAAACTGAAAATAAATTTGGTTTCTTTTTAGAAGCCCTTCGCTATGGGACTCCACCCCATGGTGGAATTGCCTGGGGCATGGATCGCTTGGTTATGCTTTTGTGCAATACCGAAGCTATTCGTGAAGTGATTGCCTTCCCAAAAACAGCCAAAGCTTCGTGCTTGATGTCCAACTGCCCTAGTGAAGTGCACCGCGATCAATTGGCGGAGCTGGGTATTCGCTTGAATAATCTGGTGGCCAAAGAGATCACTGAAAATAAATCCTAGATCTAAGACTGGTTTGTGTGTAGCTGTCTCAAGTTAAGACAGCTACGCCCGATAAGAAGGTGGATGAACAGAATGTTCATTCTACACACAGGAGGTGTGCCTTGGATAAACTAAGTCTTATTTTGCCTAACAATCCACGCGTAAAAAACGTAGACACCAGCAGGTCTCAGCCAGTAAGGCCTGGCGCCCCTACATTTGGTCGCCCTGAAGGAATCACTTCTTCACAAAGGGTCAAATGGTCTGACATCGCCGAACAAACCATGGGCGAAGATGCAGTACCTCTAAAATCTGCACCAGAAAATATGGGTCCTAAAACCCTGCAGCCGAAGGACAAATTCACAGCTTCCTCTGCACAGCAAGCTCAAGATTTTCCAACTTACAATAAGAACTCTATAGAAACACGAAAAGCTCAAGTCATAGATACACTGTCAAAGAAATTTTTCAATGAACCACGTACAGATAAAACATCAGACGTGTCAGAAAATCCTTCTATGAACACTATTGATCGAGAGGAAGAAGAAACCAATGCCTAAGGGAATTTACAAAAACTCTTAAATCCTGGGTTACAGCCGCCGTTTCTTCTTTACTAAATAGAAATACTAACTAGCCATCTTTTCTTCGATGGCTGGCTGTCTTAATGGAATAGATAAACAAAAACAGCTGTCAGATTCTTGGCGATCTAAATAAAGTTTACCTTTATGATCTAAAGCGATCTTCATAGAAATGCTTAAGCCCAAACCAGTGCCCTTTCCGGGGGGCTTGGTTGTAAAAAATGGCTTCATGATATTTTTCTCATTTTCTTCACTCACACCTTGACCACTGTCAGAAATGCGAATCTCGACAAAAGAATTGAGTGGATTTGCACCCTTATTCAACTTCACATTCATACGTACCCAAGCAAATGAGGCCGTTTTGGAAGCATCAAAAGCATTACCCAATAAATTAACCAGCACCTGAGACACTTGAATACCTATACACTGTGCACTTATTGTTTCTTTAGGAATATCAAAAAATAAGGCTACGTTTTCTTTTTTAAAACGATCTGCACAAAGAGCGATAGAATCGTGAATAATTGTTTGAATACTGCAAATTTCAAAAGGGTCATGGCTGGCATCCCGTGAAAAGTTTTTTAAACCTTTGATAATTTTAGCTATGCGGCCAACTTGATCTGAAATTTTATCATTGCATTCCGAAATGAGCTGCAAATTCAAAGGTTCCTTTTGTAATAAATCTTTAACCATCCAAGACTTTGCAGACATTATAGCTAATGGATTATTTATTTCGTGAGAAATTCCAGCCGTCATTTCACCCAAGCTGATCAGCTTTGAAGTCTGCATTTGTTTTAATTGAATATCTTCTAAACGCACCCTAAGTTCTTCATAAGAAGTGATATCAGTACATACCCCTATAACTTCGAAAGCAACATCTTTTTCATTTCGAACGACTTGTGCATTGACTTTGATATAACGTATTTTTTTATTTTTATCTAAAATTCGAAATTTTGAGAAAAAAAATCTTTCTTGCTTTAAACACCTCTGCAAATCACTTTCTGTATTATTTTTATCTTCCGATAAAATCAAAGATTTCCAAAATTCTATAGTGGGTGTAAATTTATCTTTGTCTACATCATATATTCTAAAAGATTTGTCATCCCATTCTAAATAATCACTGACTATGTTCCAATGCCACAAACCCATATCGTGAGCTTCAATGGCTATAGCTGATAGATTTTTAAATTTTTCAGTCTGTATTTCAAACTGCTGGGATTTAATTTCTAAATCTTGAATTTTGGTTTTGAATGACTTTTGTTTCTGTATAAAATAAAAAGCAATGCAAATGGGTATAATTACAGAAAAAATAAGTATAATTGAGCTTTGCACGACCACACATTCTCCATACACCGATATTTAAACACATCGGTTTTAAGAATGTTTTCTAAATATAAATACTTAATTATTTTTTAATTTATTTGTTCCACTTTTTCTAAAAGAAATCCATGCTCTTCTAAGCCTGTAATATTGTAAATACCCTTCAATTTTCTTTGACCGTTATGTTGTCGCTCTGTCAGGACTAAAGAATGGAGGGAGAGCTGAATCAACCGACGTACCGCCTGTAAATTCCACTGGGGCGCTCCAATTTGAATCAACATCTCTAATCGAATCAAAGCTTGGGCCGGGTTTGACGCGTGCAATGTGCCAAAACAGCCTTCATGTCCCGTAGCTAAGGCCATTAAAAAATCCTTAGCTTCATCGCCGCGGATTTCACCCATCACCAAAGAGTCTGGCCGCATCCGTAAAGATTTCTTAACCAGATCCGTGGTAGTTACAGATTTTAAGATCTGCCCTGAATCATCACGGGTCAGCATTTTCAAACTTACATCGTTGGACAAGCAAATTTCAGAAGTGTCTTCGATAACAATCGTCCTACGATCTTTAGGCATCAATTGTAAAAAAGAATTCACCACTGATGTTTTACCACTTCCAGTACCACCAATAATTAAAAAATT
>JBMOJS010000374.1:0-1918 GCA_049315665.1 Pseudobdellovibrionaceae bacterium | reverse complement strand
TGTCGTAATAAACAAAAACGAAGGAGTTTTTATGAAAAAAGTTCTGTCTTTATTTTTATTGATGGGTCTTTCTACATCTGTGACAGCACTTGCAGAAACAAGCATCAAGTGTGAAGGAAGCATAGCATGTGTTGTTTCTTCACCAACTTTAACAGTTACAGCGATCGTTGGAGCCGTGCTTAGCTCTCCAACAGTGACGACAAACGCGGCTGCTCACAAAGAAGCCATTGTGATTGCCAAGGATGATGCCAATGATTATTTGCAAAACCCTGGCTCGCAACCATCAGCTACTTTGGTCACTGCTTTTTCTGCTTTAGAAAAAACAGCTGGTTCAGAAGCGGCGGCCTTATCTGAACAAGATAAAGCTTTAGCTGTATCTATGATTGCTGAGGAAATTTCTAACACTGAAAAACAATAATTCGCTATGGCGCCGTGAATTTAAAAACAGCGCCGTATTTTTTACAACTTGCTGGGAAAGGAGTTTTTATGAAAAATAAGTTTATAAAATCTATATTTTTTATTTTGTCTTTGGCCCTTTTTACCAGCACAAACTGTTTTGCTAACAGCTTTATAGCGTCAGACGCCAATCTATCGCCCAAAGAAAATGAAGTCTTAAAAATTTTAGACAAAGATCTTCAACAGGTCTTGCCAGAAAAAATTAAAATAAGCCTTAAAAAAAGAAATCCAAAGTGGATTATTCAATTCTTTAACAACGATCAAAGACATGTCTTTGCGGCTTACAACAAAAGATCTTTTTTTAATGATGAAATTTTAATAAACCGGCTTTATTTAAAGCGTTTATCGCAAATGCCCGACTTTGGCAAAAGGACCCCCGTAAGTCCCATTGAATTTGGCTATAGCAATGACTATATCGTACAAACAGGTCATAAAACTTTTTATAACTATATCTTAGCCACCTTGGTGCATGAATCGATACACGTCTACGATGAAAATCAAAATCTATCTGAAGAGATAAAAAATCAAATCCGTCTTTGCGAAAAAGAGGCCGTGGTCACAAGATCTAAAGGTTCTGGCGTGCATAAAACCTACAAAAACAACCAATGCCTGCGCTTAGTAAAAATGCGCTACTCGATTTCTAGTGATCCGCTATTTTTAAATGCAGCGGGATTTCCTGAACAATCTTTAACCGATGAAGTGACGGCCAATGAAAGAAGTAATTTTTTAGAATTTAGAAGTCCGGACGCTTATGAATGGAAAAACCCCCAAGAAGCCTTGGCGGTCAACAGTGAATATTTTTTCTTGGATCCAGAGTACAAATGCCGCAGGCCTGGTTTATATCAAGTGTTGTCTTTATTTTTTGACACTCGGCCCTTTGAAAACTTTAAATGTGATGCAACCCGCACAGTTTTAGTTCCACCAAATGTTCTAACCAAAACCAGTGCACGACTGCAAGTTTTAGATCCATCACGCATTTATGCTATTCATTATTTATTTGCCGGCAAAGGACCCAAAATGATGAGTAAATTTGGTCATGCCATGTTAAGACTGGTGATCTGTGCACCAGACCGCAAAGTGGTCGATGCGCAATGTGTGATGGATATCAATCATCATTTGGTGGTCAGCTTTAGAGCCTCTGTCGAAGACTTTCAAATTGATTCAATAAAAGGTCTAAATGGCGACTACCCGTCTATAGAGTTTGTTTTGCCACTAAGTACAGTGATTGATGAGTACACAAAAAAAGAATTAAGATGGATCAAAAGTTTACCTTTGATTTTATCAGAGTCCGAGAAAAACTTTTTGCTGCAATCCGTGATAGAGTCGCAGTGGTCTTATGAAGGAAAGTATAGGTTTTTATCTAATAATTGCGCCGATGAAACTTTGCAATTACTGAAACGCGGCCTTCCATTCAATAACAATATGCAAGAAATTACCATTTCTAGGCCGGACACCCTGTTTG
>JBMOJS010000373.1:0-1927 GCA_049315665.1 Pseudobdellovibrionaceae bacterium | reverse complement strand
TGGGCAAAATAATTAAGTAAGTTTCAAAGTTGTTTTTACAATTCTCATATTATCCTCAAGTCTTTCAATTCGGCCTTCAAATTTATTTTCTAATATAGTGATGTCTGTTTTATCGGCTTTTGTTTCAATAATTTCCATAAGTCGATCGATATCAGTTTTATCAGCCTTGGTTTCATGAATAGCTCTAAATTCGTTTTGCATTAAAATAGCAAATTCCTCAAATTTTGGTTCGACAATTCTTTCGACAATTTCAGGTACCCGCACATTAATAATGTTTTCAACAACTTCTCCTATTAAAACTAAATCTTTTTTAGTTAACATTGTCTAAATTATATGACAACAAAAAAGACGGTCAATAAAAAACTTTATCAAAATTTTATTTTCTCCAATTACGGCTTTTACTACAAAGATTTTTTATCCCCAGCCGCAGTATCTTCAACCAAAGTCATATCGATGGCTTTTTTATCTAGATCGATCTTTTCAATTTTTACTTTAATAGCATCGCCAAGAGTATATTTTTTACCAGTGCGTTCGCCAATCACCGCATATTTTTTCTCGTCGAAAGTAAAGAAGTCATTTCCAAGTTTTGAAATGTGAATCATTCCTTCTGATAAAGTATCGTTCAACACAACATACAGACCCCATTTTGTGACACCGGAAATAATTCCATCGAAAGCTTCGCCCAAATGATCCTGCATAAATTCAGTTTGTTTGTATTTAATAGATTCACGTTCAGCTTCAGCAGCAGAAACTTCTCGTTGACTAGATTTAATCGCAGAATTTTCCAAATGTTGCAAAGTTTTTTGATCCATTTGTTTGCCTTGTAAATATGAGAAGACAATTCTGTGAACTAATAAATCAGGATAACGACGAATGGGTGAAGTGAAATGAGTGTAATAATCAAAAGCCAAACCAAAGTGACCAGTGTTAATTGGAGAATAAATAGCCTTACTCATAGTTCGAACAGTGGCAGTTTTAATTAACATTTCTTCTGGTTTACCAGTAACTTGCATCAAAAGATTGTTAAGGTCTTGAGCGGTAACATCTCCTTCTTCATCAATAGGTAAATTGTAACCCAAAGCTTTCAAAAATATAGCCAAATCCGCAATTCTTTCTGGATTAGGGACATCGTGAACTCGATACATTAAACCAATATTGTTGCCACCAAAATTTTTGTTTTGTTCGAACATGTATTTTGCCACTTCTCGGTTAGCCAAAAGCATAAATTCCTCAACCAATTTATGAGTATCCATTCGGGCTTTTTTAATAACGCGAATTGGTCGGCCGTCTTTATCTAATTCAAATTTAATTTCTTCTTTTTCAAATTCAATAGCACCGGCAGCTTTTTTACGAGCGGCCATTTTTTTAGCCATACTATTTAAAGTCTGCAATTCTTCCACAAAAGGACCACTTTCAGCATCCAAAACCGCTTGAGCTTCTTCATATGAGAAACGTTTTTTAGATTTAATAACAGTTTTACCAAACCATCTTTCCAAAACATCACCGTTCGCATTCATTTTGAAAACCGCACTAAACGCTAATTTTTCTTCTAATGGATTAAGAGAACATAAATCGTTTGAAAGCACTTCGGGCAACATAGGAATTGTTCTGTCGACAAGGTAAACAGAGAAACAACGATCAGCAGATTCTTTATCAAGCTCTGAACCAGAAGTTACATAATGAGAGACATCAGCAATGTGCACACCAACTTCAAAATTTCCATCGTCCAGTTTTTTAACATGCAAAGCATCGTCGAAATCTTTGGCATCGATCGGGTCGATAGTCATAACATCAGCATCTCGCATATCGCGGCGTTTAGAAATTTCATCGGCAGGAATAGGGGACCAAACTTTTTTTAAAGCCTCGGCTTCGGCTTCAATTTTTGGAGTGAATTCAGATTGAAAACCTTTTTCATAAATAATAGATT
>JBMOJS010000122.1:0-8521 GCA_049315665.1 Pseudobdellovibrionaceae bacterium | reverse complement strand
TTGACCGCTTGTCGGGTCTTTCCGTCTCTGACACAGCATCTTGTTGGCCGAATTCTTTTTATAATAAAGCATGATGTTCATTTCGTAACTAAAATCGGTCAAATGGGTGTGGGTCAGTCTTCCGCCACGCACTTGTTTTTTGATGGCATGGGCTGGTA
Source organism: Pseudobdellovibrionaceae bacterium (assembly GCA_049315665.1). Taxonomy (GTDB): domain Bacteria; phylum Bdellovibrionota; class Bdellovibrionia; order Bdellovibrionales; family Bdellovibrionaceae; genus JBMOJS01. Next base: position 8,363 of record JBMOJS010000122.1, on the reverse strand, counting down.
AAAAGCCCCAACCCAATCCGGTTTCAATGACTCGTTTTAAGGTGCCTACATTGGAAGATTCAAAAATAGGATCGGGGTTTAGGCCCAAGCGTGCTAAGTGTTGATTCAAACTTTTAGTAAAACCGGGGTATTCATCAATAAAGTTAACAAAGGACAATTGCGGAATATCTTTTAAAGCAATACGTTGTGGAACATTGGTGTCCTTGCCTGATGAAACCAACCACATTTCTTCTTTCAGTAAAAATTTTTCTTCGACATTTTCTAATTCTGTTTCGAATTCAGTTTTAATTTCGGGTAGAATTAAAATATCAAAGGCCGATTTCTTAAAGGATTTGATCAGGTCTTCACCGCGTTGGTACTCGACCCGAATTTTTAAGTCGGGATTATGCCGCATCAGACGACTGACAATGGGGCTCATCATATGTAGGCCAATGGAATTTAAAGTGCCAATTTTAAGATGACCTTTCAGTTCTGCACCGATGGATTTTAAAGCCACTTCTGTTTGCTGTACCAATTGCAAAATTTTTCTGGCGTATTCATACAAAACTTCGCCTTGGGGAGTGGGTTTGATCTGACGTACTCCGCGCACTAAGATTTCGACGCCTAAGTCTTCTTCAAGGTTACGAATCTGCTGGCTGACGGCGGGTTGGGTTAAAAATAGTTTATCAGCGGCGGCGGTCATGCTGCCTTCTGAAATCACGGTGACGAATGTCGTTAATTGATACAAGTTAACCATATTGACTGCCTTTTTTGCGCTTTTCCTAGCCATTTTGATAAAAAATTTTTGGCCTGTCCAATACTATGTGTATATAATAAAAATACTCAAGTGTAATACTACAAAAACGGGGCGAAACTATGCAAAGTCGATGGGGAGTTCTATTCGGGCTGATCTTGATTTCTAGTTTTGTTCAGGCCAAGGTTTTTACCAATGCCTATATCACATTCACCATTCCAGACACCTGGAAGTGCAATCTAGAACAGACCGAATGGGTGTGTCGCAGTGAAAACAACAAAGAAGCCAAAGAGGCCATTATCATTTTAACCGCCAAAGAGGTGGGCCCCACTGACAGCTTTCCATTGTATGAAGCGCACTTGAATGCACCCATCACTAGTACCGGGGCTGCAGGGCAGGCTTTGACTTCTAAATTGGTCTACAAAGCCAAAAATTCTAAAATCAATGATCATGTGTGGCTCGACAGTTTACATCTGAGTGGCGAGGTCAATAACTACTACACGCGCTACATGGCGACCATCAAAGATCGCATTGCCGTACTGGTCACCTTAAGTGCGCACCAATCTGCATATACTAAGTACAGCAAAGATTTTATCGAGGCGGTGAATAGCTTAAGGGTTATTCCATCTAAAAACTTATTGGCTAGATCTGACAATGGGTCTTTGCGCCCCGGCGGATCTGAAATCTTTGGTGGACCTGGTGGTGCTAGTTTGTTGACAGATCCAGGGTTGATGGGAGCTGATGGGTATGTAGCTAAAACATCTAAAAAAACCTCGAAGCTTCTTTATGTTTTTATCGCTGTGCTTTTTGCGGCCGCTGGTGGTTATTTTTGGTGGCGCTCCAAGCAGAAATAGTTTTTTCATAATGACATTTTATGGTCCATCACCAATATTGCCCTTGCCACAGTTGTGGTAAAAAATCAAAGACGCTGACCACGTCAATGTCTTTGTCTACAATGTGCTGACGGCACTGCAATAGAATTAGAATTTTTTTGCATTCAGGTTTGTCTTCAGCAAAAGCTTTGAGGCCTTTTAGATCATCCTTATCGTAGGCATTTTTACTTTTGATTTCTACAGCCCATATTTCTTTATTGGTTTGAACAATGAGATCCACTTCAAACCGACTTTGTGATCGCCAATAAAAAATTTCACAATCTTTGTTGTTATAACCAATGTAAGCTTTGACCTCGCCAATCACAAATTGCTCAAAAAGTGGGCCAAACTCGCTGGTTTTTGCCGCCAAGCTTTGTCGTTTACAAAGGGCATTGGTCAGGCCTGTATCAAACAAATAAAATTTTGATGAAGCCTGGGCTTTTCTGGTGACTGTTTGGGTGTAAGGCTTTAATAAATAACCGACTAAAGTGTCTTGCAAAATCTGAAAGTAATCATGAACTGTTCTTGGTGGAACTTGCGTATCACTTCCGAGTTGAGTGAAGTTCACCTGCTGTGAATTGGTCAATCCAGCCACCAATAAAAAGCGATGAAAGGCTTCGTGGTTTCTAACCAGGCCCTCTTGTTTTATCTCTTCATTCAAATACAGATTCACATAGTCTTGCCAGTCGGCATAGAAAGAAGTGGAGTCAAAAAAAGCCGGCAGTCCACCAAGCAAAATTCTTTTTTCTAAATCTTGTACGGTTATTAACTGATCTTTGATTTCAGGATAACACAGGGGAAACATATTGATCCATGAAGCTCGCCCGCCTAAAAGATTGGCTCCGGATCTTTTGAGTTTGCGTGCGCTGCTGCCGGTTAAAATAAATCGAAGTTGTTTGTTTTTTTCAATCTGTTCATGCACAGCATCGAGTATTTGTGGCCACTTTTGCACTTCATCGATAATTACAATGGGACTTTTTGATTTGCGAAAATGCAAAAGCAGATCGGATTCCAAGGATCCAGGATTTTCTAAATACATCTGGTAAGTCGAAGGATTGAGCAGTTGGATAAATAGAGCTTCGGGAAAGTGATTTTGCAGATAAGTGGTTTTGCCCGTTTGTCGTGGACCAAAAAGAAATAGACTTTTTCTTTTTAAAGTTTCTTGAAGTTGCAATACACGTTGGTGCATAAGGCTCCCTTCAGCCGCTTTGGCTCCTGGTAACAGTCTTATTTAAGCACAGTTTCTCATTGTCCACCACTAAATTCGGCCTAAAATGGTGGTAGCGCCACCAAATTCGGCCTAAAATGGTGGTAGCACCACCAAATTCAGCCAAAACACTGGATTTTGGCCAAAATCCAGCCAATTGCAATTCAATTGATAATGATTCTTATTTCCATGGACAAGTGGCTGAAAACTGAATAGCCTGAGGCCTATGTTTGAACAAACGTCTAAATCCAAAGTCCCTTTTTTACCGCGCCATCAAGATGAAGATATTTTATTGCACCAAGAATCTTATGGTGAAGAAGAACTAAAAAAAATCATTCGCGATCTGGGGTTGAAGGTCACCAACCAGCGCATGGTGATTTTAAAATGTCTGCATGAAGGTCGTCGTCACATCACCGCGCAAGAGCTGTATGAAAAGGTGTCTGTGCGTCACCCGGAATTGGGTTTTGCCACAGTCTATCGTTTTTTGCGCAGTTTGACAGAAGGGCACTTCGTTTCGGAAGTGCGTATGGGAGGAATGCCTGCACGTTATGAGCTGGCTCCAAAAAATCATCACGATCATATTTCTTGTGTGAAGTGTGGTAAAATTTGTGAGTTTGAAAATCGCGCCATTGAAAATTTGCAAGAAAAAGTAGCAGTGCAATTTGGTTTTCAACTGACCCACCATATCTTAGAGCTGTATGGCATTTGCCCGGATTGCCAACTTTCATCGGATCAAAATAAATCGCCAGTTAAAAAAACATAAAATAGAATTTTGAGATGACTTCTTTCTTTGGCTGTATAAACTCTTTTCTGATAAGGAGCATTCATTGAAAGTAAGACCAGATCTGATTTTTTTAGGTGTTGCTGTGTTGGCCATTGCCTTTTTGCCGGACCAAGCCCAAGCACAAACTCCACAAAAAACTTTTGTCTATTGTTCGGAAGGAAGTCCCAGTTCTTTCAATCCACAGGTGGCTTCGGATGGAACCACTTTCAATGCTTCTTCGCACACGGTGTACAATCGTTTGATTGAATTCAAACAAGGTTCAACCGAGATCGAATCCAAGTTGGCTTTGTCGTGGGCTATTTCTAAAGACGGCTTGAAGTACACTTTTAAACTGCGGCCCCGAGTGCAATTTCATAGCAATGATATTTTTAAACCCAGTCGGGATTTCAATGCCGACGATGTGATTTATTCTTTTCAAGTACAAAAAGACGCAAAGAATCCTTTGCGTTTACCCACCGCCAATTACGAATACTTTGTCGGTATGGAGATGGACAAAATCATTGCCCAGGTTAAAAAAATCAATGACCTTACTGTGGAATTCACTTTGACCAGGCCCGAGGCTCCATTTTTGGCCAATCTAGCCATGGATTTTGCCAGCATCCTGTCTAAAGAATATGCGGAAACTTTATTGAAGCAAAAAAAAGATTTACAACTGATCAGCACTAAACCTATTGGCACTGGGCCCTTTGTTTTTAAGTCTTATCAAAAAGACACTTTGATCCGTTATACTGCAAATGCCAATTATTTTGATGGTGTTCCTAAAATTCAAAATCTGGTTTTTGCCATCACTCCGGATCCCAGCGTGCGTTTGCAAAAATTAAAAGCGGGGGAGTGTCACTTTGTAGCAGACCCCGCGCCTTCAGATCTTGATACTATTGCAAAAAATAAAAATTTAAAATTGATGGAAAAAGAAGGTCTAAACATAGGTTATTTAGCCATCAACACCAGCAAAAAACCCTTCGACAATGTGAAGGTCCGCCAAGCCATCCATCATGCCTTGAATCGTCAGCAGTACATCACCGCGGTGTTTTTGGGTCATGGGGTTGTGGCCAAAAATCCAATTCCTCCGATCATGTGGTCCTACAACAACAAAGTGGTGGATTATGAATTCAACCCCAGCAAGGCCAAGGCCTTACTGAAGGAAGCCGGTTATGCCAATGGTTTTGAAACCGAATTGTGGACCATGCCAGTCAGCAGGGCCTACAATCCTGCCGGAAAAAAAATGGGTGAGCTGATGCAGTCTGATCTAGCGGCTGTGGGCATAAAAGTAAAATTGGCCACTTATGACTGGCCCACTTATTTAGAAAAAGCCCGTAAAGGTGAACACCAGTTGATCCAAATCGGTTGGACCGGGGATAATGGCGATCCCGATAATTTTTTGCATATTTTGTTGGGCTGTGCCGCTGTGGAATCCGGCAGCAATTATGCTCGCTGGTGTTACAAACCTTACAATGATTTGGTGGTGCAGGCCAAACAGTTGACCAACCAAGGTCAACGTTCGGAACTTTATCAAAAAGCGCAAGTTATTTTTAAACAACAAGCCCCGTGGGTAACATTGGTGCACGGTCAGTTTTATCGGGCCATGTCTAGCAAAGTCACTGGGTATGCCATTCACCCTTTTGGTGGGGATATTTTTGATAAAGTGGATTTAAAGTAGTACACAAAAAATGTTTAAATTTTTGCTCAATAAAATTTTAGTCGTAGCAATAACTTTATTAGGGGCTTCTTTTTTAGCCTTTATTTTGATTCGTCTAGTTCCAGGGGATCCGGTGACTCACCTACTGGGTGAACGCGGCGGATCGCCAGAACAGGTGGCGTCGATGCGGGCCCGTTTTGGTTTGGATCAATCAATGCCGGTGCAGTATTTGTCTTTTGTGCGTCGGGCGGCAGTGGGTGATATGGGGGTGTCTATTATTTCTGGACGTCCTGTGAGTGAAGAATTTTTTGCGCGATTTCCTGCAACCCTGGAATTGGGATTGAGTGCGTTGTTATGGGCCACCTTGATCGGAATTCCTTTGGGTGTGTGGGCGGCCTATAAACAAAAAACAGCTTTTGATTATGGCACTATGACTTTTTCGATGTTGGGTTATTCCATGCCTCTATTTTGGTGGGGCTTGCTGTTGATCATGATATTTTCTGTAAAGCTAGGCTGGTTTCCCGTTTCGGGGCGAATGGATGTGGCCTATGATGTTCCCAGTCGCAGTGGTTTTTTACTGTGGGATGTTTGGTGGACACCAGAATTAAGTTTCGCTGAAAAGTTTTTTAATTTCAAGCTGGCCTTGAAGCATCTGGTTTTGCCGGCTTTGGTTTTAGGCACAATTCCATTGGCCTTGCTTTCACGCATCACCAGGGCTTGTATGATTGAATCTTTGTCCGAAGATTATGTGCGGGCCGCTAGATCCCGTGGTCTGACTGAATCTGTGGTGCTTAGAAAGTATGCTTTAAGAAATTCTTTGGCTCCGGTGGTGACCGTTATGGGTTTGCTGGTGGGGTCGGTGATGACGGGGGCGGTGTTGACCGAAACTTTATTTTCCTGGCCTGGGGTGGGTCGGTGGTTGATTAAAAGCATCGAGGCTCGTGATTACCCTGTGATTCAAGGGGGAATTCTATACACCTCATTTGCAGTGGTGATGGTGAATTTATTAACGGATATTGTTGTGTTGTGGTTGAACCCTAAAACTCGGTCGCAAGTTTTGGGAGAAGCAGCAAGATGAAAATTCGTTCGCTGCATGTGGGCTTAGCATTGGTGGGTTTTTTTACGGTCCTGGCTTTGCTAGCACCTTGGTTGGCCCCATATAAGTATGATCAGATTTTTATGGATTCTTTGCGTTTGCCACCGGCTTTTACGGATGGCGGTGTAAATTTATTTTTATTTGGAACGGATGATCTGGGACGTGATTTATTTTCTAGATTGTTGTGGGGGGCCCAGCTGTCTTTTTTTAGCTTCAGTGGCCGGCGTCCTGCTGGGGGCACTGGCGGCCACCACTAAACCTTGGGTGGATCAAATTTTATCAAGGTTTATGGATGTGATTTTGGCTTTGCCCAGTATGTTGATGGCTATCGTGGTGATTGCGATTTTAGGTCCCTCTTTAAGCAATACTATTTTAGCGGTGAGTGTGGTTTTAGTGCCCAGTATTTTTCGGGTGATTCGGGTGTCATTGCAACAAGAAGTTCATAAAACTTATATGACGGCTTTGCAAACTTTAGGGGCTTCGTGGTGGCGCAGGGTTGTGGTTAACGCCTTTCCCAATGTGGTCAGCGGTTTGATTGTGCAAGTGTCCTTGGGTTTTAGCGAAGCCATACTTAATGCAGCCGCCTTGGGTTTTTTAGGTTTAGGTGTGCAAGCTCCTTACCCCGAATGGGGAGTTATGCTTTCGGATGCCAGGCCCTTCATAGAAACAGCACCTTGGCAGGTGACTTTGCCAGGGTTGTGTATTTTGTTGTTGGTGTTGGGGTTGAATCTTTTAGGGGATGGATTGCGGGAACGCCTGGATCCAAAATTAAAACGATGAATGGCTCTCTTTTAGAATTTAAAAACTGGTCTGTGACCTTCAGCACCTTCCAAGGCGATGTACCCGCCGTGCGGGATGTCTGTATAGATATTAATACCCATGAAAGTGTGGGTTTGGTGGGAGAGTCTGGGTCCGGAAAAAGTGTGATCAGTCTGTCAGCCATGGGCTTACTGCCCAACAATTTAAAAAGTACTTCCGGCGATGTTTTGTTGGAAAAAAAATCTTTGCACACTTGGATTTTGTCGCATCCACAAGCGCAACAAAATCAGCAAAAAATTCGTGGCTGTAAGATTTCAATGATTTTTCAAGATGCTTTGAACAGTCTTAGTCCCACCATGACTGTTGGTGAACATCTGCTGGAAGCCTTGCAATTGCATTTTCCAAAATGGACTTTTCAGCAAAGACACCAGCAGGCCATAGAATGGCTCAACAAAGTGGGATTGAGCGATCCACCACGGCAAATGCAGCAATACCCCCATCAAATTTCTGGGGGAATGGCTCAACGAGTGATGATTGCCTTGGCTTTGCTGCCAAGACCGCAGTTGGTGATCGCCGATGAGCCGACCACAGCCCTGGACGCCACTGTGCAAGCGCAGATTTTAAAACTGATCAAAGATTTGCAGCAAGAATACAAAATGTCTTTATTGCTGATTTCTCACGATTTGGCCGTGGTGGCAGAAAATTGCGATCGTTTGTATGTGATGAAACAAGGGCAAGTGATTGAATCTGGCACGACGGCGCAGATTTGGACTTCTCCGCAACAAGATTACACCAAAGAACTGCTGTCCTTGCATGCAGCCGGTAACAACCGTTCAGCGACGATGACGGCTGTAAGCGCAAATGGCATTAACTCTGTGGAGTCAACAAATATTGTTTATGAGTCTTCTTTGCAATCTGCGACCCATCTTGAAGTGCAAGGACTGAATAAATCATTTTATACGCAAAAAACCGCGGTGCCGGTTTTAAAAAATATCAGTTTAAATTTACAACAAGGACAAACCGTGGCCTTAGTTGGTGAATCCGGATCTGGCAAAAGCACTTTGGCTAAAGTTTTAATGGGCATAGAAAAACCAGACAGTGGAAGTGTATCTTACTTGGGTGCAACAGCAGAAAAGAAAGATTTTTTGTCAATGCCTTTGTGGCAAAAAGCCAGTGTTTTGCAAATGATTTTTCAAGACACCAGTGGGGCCTTGAATCCACGGCGTAAAATTTTAGATATTGTGGCGGAACCCTTGCAAATTTTATTTTCTGAACT
>JBMOJS010000121.1:0-8565 GCA_049315665.1 Pseudobdellovibrionaceae bacterium | reverse complement strand
CTGCTGCGCCTTGGACCAATCCTCGGCTGAAACTGGTTGCTGTGAAATGAACTTTTCTGTTAAGCGAACGCCGCCAATATTTAGACTTTCAGCCCACAATATATTTTTATGATGACCTAAAATAATTTCTGTAGACCCACCACCAATATCAATCACAATGTTTTCATCATGTTTATTCAACACATCTTCAGCAAAACCAAACAAGCCACCATGATAGGTGTAATGAGCCTCTTCAGATCCGCTGATTATTTTTAAGGGTATTTGCAAATCACTGAGTATCTCTAAAAACTGATCTTTGTTTTTAGCGTCACGAGCAGCTGAGGTGGCTAAGGCCATTATCTTATCCACTTTAAACTCTAGACATTTTTGCTTGAATTGTTCTAAGCAGGTCCGCCCTCGGGCAAGGGCATCAGGGTGAAGCAGACCCGTTTGATCTATACCTTGCCCCAGGCGAACAATTTCAACCCCATCCCAAATCACCGCTGGTTGGCCAGAAAAATCTTTTTCAGCCACTAAACACAAAAAAGTATTTGTGCCTAAGTCCATTGCGGCGATTCTCATGCAATCTTATCCTTTAAGTTTGTCGGTCAAAATCTTATTCACAGTGTCCGGGTTGGCCTGTCCTTTGGTGGCCTTCATTGCAGCGCCAACAAAAAACCCAAAAAGCTTGGTTTTACCTGATCGATAATCAGCCACTTGAGTTTGATTTTGCGCCAACACTTCATCAATAATTTTTTCTATGGCTGAAGTATCACTGATTTGTAGCAAACCTTTGTCTTTCACAATCTGTTCTGCAGCTTGACCCGTTTGCCACATGTCTAAAAATACAGTTTTAGCAATTTTTCCAGAAATGGTGCCTTTGTCTATAAGCTGGATCAATGAACCTAAATTTTCCGCAGAAATAGGTGAATGCAAAATAGACTTATTGCTTTGATTCAATTCTCGCAAAAGCTCGGTCATAATCCAATTGGATGAAGCTTTGTAATTGCCGCAAGATTTTGCGGTTCGTTCAAAATAATCAGCCAGATCTTTTTCATTGGTTAAAACCAGGGCATCGTATTCTGGAAGCCCATGTTCCGTTTGAAAGCGCAAAGCTTTTTGCAGTGGCAATTCTGGTAAAGTTTTTTTCAAAGCATTGATCTGTTCATCCGTCAAAATCACCGGCAACAAGTCTGGATCTGGAAAGTATCTGTAGTCTTGAGCATTTTCTTTGGTGCGCATTGAAAAAGTACGATTTTTATCGGGATCAAACAATCGTGTTTCTTGAATGATGGTTTGGCCTTGCTCTAAGGCGTCTATCTGTCTTTCAATTTCATACTCAATGGCTTTTTCTACAAAACGAAATGAATTGATATTTTTTAATTCGACTTTTGTGCCAAATTTTTCTGCACCAATTTTACGAACGCTCACATTGCAATCGCAACGCAAAGATCCTTCTTCTAGATTGCCGTCACAAACATCCAGATAACGTAAAATCATGCGGATGGTTCTAGCATATTCAGCAGCTTCAGCGGCTGAACGAATATCCGGACCCGAAACAATTTCAAGCAGTGGAATACCAGCGCGATTGTAGTTCACTAAAGTCTGATCACCACTGTGCACAGATTTGCCAGCGTCTTCTTCCATATGAGCGCGTTCAATACGTATTGTTTTTTCTTGTCCGTTCAATTTAAATGTCACAGATCCATTTTCGCAAATGGGTTTGTCGTATTGAGAAATCTGATAGCCCTTTGGCAAATCAGGGTAAAAATAATTTTTACGCGCAAATATCGATCTTTTGCGAATATCACAATTCAGTGCCAAGCCAGCTAGTATTGAATACTCCACCGCCTTTTTGTTGATGACTGGCAATGTGCCTGGCATACCAACGCTGATAGGGGATGTGTTTTCATTATCGGCAGCATCAAATTTTGTTGAATCGGCACAGAACATTTTACTTTGAGTTTTTAATTGTGCATGCACTTCTAAACCTATGACAGGTTCATAACCTCTAAATGACATGGGGGTTTTTTCCTTTCGCGGTTCCAAAAGAATAGGGCGCTGCTTTTTCTAAAGCATAAGCGACGTTCAGCATGGTTTGTTCTGCAAAGGGCGCAGCAGTCACTTGTAGACCAATGGGTAAACCTTCTGCGGATAGACCGAAGGGTACACTTAAACCAGGTAGACCAGCTAAGTTGGTGGAGGTTGTAAAAATATCATTCAAGTACATTTTTAGTGGATCAGCGATACGTTCGCCAATTTTAAATGCCGGTGACGCAGTCACTGGACTTAAAAGCACATCACATTTTTTAAAAGCCTCTAAATATTCATTCAAAAGAAGTCTGCGCACTTGCGAAGCCTTGTTGTAAAAAGCATCGTAGTAGCCGGTAGATAAACAATAGGTGCCTAGCACAATTCTTCTTTTAACTTCGGCCCCAAAGCCTTCGCCGCGAGTCAGCTTATAAAAATCTTCCATGCTTTCTGCAGAAAGTTTTTTAAAGTTGGCCCGGTGACCGTATTTTACTCCGTCATAACGGGCCAAATTGCTAGAAGCTTCACTGGTGGCCACTAAATAATACACCGGCACTGCAAAGCCGATTTTTGGAATAGACACTTCAACAATTTGCGCCCCTTGTTTTTTGAAAAAATCCAAAGCGCTGTCCATGGATTTTTGCACATCGGGATCTAAACCATCATTTTGATATTCTTTGATCACACCAATTTTTAAATTTTTCACATCGGCATTTAAATTTTGTGTCCATGCGGGCACTGCCTTTTGCGACGTGGTTGAGTCCATGGGATCATGCCCACAAATCACTTCTAATGCCAAGGCTGCATCTTCTACACAGCTGACCATGGGCCCTGCTTGATCCAAGGAAGATGCGTAAGCGACAATGCCATAACGACTGACACGTCCATAAGTGGGCTTTACTCCCACGATTCCACAAAAATTAGCCGGCTGCCGAATGGATCCACCCGTGTCTGTTCCGATAGCTCCCGCCACCAAACGCGACGCTTGCGCCGCTGCAGAGCCACCCGAAGATCCGCCAGGGACATAAGCCGTGTTCCAAGGATTTTTTACGGCACCGTAAGCCGATGTTTCGTTGCTTGAACCCATAGCAAATTCGTCTTGATTTAATTTACCTAAAACCACCACACCTTGTTTTTTTAATCGGGCAACAACTGTAGCATCATAGGGGGGCACAAAATTGCCTAAAATTTTTGAACCCGCAGTGGTTTTTAAACCTTTGGTGCAAAGCATGTCTTTGATTCCAAAGGGCACACCCAACAGCTTGGCGTCTGCAAATTGGCTTAGATTTTGATCAATGTGTTCTGCCTGGGCCAAGGCGTTTTCATTCACAGAAATAAATGAATTCAATTGGCCATCTAAATTTTTGATGCGTGCTAAATAATGCTGAGTGACTTCCTTAACGCTGACTTTTTTCTGTAAAACAGCATCTTTGATATCTTTAAAACTAGCAAAGGTTAATTCCATGGGACTCCTTGGGAATAAAGCAAAATGAATTTAAACAACAGGGGGAACTTTAAATAAATGGCCCACTTTTTCTGGCGCATTGGCGGTCATTTCTTCAGCGGTGTACAACTGTTGAACCACATCTTCACGCCAAAAAATTTCGATTTCGGAAGGAGTCAAAAGCGGTTCAACGCCATCGGTGTTCAATTGATTCATCTGTTGAAAATAATCCAGAATTTTAGACAATTGTTGGCTGTAGGCCGTGGATTCTTCATCGCTCACAGACAAGCGTGATAAATGAGCAATATGTTCAATGGTTTTTTTATCAATCAAGGGGCCTCCTGGCTGACACGCAACGCGTGGTGACAGATGTTTTAAAAATGCATACTAAATCCAGATGGCTGCAAAAACAATTCGTAATAGACATCAAGAGCTAAAAAAACTAATTTCACAGCATGACTACAACTACCATGTTTTGGATCAACCCCAAATATCGGATTTTGAGTATGACCAACTGTTTACTGAACTGCTGAAGCTTGAGCAAGAAAATCCAGATCTAGATCAATCAGACTCTGCTTCGCAACGTGTTGGAGCCCGCCCTCTGGACGCATTTAACAAAGCGAATCATCGGCAACCCATGCTGTCTTTGGCCAATTCTTACTCTGTGGAGGATATTTTTGAATTTGATGAACGAGTTAAAAAAGTTCTTAAATCCGAAAGCCCGGTGGAATATCTTTGCGAACCAAAATTTGATGGATTGGCTTTAGAGCTCATCTATCAAGAAGGGATTTTGGTTCAAGCCTTAACCAGGGGCGATGGCTTGGTGGGTGAGGACGTCACCCAAAATATTAAAACGATTCGCAGCATTCCCCTAAAGCTGAATCTAGATCCGGCGCCAGAGCTATTGGAAGTTCGCGGCGAAGTTTTGATGTTTAAGAAAGATTTTTTAAAGCTGAATCAGCAGCAAGAAGAAAATGAAGAAGCCCCATTCGCCAACCCCAGAAATGCCGCTGCAGGAACAGTTCGCCAGTTGGACCCGGCCATTGCAGCAAAACGTCCTTTGCGATTTTTTGCATATTCTTTAGGGGAAGTCATCGGATTGCAATTTGCCGATCAGTGGGCCATTGAAAAGTTTTTTGTGCAGGCAGGCCTACCAACAGCTTTAGCCACTCATGCAAATCTAGTGCAAATATGTGCTTCGGCCCAAGACGTGGCCGAATATTATCACCGCATCAATAAACTGCGAGCAGACTTGCCCTTTGATATCGATGGAGTTGTCATCAAGGTCAATTCATTACCACTGCAAGATCAGTTGGGCCTTGTGGCTCGCAGCCCTCGCTGGGCCACAGCAGCCAAGTTCAAACCCGAACAGGCCATCAGCCAAATTTTAGATATTCAAGTTCAGGTAGGTCGCACTGGCGCCTTAACTCCAGTGGCTTTACTTACACCAACCAAGGTGGGTGGGGTTACGGTTAGTAATGCCACTTTACACAATCAAGAAGAGATTGCCCGAAAAGATATTCGCATCGGCGATCATGTTTGGCTGCAGCGAGCCGGGGATGTGATTCCTGAAGTTGTTTCTGTGATTTTAGAAAAGCGTGATCCCGGAGCGGTGCCTTTTAAAATGCCAGAGCTTTGCCCCGTTTGCCAAACGCCCGCCTTGATTTTAGAAGACGAAACTGTTTTACGTTGCCCCAACCCTTTTTGCACCGCCGTTGTTAAAGAAAGCTTGAAACACTTTGTAAGTCGACAGGCTTTGAATGTGGAAAAGTTGGGGGATCGTGTGATTGAAACCCTGGTGGATGCAGGGCTCATCAGCAAATTTTCTGATTTATTTTTATTAACCCGCGATCAACTTTTACAATTGGATCGCCAGGGTGATAAATCCGTAGAAAATATTTTGACCAGTTTACAAAATAGCAAAAAAACCACTTTGGCTAAATTTATTTATGCTTTAGGCATTCGCTATGTGGGCGAGCAAACGGCCAAGCACATTGCCGAGCATTTTGGTTCATTGCAAAGTTTTTTAGACAGCACTGAAGAGCAACTTTTAGAAGTCACAGAAATTGGCAAAAAAGTGGCCGTGTCGATTTTGCAGTGGAAGTTAGATTCACGAATTTTAAAAGAGGTACAGGATCTTTTAGCTGCCGGCATTGACTTGACTTCTGCCAGCGCTGGCAAGTCAGCGATCGGACCATTGTCAGGAAAAAATTTTTTAATCACCGGGACCTTGCCCATCAAAAGACCCGAAGCCCAAGACATCATCGAAAAAAATGGTGGCCGCATTTTATCTTCTGTTTCAGCAAAGTTGAATTATTTGATTATCGGCGACGACCCTGGATTCAAGGTCGACAAAGCCCAGTCTTTAAACATCCCAGTGATCAGCTGGGATGAATTGTTAAAGATGTTGGGGGAATGATCTATTATAACTAAATTTTATTTCGTAAAAAATATTAATTTTTTGACCAGATCACCTGATTATTTTCAAAAACTTTGATGACTTTAGCTGGTCGCCCTGCTTTCGAAAAATCAAGGATAGCTTCAACAGTAACATTTTCAGGATTTAACAACTCAATATTTAAATCACATGGAAGTTCAACAATATAACTCTGGGTAGTTTTAGATAAAAACCATCCTGTCGATTTTTCCGCTTCATACACACATAAGTCCTTAGAACTGCTGTTTGATATAGAACTAGCTATGTAAGTAAAACCATCTAATATTAACTTTTGTTGTAGATTTGCATTACTATAGCCGGTACTAGCAATCAGAAGAACTAATATAGCTATGAATTTGTTTTTCATACTAACCTTTCGACCGTTCCAAATGTTGTGGGATTAATTTCCCATGATTCAACATGAACGAGTTTCAGTTGAATCTACTAGCCAAACCTATGCCATACCTAAATACCTAAATACCTAAATACCGTAAACAATTCGAATAATTGAACATCAAGGCTATTTTTTAATAATTGTCTACGTCTTGTACAAAGTGCCGTATAAAGGCCGTAAATAATTGTGTACACATTTAGGTACTTACGGTAAGATAAGCTCAAAGTGAGGTTTTATGAAGTCAACATCGCCTAGGGCATTTCGAGCTAATTTAAAAGAATATATGGAAAATGCTGATGAAAAACCCATTCGCATACAAAAGCGCGAAGGCAACGCTTGTGTTTTGATGTCTGAATCATATTACGAGGGCTTGCTCAACGAAATTTCTTCTTTGCAAAAAAGCTTACTGTCTTCTAATCAAGCATTAAAAGGAGAAACTACAGAATATAAGACTGGCGACAAATCGCGACTGAAAAGATTTGAAAGATGAAAATTGTTAAAACTTTTCAATTTGATCAAGATCAAATTCATATAGAAGACCATATTTTCAAATCAAATAATCAAGAGCTAAAGTTTGTGGATAAATTTATTGATGAATTAGATTCTGCTGTGCAATGGATTGTTTCAAATACGACAACCCCCAAAGAAGACGCTGTGGGCGATAGATCCTGGCCATTCTATCGGGACCATCGTGGTTGGTATCGTTACAGATTGAAGTATTTAATATTGGACGCATCGATACCAAGATCAATTTTGCTTAAAAGAATCATTGATAATAAAGAACAAAATCTTGATATTTATCCCTGCCACAAACTTGATACTTACTCTGCTGATGACGACAATAGCATATAATTTTTTTGCGATTTAAAATAAACTCCCATAACTTGAATGGTTTCTTAAACAAGACTTGTACTAAAAAGAAACCTTTTCGATTGGCCCTTCCACAAAGCCTAATCTTTAAACATCCCAGTGATCGGCTGGGATGAATTGTTAAAGATGTTGGGGTGAGAGTGGAATATTGAAATGATTCAGTTACTGAATAGGTAGTCCGCCCTGGTAAGTACAGTTATATTCACTATTTTCTGAAGTGAGTTTAGTATTTGATTCAGAAGTGAAAATGCTCAAAGTAACTTTGACTTCAGAATTCATTAATACAAACATTTTTATTTTATCAGAGATTTTTGTTACTCCTGATATTGAATACATTTTTTGACCAAAAGCAGACAAACTCTTGTCGATTTCTATTGGGGCTAGAATATCTAAAGTTCCTTTTTCAACATTAACTACGTACCACAAAGTTCCTTCCGATTTATTGGCGTAGGCCAATATAAAACCCGTTTACTACTTTCCGCTACGCAAACATAATGGTCAAAATCATTCGATACTCTAGATTTACTATTGGCATAACTAATTGATGTAATTCCCAGACTCAATAAAATCATTAATAGTGGCCTCACAGATCTCATAAATTTCTCCTATTTCTTGTTTATACCGGTTCACATACTGCGGAATTAGTTTCCCGTGATTCCACAAAACCAGTTTTTATGCTTAAATTCTACTGCAAGCCCGTGCCATGCTTTTTACCGGCTTTTTTTGTCTATATTTGAGACAGTTTGAATGTTTGCATATATATGATCTTTATTTATAACAACTACTTATATGATTTTTACAATTTTGTGTACAAAGTGCCGTTCATGGGCCATTTCACAAAAATAACAATTCTTTACGAAACAGCCCTCATCTCATTCTCTGCTTGGTAGCGATAGATATTATGATTTCGACAATAAATTCTTAAGTTCTTTGGGTCATCATTGCCTCCGGCAAACTGCGGCTGAATGTGATCCACGCTTAAAAATTTTCTACTTCCACATTGAAGTCCTGTCTTTGGATCTTGATACTGACAGCACTGATCGCGCTGGAAAACTTGTCTTCGAGCCGTTAATGATGGCAAGTCAGATTTTTCTGGAGTTTGTGTTTTTATTTGAGCTTTAGTTCGCGCCTGCTGTTCTTTACTTACTAATGTCTTTGCCAAATGCACCAAGGTTTCTTTCAATCCTCCGCCAGTAGCGTTGGACAAAAGATCTTGCGCTTGCTTGATCCAAGCTATTTCTTCTGCGGTGAAAGTAAGTTCCACCCGTACAGAATCATCTTGTTGTACGTGAGTGCGAGTTTGTTGCTGGGGTTGGATATCTAAAGCCTTTGCTAAAATTTTTTCAGTTTCTACCACAGACTGATTTTCGATCTGTTGCAAAATCTGACTTTTTTGTTCAATACTGACGG
>JBMOJS010000120.1:0-8599 GCA_049315665.1 Pseudobdellovibrionaceae bacterium | reverse complement strand
AGAATTGACAAGGCAGGCGCCGAATCAGGCCTCTGTCTTGTTTTTTTATTTTTTTTTGATTTTTTAAAGCAGCCGTCAAGGAACCTTGGCAATGAGCAAACGGTCCATTCTTTTAATGCTGGATTCAGATTTTATTTACAATAATAAAATTATTATTTAGCGTATTATTATATTTAAAAACCACTCCAGAAATGGAGTGGTTTTTTTTATTGCTGCTTTTTTCATCTTGCTTGATGACTGTGAAGCCAGCTTTTGCTACCACGGTTTCACCATTTCCGTCTGCGCGAGCCTTGGTTTATTTTTCAGACGCCCAGCAGTTGAAAAACTTTGTGAAACATAATAATTCTACCAGTAAAACTGGTTATCATTTGCACGCGGTCTTGCCCAATCTTCAGGCGGCGGTGCTAAGTATTGAAGGCGTTGGTGAATCGAAATTTTTATCAGACCTACGGCAAATGCCTGGTGTAGTAGCCGTAGAAAAAGAAATTTTTTATAAATCTTCTAAAACACAAAAATTGTTTAATCCGACCACTTTAAAAAACACATCGACTTTGAATCGCACTGTGACAGATTTTTTACCGGCTTTTTCTACAGCAGAAAAAAATATTATAAATATTAAAAAGTTTATCTTCGATCAGCCGCATTTAAAGGTTGAGGACCCTTGGCTGACAGCGATTGCTGGGTCATGGAACTTGCGGGCTATTCATGTATCAGGGGCTTGGCGTTTGGGGGCCGAAGGGCAAGGGGTACGAGTGTTGGTCTTGGATACTGGCGTGGATCAAGATCATCCAGCTTTGCGCTTTAATTTTGAAAAGGGAAAAGACTTTATCGGGGATCAGCAAAAACCCTATGATTTTTATGATAGTGTAGGACATGGCACTCATGTGGCTGGAATCATTGCCGGCTACAGCGATAAATATGGATTTATTGGCGTAGCGCCCAAGGTGAAAATTTTAGCGGGGCGAGTGATGAATGCGGATGGTGGTACCAATATTGATTTGGCCAAGGGCATCGATTGGGGCTTGAGTGAGAAAGTCGATGTGATCAATATTTCATTGAGTGTCGGGGTCAGCACCAACTTAGAAAGCACCGCTATTAGCAGGGCTTTGAATCAAGGCATTTCTTTGGTGGCGGGGGCGGGCAATGATGGATCGGCACGTGTGTCTTATCCTGCGGCCTTGCCTGAAGTGATTGCAGTGGGGGCTATCGATCAAAATCAACAGCGGGCCGCTTATTCGCAGTATGGACCCGAGCTTTCTTTGGTTGCTCCGGGGGAAGAGATTTTTTCTTCAGTGCCCCGCAGTTCAGTGGGTGAGTCTAAAGTTGAAATCACTATCGCTGGGCAGACGGCTAAAATATCTTCAGCTTCGATTTTTAAAAGCCGTGAAGAGGTTGAAGAGGTTCTTCATGATGTGGTGGATGCGGGCCAGGGCAGGGGAGTTGATTTTCTTAAAATCAAGGCTCGCGACAAATGGGTGTTGATTGCCGAATCTGATTTGTCTTTGGTGGATCAACTTAAAAATGCCATTCAAGCTGAAGCGGCAGGGGTTTTGTTTTACGCAAACTCCCCCGGCTTGGTGCGTGGTGGGTTGGGACAGGATTTTTTAGGCAAAAAATCCAGGCCTGCAGTGATGATTGAACAGTCCATGGGATTAAAGCTAAAAGAGATTTTGTCAGAAGGTGTGCCGGTGCAGGCCTCTGTGACTATTTTAAATTCTGATTATGCATTTTTAGATGGCACATCTATGGCAACCCCCCATGTGTCCGGAGTGGTGGCCTTGTTGAAATCCATCAATAAATGCTTATTGCCAGTGCAAATTAAAAACATTCTGCAAGACACGGCCAGTCTGTCAAGCACGGGGGCACGCAATGAAGTTGGCTATGGCCTGGTGAATGCGGAAGCCGCGGTGAAGTTGGTGCAGACCAAGCCCCCCTGTGAAAAAAATCCTGGTTCGCTTTAAAATTATGATAGCATGGTGCGAGTGTGTGAGTTCTTGAGCTAGACGTAAGTTTAATTATCCGCTAATAGGACAAAAGATACCCTATTAGCGGATAATCAATGATTTTTATTGATTATCCGCTAATAGGGTTTTAAAATTCTTATTAGCGGATAATAGGATATAAAATGTATACTTCAAAGATAATTGGTCGCGAGCAAGAGTTAACAGGCTTAGAAGCCCTGTATTTTAAAAAAGAATCTCATATTGTAGTGCTCTACGGACGTCGCAGGATCGGTAAAAGTTTTTTTGTTGAGCATTTTATGCAAGACAAATTGCATCTGCATTTTGAAGGGCTTGAGCATCTTTCTACAAAGGAACAAATTCAACAGTTTACTAAGGATCTTATTGCCCAAATTAAAGACCCTTTGCTGAAAAAAATTAATTTTAAAAACTGGAATGATATTTTTGATTACCTTACGATTTATCTGCAAAAGCCATCAAAAAAAGTCGTTTTATTCTTCGATGAATTTCAGTGGATGGCCGCAGGTCAAACAAAAATCGTATCCTTACTTAAAAAGTATTGGGACCAGGAATGGAAAAAACAATCTTGTTTGTTAATTCTATGCGGATCCATTGCAACCTTTATGGTTAAAAAAGTCATTAGATCCTCTGCGCTTTATGGCCGTATCAGTCTTGAAATTAGCTTGGGACCACTGACGCCAAGTCAAACAGCTGAGTTTCTTAAACCACCCAGAAGTTTGCATGAAATCCTAATTTATAATCTTACGTTGGGTGGGATTCCTAAATACTGGGAGGAGCTCAGTGTTCGTAAATCTGCGTTGCAAAATTTAAATGATTTGTATTTTAAAAAGACGGGTTATTTATTTAATGATTTTGAAAAAGTTTTTTACAGTCAATTTAAAGAGCACGCAACCTATGCGCATATTGTGCGGATTTTGCAGAACCCCTTATCACTTGATGAAATCGCTAAAAAAATTAAAACCAGTTCTGGGGGAGGACTTAAGTTTTATTTAGATAATTTGGAATCTGCTCAGTTCATTGCAAGCTATGTGCCCTATGATAAAAATATGAACAGTAAATTGAAAAAATATCGTTTAATCGACGAGCCTTTACGGTTCTACTTTAAATTTGTCGAGCCCTATAAAAAACTCATTTTGCAAAACAGTCAGAAAAATCTTTTCAATAAACTGACGCATCATCAGTGGGAGCCTTGGCTTGGACTAGCCTTAGAAAATTTTTGTCTTAAGAATGCACTTTTGTTAGCAGAAAATATGGATTTTGGTGAAAATGTACTGAATTATGGTCCCCATTTTCAGCAGGGAAACCAAGGATTCCAAATTGATCTTTTGTTTCAACGCAGTGATAAAGTTGTCACTCTATGCGAAATTAAATTTCAAAATAAACCTATTTCCACCTCTGTGGTGGCTGAGGTTGAAAGAAAGTGTCAACTACTTAAGATGCCCCGGGGTCATACTTTAGAAAAAGCACTTATTTGTGTGAATGGTATTGATGAAAGCCTTAAACAGCTCAATTATTTTCATCATGTTTTAGATATTATGGATCTTTTTAAGAAGCCTGCAAAAACATCCTAGATCCTTTGATAATCGTCTTGATAGCGAGTTATATCATCTTCACCAAAATAGCTACCCAGTTGCACTTCAACAAATTCTAAAGTTTCAGCGCCGGTGTTGCGGATGCGGTGTTTGGCTTTTAACGGAATGTGTATATGAGTCCCTGCTTGCACAGGCAAAACGGCATCATTCAAAACAACTTCGCCAACGCCCTTGGTGATGATCCAATGTTCTTCGCGCTGATTGTGGGATTGATAGGAAATCTGTGAATGGGGTCGAACAGAAATCACTTTGGACTTAAAATTTTCTGTATCCTTAAGAATTTCAAAAGTTCCCCAGGGCCGCTGTTCAAATGTATGATCTGTAAGGCGCGGATCCTGATTTTTTTTCAGTTGTTCCACCACTTCACGGATATTTTGTGATTGGCCTTTTTTAATCACAGCCAAAGCATCTTTGGTGTCGACGACAATGACATCATCGATCCCCACAAAAGAATATATTTTTTCAGGCAAGCCATGAATAAAATTATTTTTGCTTTTAACTTGGATGGCTTGGGTTGGATCCGAAGTGGTCGCCGTAGAGTTTAACTCCGCGGCTATTACTGGCGTCGTGTGTAGATCTGCCAGTGCATCCCAAGATCCCACATCGCTCCAGCCAATGTCGCAGGGGATGCAATACAGATTTTGCGCATTCAGTTTTTCCATGATCGCATAGTCAATACTTATCGATGGCAGCTGACTGTAAATGGCTGTTAAATTCTTTTTTGTTTCTGCAGGTGAAGAACTGGGTGTGTATTGTTGTAAAGTGGACCAAATTTCTGGCTGATGTTGAATAAACAAATCGATCATTGTTTGTACTTTAAAAACAAAAATCCCCGCATTCCATTTGTATTGTCCTGATTGCAAAAACTGCTGGGCGGTTTCTAGGTTGGGCTTTTCGTGAAAGCGCACCACAGAAAATACATCTTGCGAATCCCCAGGCCCATCAGCAATTTGAATATAACCATAGCCAGTTTCGGGGTAAGAGGGTTCAATGCCCAAGGTGACTACTGCGCCTTTAGCAGCCACCTGTGCGGCCTTACGCAATATATCTAAAAATAGATTTTCTTTTTGAATCAAATGATCTGCTGGTAAAATAGCCACAACTTCTTCTGTTTGCCCTAAAATCTGCATCTGGCGGCAAAGTAAGGCTATGGCGGGAGCCGTGTTTTTACCCACGGGTTCATAAATCACTTCAGCCTTTAAATTGTTATTTTGTAAATGAATCTCGGTCAAAGTCTGCAAGCTTTCAGAGGTCACAATCCATGGTTTTGCAAAAGACTGCAGTCGTTTTAAGGTCAGTGTCTGTAAAGATTCTGAAAATAAATGGCAAAACTGCTTGGGCCACTTTTGTCTTGAAATGGGCCACAGTCTGGTTCCGCTGCCTCCCGATAAGATTACAGGGGTCATTTTTATTTCTCCAAATTAAAACCTAAACATACACACAGATTTAAGGCTTTTCAATGCCTGTTTTGACTCACTATGAGATGAAGTTTTCGTCAAATTCATCCGATAGGTCTAGGATGATGGCTAGAAAATTCGGCCTACTTATTTTGTTGTCTTTGGCCTTGGCGGCTTGCGGAATCACTGCCAAGATTGACCCTTTGATTCCAGTGGATCAAACTTTGTCAGACAAAGTGGATTCTCCCTTGGCTGTGGTTACTGGGGCTCCCACGGGGGTTAGCAACAGCACCCTGCTTTCGGTCACCGTTGCTGGTAACGGGATTGTTGCTTATAAGTATTTGCTTGGTGAAGCTGGAAGTACCAATTGCAGTCTTAGCGTGGGCTATTCATCAGAACTAAGCACCGCAGTTTTAATCACCGATAATATCTCTACTTTTGCGGAAGGTGATGTTCGTTTATGTGTGATTGGTAAAAACACCAGCGGTACGTGGCAGTCCGTAGCCACGGCGACCATCGCCACATGGACTAAAAACACACTGTCGCCCACAGCCACTCTAACGGGCACTCCCACAGGAATCAATAATACAACTACATTAGCCATCACCGTGGGTGGAACTGACGTCGCCAGTTACAAATACAAAGTGGGTGTCAGTGGCAGCACCGATTGCACCAGCTCTACCGGGTATTCGGCCAGCACGGCCATAGCAACATTGATCACCAATGATATTTCTGCTTTGGCCGATGGCAGCATCAAGATATGTGTTGTCGGGGGCACTAGCACAAGCAATTGGCAGCCTTACGCTTCGGCTACTACAGCCACTTGGACCAAAGACACTGTGGCGCCTACGGCCACATTGACGGGCACCCCCACAGGAACCAATAATACAACGATATTGGCCATCACCGTGGGTGGAACTGACGTCGCCAATTACAAATACAAAGTGGGAGTCAGTGGCAGCACCGATTGCAGCAGCTCTACCGGGTATTCGGCCAGTGCTGCCATTGCGACAAATATCACCCATGATATCTCGGCCATTACCGATGGCAGCACGGTGAAAATCTGCGTGATTGGTGCCGACACTGCGGGCAACTGGCAGACCTTCGCCAGCGCTACATCAGCCACCTGGGTTAAAAATGCGGTCACTTTAAGCATTGCTGCCGCTTCCGCCAACGAAGGCAGCAGTGTGGTATTCACTGTTTCATTAAGTCAGTCTGGGGCTAGCAATGTGACTTTTGATTATGCCACCTCTAGCGGAACAGCCACCTCTGGTGCAGACTTCACCTCTACTAGCAGCAGTGGGACTATCACTGCGGGAAATACCTCTACTACCATCAGTGTGCCGACAACGGCAGATACTGTTGAAGAGGTTTTAGAAACTTTCACCATGACCTTATCCAATGTGGCCAATGCCACCACTGGTACACTGACTGCTACGGGCACTGTCGTTGATGCCACCTTGAAAGTGGATTTTGCCAGCAGTGCGGTGATTCCTTCGCAGATGACCTTCACCCGCAATGGCCGCGGCAGTTATTTTGACTCTAGCGGAGTGTTAAGATGGACGCCTGGAAATTTTTTAACTCGCAGCCATGAGTTTAATTTATGGACAACCACCACACGGGCCTCTGTATCAACAAATACTGTGGCCGACCCCAATGCTACAACTTTGGCAGACTCGTTGACTGAAGACACTTCAACCACCAACACTCACTTTGTACAGATGAGTGTTTCTTCCATGCGTACATCCTATGCCTTCACATTTTCGGTTTATGCAAAAACCAATGGTCGTGATGTGCGCCTAGAAGTGAAAGATGCTGGCGGAGCCCATTATCACGAAGCCTATTTTAATTTAACCAATGGCACAGTGACTTCTTCGGCCTCGGTGGGGTCTGCTAGCGGACGCATTCAAGGCATCAGCAGTGCGGGCGGAGGCTGGTATCGCATTTATGTGGGCGGATACACAGGAACAACGGCCACCAGTCTTACCACAAAAATCAGTTTAGCCTCTGCCGGTAGCGAAACCTACACCGGCGATGGTGTAAGTGGCGTGTATTTGTTTGGTGCGCAGTTGGAAGAAAATGCCACAGCCACTGCTCCCACAACTTACATAGCCACTTCAGGGACAATGGATTTTAAACCGCGTTTTGATTATAAGCCTGACACCAATACGTTTTTAGGTCTGCTGTTGGAAGGCTCTGGCACCAATGGTTTTGGTAATTCAGAGGCTTTAGACAATGGGACATCATGGCCCAAAGATGCGATGGATTGCACGGCCAATGCCACTACAGCTCCTGATGGTTTAACCACCGCAGAAAGTTGTGTTCCTACGGTCGCCTTTCAAAATCATAGGATAGCTAAATTTGCACAATCTTGGCCGGCGAATGCCAACCGCACCGTCAGTGCCTTTGTGAAGGCCAATGGCTACAGTCGTGTTTATATGCGGGTTCAAGGCAACAGCACCACCACCGATTACATTGACGCTTTTTTTGAACTGTCCAATGGAACGATCAATACGACGAACAACGGTGGCAACGGGTCCGCAGTGAATGCCTGGATTCAGCCCATCAACAATGGTTGGTATCGTATAGTTATGTCTGGCAAACCTTCCACTGCTGACTCTTTGGTGGACTTTTGGTTGGGAGTTTCTGACAATACCAATACTTTGTCTTTTGCAGCGGATGGCACCAGTGGAATTTATGCTTGGGGTATTCAGTATGACAATGCCAGTGTGCCGCAGTCTTATGTATTCAATGACACTGTTTCTAGTGCTCGCGGTTTAGACACTGCTACTATTTTAACCGATTCTGCTTGGTACACGTCTAGTGCTGCTTGGACGGTGACTTTTGATTTATCAAGACCCTGGTTTGAGCCCACTTCGGTGAACGGAAATCCATTTTTCTGGACATTTTTTGAAACAGCCACCAGCACCAATACTCATCAATTCTATTATCAAACATTAAATCAAGGTTATGTTTATCGAGTCCGAAATGGTGGCAGCACCCAAGCTCAGATCGGAACTGGTGCAAGCCCAGGTTGGAATGTGGCTAACACCACCTATCAGTTTGCCCTGACCCGTGATGCCACCCAAACACAGATTGTGGATCAAGGGACTGTTCGCACCGCCGGCACGGTGGCTAGTTTTCCGGCACCGGATCAAATGTTGTTCGGTGCCGCTGCTGGTGGCGCCAATTATCATTTGAAAAAATTTATTTATTTTCCCAGAAAGCTAAGTAACGGAGAATTGACAGCATTGACTACGGATTAAATAACAAACGGCTGGTGGTTTATAAAAATATTTTGGCTTTTAATGCATAATAAAAAAATGACTCTCACTGTGCTACTGACGTTGGCCCTGTGCGCCTGTTCAATCAAGGCAGAAATCCAAAGTCAGTTGGATGGTTTAACCACCAACTCTTCAATCACCACTTTACAGGCCACGTTGACCAACGCTCCCACCGGCAGCAGCAATATTGTGATTTTGGCGGTGACCGTGGGTGGGACTAGTATCAGCAAGTACAAATACAAAATCGGTTTATCTGCCAGTACGGATTGCACGGACAGTGCGGGTTATTCCAGTGAAACTCCCATCGCCAACAACATCACCGATGATCTGACTGAATCTGCGGA
>JBMOJS010000372.1:0-1950 GCA_049315665.1 Pseudobdellovibrionaceae bacterium | reverse complement strand
TACTGAATTGGACAGAACCTATTTTGTATCCAACTACCGGTTGGCGTTAACCATGATGAGATTTTTGAATCACGCTGATGAAAACGAACGTGTTGGGTTTAATGGTTACGATGAAATATACTGGCGATACCAAAATGGCATTTCTTACCGTGATTTTGGCGACGATTTTAAGGAGACATTTTTTGAGCAAATCCCCTTTGGCAACGCGGTCAGCGTAGATCGCGGAAATGCGGTCAGCGTAGATCGAGGCAATGCAGTCAGCGTAGATCGCGGAAATGCAGTCAGCGTGGATCGCGGGCATATTTCAGCTGCATCTGAGCAAGAAAATAGCAAACAAAAATTAGGCATGACCTATAAAAATGAAAAAATATTAGCTATGAAATATGCGCTACCAATATATGATTCCATTAATAAAAAACCCGTACTGTTTTCGCAGATATGCATCGCTAATTTTTCATGTTACTTTTTAACTTTACTTACTAAGTCAGAACTTGGAATTCGTCCCAATGTCTATGTCGCTGATTATCCAATCAATGCTAGTGACATAAATGAAGACTTAAAACAAATCAATCAGCCAAAGCAAAAAAATACAAGCATTTGTTCTGTCAAATACACAGGTAAAGAAAATTTCACTATTTACGCACAGATTGTTAGGAGAAAGTCACAAACTGAAAAATTAAAATTTGAAATGCAGAATTTTAAGCAATTGGGTGATTTTTTTAAAAATTATTATTATAAAATAAATGACGATAATCCGAAAAAAATAAAACTACAAACTCGGGGATTATTTGTTAACGATCAATCGGCGGTTGTGTTGAATCCCGAACAGCAGGCTATAAATATGAAATCCTACTTTCCCTACATCACCCTCAGCTGGCAAGACAAGCCTGATCAAGCCAAGACCGTGGTCAGTCTGCCTTGCTATTTGTCTGAAGGGGAAGACGCTGAATTCAAAGATGCTACACCCACAAAGCTAATCAACGTGGAGGAATTATGATTACATCCGATGATGCCATCAAAAATTTCGCAACGCTGATCGATTTGGATTTGCAAGGTTTATTGAATTTCAGCACCCCAGATTTATTTCTAGGCAAGTATCAAAGTATTTTGATCCATTATTTAAAAAACGACCTGGATACCCTAAATCAAATACGCAGCGATATTTTATTAAATCCCCTGTCTGATCCGGCCCAGCAGCAGTTTTTAAAAACCATCTTGGATTTACGAATGCATGTGCGCACGCGCAGTTTTTCTGCACAGGATGTCGATCTGGCCAGTCAGCCCCACTGGCAAAGCAGTCCCTTTGCTGGCGAAGTTTTGTTTGTATTAGGCATGGGCCTTGAGCAAATCAAAAGATATATGGACGCGGTTGAAGTTTACCAAAAGGCTTTCGAGGCTTTGACCCAAATCGGTGCGCATAAAAAATCCATCGCAGCTTTGCACAATAAAATTTCTAACCAAAGTAAGATTTATCCGCAGAAATCATTCTTTGTGGATTTTTTTGCCTTGTACCGTTTGGCCCGCAGACACAAAGATTCGATCATTGCCGGCATGGCCTTGAACAATATTTCTGCAGAACTAGAAAAGATGGGGGCTTTAAAAACGGCGCTTCGTTATTCTTGCAAAGCGGTCAGTTTGACCAAACCTGAATTTTCAACTGTGCATCACCAGATGTGTTTGTTGAACCGCTGCTATATTTTAGTAAAACTGCAACGTTATGCCGAGGCCAAAGAAGATTATTTGATTTTAAAGTCTTCCACCCATGGGGATATCAAATCCAATCTAGACAAGCTGGATTTGATCTTTAGTCAAGAAGGTGCGGCCATCGACTTTAAAACTCAACAGCAGGATAGCGCAGCCCACCCCCTGTGGTTGGAACGGCTGGTGCGTGAATCCGCACTGCCTTTGACTGAATTTGAAGAAAGATTTATGGATTTTATAACTCGCGGT
>JBMOJS010000119.1:0-8623 GCA_049315665.1 Pseudobdellovibrionaceae bacterium | reverse complement strand
ATCGCGAAGTCCAATCCAATGAGCATAGGACCGAATAGTGCCTCAAAATAATACAATTTTGCGTTATAACATTTTACTCATAAGGCCTTTAAAACTTTAGTCCAGGTGCCGATAAGTAGCTATGGGGCCAATCTGCACGTTTGCCGATAAGATCTGCATTCTATTTATTTCTCTGACACTGCTTTTGTCCTGCACCAACTCTAAATTACAATTAGAAAATGTTTACAGCAGTTCTGGTTACATACCAGCTATTACTAACCCTCCTGCAGAATCTACGAACATCAATTCATTTTCTTTCAAAGTGAATGGAACCTACGTCGCTTATTACAAGTATAAAATTGGTAAAAGCAGTGATATCAATTGCTCAAGCTCTGACAACTATCTAGGCCCCTTTGCTGCCGCGGAATCCATCGCTTACGACACCAGTAGCCTGGATGACGGTGAATATAAAATTTGTTTACTTGGCGCAGATCTAAATAAAAACTTCACCTCGCTAGAACTGGCTTCACAATACATCTGGACCAAAGACACGGCCGAACCCAGCGTAATTCTTTGGGGTCAACCCATTGGAATCAGCTCGACCGCAACCCCTACTATTCAAATCACCAATCTGGATGCTGCCCAATATAAATATGCCATCATAATGTCGCAACTCTCCCCTGCAGTGGCTTGTCAAAGCGCGAGTTATTCTAGCTATCGTACCGTCGGATTATCCATCACAGATAATATTTCTAGTTTAGCCGATAGGCCCATTATTGTTTGTGTGTTGGGTAAGGACTTGGCTGGCAATGAACAAAGTTTAAGCAATGTAAACTATGTCACATGGGTGAAAGATGGCACAAACACCGAAGTTTTTTTTGGGGATGCTACGAAATCTGCCAGCGAACAAAGTTATCAATATCGCATTACAGAGGGATCTCAAACATCTATAAATATCCCACTGTCCATTTGGGAAGCGAAAAATTATGATGTCACGGTTTATTACGAACTTTCTGGGGATGCCGTTAATGCTACAAATTATACATTATCTTCAGGCTCTGTCACTTTCACTGCCAATCAGCAAACAAAAAACTTAACTGTTCCTTTAGTCAATAACGCCACTAAAAATCGTGATTCTAGATTGCGATTGGCCCTGACTAAAACAGACCGGTCTACAGTTAAAATTGGCGCGGCCAACTTTGTCTGGATTGATATTTTGGATGATGAAGCCAGTCCAACCCTGACGGTAAAAAATGTGGCCGCTGGAAATGGCTTCACCTGTGCTGTGCTTTCAAACAATAAAGTCAAATGTTGGGGGCGAAATGAACTTGGACAATCCGCCTCTACAGATGTCACAAAAAATATAACAATTCCACCAAGTACATATATAGATTCTGACAAACAATATTCAAGCTTAGCCCAAGGGTCTGTGTTCACATGTGGTATCGCGGCTGATACTGGTGATGTTGGTAAAGTCCGCTGCTGGGGCTCAAATGCCAACAATACCTTGGGCCGCGGTGATAGTACATCAACCCCGGACACCGATGGCGCTGTTTTACCAGCCACGCCCTATAAAAAATCGGCGTCCTTTATAGCCGGCACAAAATTATTTCAACAGCTTTATGGCGGTGATAATTTTATGTGTGGCCTGGGCACAGACAACAAGGCCTACTGCTGGGGCGAAAACACGTATGGACAGCTAGGCGATAGCACAACCACCACTCGCAGTTCTGCCACAGCGGTCAGTGGTTCTGACGATTTTTCAATGATAGCTGCTGGGGATGAATTTGCTTGCGGTATTTTATCTTCTACAAAATCTATCAAATGCTGGGGTCGTAACCAGTATGGTCAGTTGGGCGTTGGCGACACCAGCAATAGATCTTCCCCGGTCAGTATTTCTAGCAGTGATAAGTATATTTGGCTGGCCGCAGGGGATGCTCATGCTTGCGCCATCAACGAAGATAAAAAACTTTTTTGTTGGGGATACAATCAGTATGGCGAACTGGGGGACGGCACTACGACGGCCACTAGCACTCCTAAACGGATTGATAACAATGTGCTAGCCTCAAAAGTAATTTTGTATTCAAAAGTTTTTATCGGGGATCAACAAACCTGCGGCATTGTGTATAATGCTACAGACAGCACAAAAAATCAGACTTTGCGTTGCTGGGGTTACAATCGCTTTGGCATGCTGGGGGACGGTACTAAAAATTACAGTTCATCTTCGCTGGCTATCGATTCAACCACTAAATACAAATATATTTCGGGGTCAAGCATACACACCTGCGGCATCACCACTGGCGATGAACTGAAGTGTTGGGGTTATAATAGCTATGGTGAAGTTGGATTTGGTGCAAATGTTCTTCCATTCAGTGCTACTTCTGTTTATGCTGAAAAAGTTTTTTCTAAAGTAGAATCCAGTCGTAGTTTTCGTTGCGATGATGCTGTGGTGGATTTAACCCTTCGCCCCGACTGCCTGTATTCGGCGGGTACTGTGTATCAACCCTATTCACACAACTGCGCTTTGATTGATAGCGGAGCCCCAGTTACCGCAGATCGCAACAACTTGATTTGCTTTGGCTCTAACAGCAAAGGCCAATTGGGCGATGGCACGACCTACAACAGATCCGCCGGTGTCGCGGTGATAAGCAGTAATACTTTTACAAAATTCACCCTAGGCAATCAACATACCTGCGCCATTCTTAACGACGGAGTCGATGCTGGTAAAGTGCAATGCTGGGGGGACAATAGCAAAGGCCAGCTAGGATTGAACAGCACTACAAATTCTACCTTACCAACGACCATCAATGATTCATCTACTTATACAGAAATTTCTGCAGGACTCAATCACACCTGCGGTATCACAGCTGGCGGAGTTTTAAAATGCTGGGGTGATAATACCTATGGACAACTGGGTGATACCTCCACAACTCAAAGAGAATCGCCGGCTGTTGCGAACTCTGGCACCTCCTATTCGAAAGTAGCGGCTGGAGCTTATCACACCTGTGGCATCACAGCTGGCGGAGTTTTAAAATGCTGGGGCAGAAATACTTACGGACAGTTGGGTGACGCCTCAACATCCAATAGCTCTTCTGCTTTGATTATTGATACTGGCGTATCTTATCAAAGTATCACCGCGGGGGCCAATCACACTTGTGGTATCACTGCGGGCGGCACTAGTAAGTGCTGGGGCCGCAACAATGTAGGACAACTGGGCGTTAATAGCAGCACCACTCAATTCACCTCACCGACCACAGTGAATGGTGGGATTTCTTTTTCAGAAATCAAAGCGGGCTGGAGCCACACCTGTGGCATTGACTCGGCTTTAAAAATATATTGCTGGGGCGACAATTATTTAAATCAATCAGGCTATAGTACGGGATATTCAATTTCGATAACTCCCATCAGGATCAAAGATTCCAGCGCTTCGAACAACACTCAATCCTTCAGCACGCTGTCTGCTGGCTCAGAAAGCAGCTGTGCGATTGAAACCACCACTAAAAAACTTTTTTGCTGGGGATCAAACATCAATGGTGCTTTTGCCCAGTCTGAAAATACTCTGCGCCCGCAAACAGTGCGCCGCTTGGGTGAGTCGAATTAGTCGACCTGCAACCATTCAAAATCTTTTCCATTGTAATGAAAAGCAAAAATGGACTCACCCAACCAACTTCCTAAATTCACCGAACGGGTTTGATCATGGCCTATTTTTAAAACCACATCATCCAGCACATGCATATGTCCGGTGACAATCATATCAAAAGGTTGGATTTGGTACTGAAGCACGGCATGTTCACGAATCATTTTTATCAGCTCTGCCGAGTTTTCAATTTGATGATTTGTACTTTTTTGACGACTTTTATGACTGGCCTTGCTGCCAATATAGTCCCACAGACGTCCGGGAACAATTTGTGCTAAGGGTTTCACCCAAGGATGATGCAAAGTTTTTTTATACTTTAAATACGCAAGGTCCTTGGTATTGATCAAATCACCATGCTCACATCGCACTAAAAAATGATCCAAATAAATCTCTTTAGCTTCTTGCACAACTTCAATATCTAATTTTTTAGTGAAGTAATTTTTAATGTGTACATCATGGTTGCCTTCAAAATAAATAATTTCAAATTTTTTTTCTTTTAATTTTTTTAAGGCATCCATCAGCGGCTGATATTTTTTAGCAAAATAATTGTGCCCTCCCACCCACAGATCAAAAATATCACCCAACAAAATTAAACGACAGGGCTCATCAAAATTTTGTTGGGCTAAATCCAATAAAAAACGCAACAGAGTTTTTCCGTTGCGTTCTTGCATAGACCTAATATGAATGTCAGATATAAACCAGGCTTTCACTTACTCCCTATTTATATCAAATCCTTGTTTTTTGCGAATAAAAGCTGGAACTTCTAAATTTTGGCTAGAAAAAGGGGAACTTAAGACTTCCCTAGCCATGCGCCGCGCCTCATCCAAAGATTGCTGCTCTTGGGGTGAGGTTTCAATATTCATGCTCAATTGCTCGGGCGGGCTGTACTTGGACTTCAACTCTTGACTGTCTTTAAAGGCTTTTGCTTTGGCCAATAATAAGTCTCTTGATGTAGGGGAAGATTCAGTTGCGGTCTGAACCATTGCTGAAGAAGAATACCCCATCTCGGCATAAACCCCGGAAGACTGCGATGGAGGTGGGGGCATCTGCGCCGTTGGATTTTGAACAGGCATCTGTTGCGGCGCAACCGAAGAAGTATGTAAAGTCGACGGCTGTATTGAAGTCATAGGAACAAAGGGCTGCGGAGCTATTGGTGCTGGTGCTACAGACACTGGAGCCGTTGACTGCATTGGAGCTTGAGCCACATAGGAATTCATATCAATAGGATTTTGTTGGGTAAAGCTAAAAACCGAATTTTGCACGGCCGTAATGGGCGGCAATTCGATATTTGGCATCACAGGCATCTGCGGCATTTGTGGTGGCGCCGCGTACTGCATCTGTGGCATCTGCGGAGCCGCATATTGCATCGGCGCCGAAGTGTTTAAAAAATTATGCATGGTCGACGCAGCCGAGGCATGAGCTTGATTGCGCATGGCCTCTTGAGAAAATCCAGTGGCAATAACTGTCACACGAATTTCGTCTCCCATGGTTTGATTGATAACCGCACCAAAAATAATTTCAGCATCTTCATGGGCCGCTTCAGTGATCAAAGTCGAAGCTTCATTCACTTCATGCAAAGACATATCAGGTCCGCCGGTAACATTGATGATAATTCCGGTAGCCCCATCAATTTTAACATTTTCTAGTAGCGGAGACGAAATAGCCGCAGTCGCTGCTTCCACTGCACGATTTTCACCTTTGGCGGCACCAGTGCCCATAATGGCCAAACCTTTACTAGCCATCACAGTACGAATGTCGGCAAAATCCAGATTGATCAAACCACGAATATTGATCAAATCAGAAATCCCTTTCACAGCTTGCAATAAAACTTCATCGGCTTTTTTAAAAGTATCTAACAAAGGGGTTTTATCTGCAGCTATGGACAATAATTTCTGGTTAGGAATCACGATCAATGTATCCACATTGTCTTGCAGTTCTTGTAAACCACCATCTGCATGTTTGGTTCGGCGTTTCCCTTCAAAAATAAAGGGCTTAGTCACCACCCCGATGGTTAGCGCTCCCAATTCACGGGCAATCTTTGCCACCACAGGGGCTCCGCCTGTCCCTGTTCCACCACCCATGCCGGCAGTGACAAAAACCATGTCGGATCCTTCAATTTTTTCTACGATTTCATTGTAAGACTCAATCGCGGCGCGACGACCAATATCTGGATTTGCGCCAGCACCAAGTCCTTTGGTTAGATCAATGCCCAGTTGAATTTTTGTAGAAGCTTTATTGGCATTCAAAGCTTGAATGTCCGTATTGGCGACAATGAATTCAACGCCTGTCATATTTGATTCAATCATAGTGGAAACGGCATTGCCGCCACCACCACCCACGCCAATAACTTTTATATTGGCTCCGATATTTACGTTTTCTTCCAACTCAAACATATTCTGCCCTCCTCCATTGATGCAAATTTCCAGGCTTCCAGCCCGATCAAAATATTTGTTCAAAAACGTTTTTAATTTTTTTCACAATCCCATCCAAAGACTCACCGATATTGATTTCGGCATTCGTAAATTGAAAAGAGTCCTTTCTTTGATTATAGCCATACATCAGTAGCCCAACAGAGGTAGAAAACTCTGGTGAGTTAATAATATCTGTTAAACCACCAATTTTATTTGGCAAGCCCTTGCGAACAGGAATATCAAAAATAAATTCTCCCATTTCCACAAGACCTTCCAACTGACTAGCCCCACCCGTCAGGACTAAGCCCGATCCCAGCATCGGCATCAATCCACTTAAACGAATATTGTTTGCAATTAAATTCAATACTTCTTCTGCTCTGGCTTCAATCACATCCACCAAATCTTTTCTTGGGATCAGACGTGCTTTGCGTCCGCCAACCCCTTCAACTTCAATGGTTTCATTTTCATTCACGGCCGAAGCCAAAGCCGAACCAAATTTTTTCTTTAAAACTTCTGCCGACATTTGTGGCGTTCTTAACCCGACGGCCACATCCTGGGTGAAGTGCTGTCCACCTATAGGAATCACTGAAGAACTGGCCACACTGCCATTCACAAAATACAGCATATTGGTGATGCCACCACCAATATCAACCACACATACGCCTAAGTTTTTTTCATCATCGCTTAATGTGGCTGCAGAAGAAGCCAAAGAATCAAGCACCAATTGCGCAACCCGCAAACCCGCTTTTTCAACACAGCGTAAAGTATTGTTCAGTACGGTTTGGCTGCCGGTGACAATATGCACATTGGCTTCCAAGCGCACTCCAGACATGCCCGAAGGATCAGAAATTCCATCTTGACCATCGACCTTGTATTCACGGGGCAATACATGCAAAACGGTGCGATCTGCTGGAACAGCCACTGCTTTGGCGGCTTCAATAACACGATCCATTTCAGAGCTTGTGACTTCACGATTTTTAATGGCAACCATGCCCTTGGATTCAAAAGAAGTGATGTGAGTTCCAGATACGCCAACCCAAACTTCATCTATTTTATAGCCCGCCATCAGCTCGGCCTCTTCGCGGGCTCTTTTGATAGCTTCAGTCGTGGCTTCAATGTTGACGACAACACCTTGGCGCACTCCAAAATTTGGACTGCTGCCAAAACCCGAAACCTCAAGTTGTCCTTCAGGATTTAATGTTCCGATAACAAAACAGACTTTTGTTGATCCTATGTCTAGTCCTGCTAATACAGGCGCTTTGGGCTTTGTTGCACTCATCCTTAAGTCCTTTTAAGTCAAGTCGCTGTTGACGGGTTTTTGCAAACTTTTAAACTGTTTCATCCTGGTCATTACGACTTTGATACAGTTTATAGACCCTGACCTAAGCTTAGGGACCCTTACGCAACCTGACAAGGACTTTCTTTGACAGATTTGCATCTATGACGCGAGCGTCAAATTGATTGGCATTTAAATATTCTAAAACCTGTGCGACCCTTGAAGACTTTTGTGCAATATGATCTTCGCCCAATTTGATCAGCATTTCTGATTGAATCAAAGAAAAACCAAATCCTTCTTTATTATTGTAGTAAAGCTGCGAAACGGTCTGCCGACTTAAAGCTCCGCTTGCAGGAAGTTGCTGAAGAACTTCTACCGTTTTTTTTCGCAAAGAAATATCTTTTTCAAAAACCTTATCCCGAGTCAAAACTACATCGGGGGCTTGTCGCCAATCCACCACCTCTAACAGTTGACCATTTTCAATCACTGGATAGGTTTTCCCTGCAGTATCCAAATATAAAAAATAAATTTTTTCAGGAGTGATTTGCACCCTTAAGCTGGAAGGCCATTGCCGTGAAGCTTTAACTTCTTGAATCCATTTTTTATTTTTAAGCTGTTTATAAATATCAACAAACTGAACGCTAGACCAACTTTGTCCCTTCATTGAACTCAACTCTTTATTCAAAGAAGCTATCAAAGGATTTAAATATTTTTGCTGCAAAGGATCCGCATCCATTACTTGTAAATCAATATCCTGGATTTGAAAAAATTGCGATTGCAGTGCCACACCAAGAACGACGGCCACAGCCATTAGAATTATAAAGCTGCTGTAAATTTTTATTCTTTTCATCAACAAAATAGCCTGCCCCTAACAAGATTCTTCGAAATATTCTGTATCAAATGTAACACGCAGAGGGCAGGGATATCACGTCCATTCGCCCATCAATACGACCTCAGTCCGTAGTTGCACGCTGGTTTTTTCTTCCACCACTTTTTGCACATGCAGTATCACCTGCCACATATCTGATGCACTAGCCTTGCCGATATTAACAATAAAATTAGAATGCTTTTGTGAAACTTGCGCCCCGCCAATTGTAAATCCTTTTAAACCACACTGTTCAATCAATTGTCCTGCCTTGTGCCCGACAGGATTAATAAATACCGAACCACAACTGGGTTTATCCAAAGGCTGTTTGCTTAAGCGCAACTGATTGGCTTTGCGCACTTTATCCAAAATCGTATCATCAGGCTCTAAGGGCCAGGCAAGACCCACACGTAAAATATAACCGGGCTTCCAACCGTTGGAATGCCGGTAAGTCC
>JBMOJS010000371.1:0-1957 GCA_049315665.1 Pseudobdellovibrionaceae bacterium | reverse complement strand
CCCCAAAATTTTAAAAGTGAGGTATACTCTGCGTTTTTGAGATAACCATCAATAACAAGGTAGTGTAGATGTGTATGTCGTTGTTAAAATTTAGTGAAGGATTATTAGCCAAGCTCAACTCAAAAGTTGCTAAAAAAAAATACGCAGTTGCTATTATCCAGAATATTGGGGTCTGGTAGTTGTAAGTTATTTAAAATCACTGAAAATAAAAATGAGTATAAGCGATTGAAACGTACTTTATCAAAAGAAAATAAATTAGGTTACTTAGATGAAACTTTAGTCAATGACACCCTAATGGGGGAAGCGTTAAGGAAACTATCATCGACCAATGAAATATATTTACTTCATGATCCCTCTGATATTCGCAAACCACATTCCAAAGAAACTGAACATTTAGGTAAGGTTTTAGATTTAAACCATCGAGTGATTAATGGCTTTAGTAGTTATAACGTGATTGCCGTGACCCCATTTAATAAAGAAGTTCATTTATTATCACACGAGCTATACAGCAATAAATCACCATCATTTCTTAAAGCGGAATATGTAAAAAAGCTTCAGTCGAATAAGGATTTTCTTGAAAAAGAAGATGCATTAAAAGTGTATGAGTCGGGAAAATGGTTTAATAAAAAAACCTTAGCCCAATCAACGATTCAAAAGACTAGTACTGCATTCAAAAGCAATAATCCGGCATCAAAAATCACTCATATTTTAGACAGAGAGTTTGATGATGAGGACTATTTTTCTTTTATCAAGGACTTAGGCGATGAATTTGTCATTCGCGCCAAAAAAACCAGAAATGCAATCAATACCGAAGAATCAGAAGAGAAAAAAGTCAAACTCATATCATCTGTATTTGAAAATCAACATGTCTTCCATATTCAAAAAACAAAGCTAAATAAGAAGATTTACCAAGATGTAACGCTAATTGTTCAATGGAAATCTTATGGGAGCTATACGGCGGTAAAAATCACTTTGCAAGATAGAAATCAAAAAAAAATCTTTGCAAATCCAATGCTACTCATGACCAATAAAACTATCAAAACAGCAGAGGACGCCCATTTGGTCTACCAAATTTATTTGAAACGTTCACGTATTGAATGCGTGTTTAAATTTCTAAAAGATGGAATGGGATGGGAAGATATACAGATTCAAGATTTTCAGGGCATTCAAAACTTACTATCCATTTGTTTTTTTCTTGCTGCTTATTTGTATGAAATTAAGGAGCAGGAGGTCCATGATGATTTTATTATTTTGCTTGCTAAAATAGGCGGAGGTAAAGGCGTTGTGTCTCGCCATTATATTTTTCATGGCATACAAAAGTTGGTAGATAAACATCGTATTGATAGAATCTTGGAAGAAGAAAAAGTTTCCCAACAGACCATGGAGAATATGTTTACGTTTGGGGGCATATGCTATGACTTTTGAATTCGATTTTTTGGGGAGTTTTCAGTAGAACATATTTTCATATTTCGCGTAGTTATGGGATCAGTGAAAGTGCTTGTTATCGGAATATTCGCTGGGTTGAAGATACGCTTATTAAAAATGGGAAATTTTCATTGCCTGGGCGTAAAGAGTTACTAAAAAGTGATGTTGAATACGCAGTTGTACTCATTGATGCAACTGAAACCCCAATTGAGCGACCTAAAAAAACAAAAGCATTTTTATTCCGGTAAAAAGAAGAGACATACGTTAAAAACGCAAATTATCGTAGATAAGAAGAAAAAATTAGTTGTTTGTACTAGCTTTACCAATGGCAAGCGGCATGATTTTAGACTATTTAAGGAGTCTGGTGTTCATATTCACCCAGAGATAAGAAGCCCTACGGACACCGGCTACCAAGGAATACATAAGTTACATCAAAACTCAGCGTTACCCAAGAAAAAAACAAAAAAGAATCCACTCACCAAAGAGGATAAAAAGAAAAATCGTGAATTATCGAGTGAACGTGTTTTGAATG
>JBMOJS010000118.1:0-8650 GCA_049315665.1 Pseudobdellovibrionaceae bacterium | reverse complement strand
CAAAAGTTCATTTTGGATGTAAAATGGAACTGATTTTCAGTAAATTGTTATGGGAAGCAAAGTGCCAAAAGGCAAAATAAATATTTATTTGAAGGAAAAACAAAATGTCTAAAAAAATAATCGCAGCCAACTGGAAATTATTTAAAACTCCTGCAGAAACAAAAACTTTTTTTAGTGATTTTTTTGCCCATTCTGTTTCTAGTAAATTAAAATCTGTAGATGTTGTGTTTTTCCCCCCGGCGACGAATGCTGAAAGCACGGCTGAGTGTTTACAGGGCCAATCTTTGCAATGGGGTTTGCAAAATATTTTTGAAAAAACAGAAGGGGCTTACACAGGTGAAAACTCAGTGCTGGCTTTAAAGGCTTTAGGTGGCAGTTATGTTCTATTGGGTCACAGTGAGCGCCGTCAGTACTTTCATGAGAGCAATGAAAAAATAGCTGTAAAAGCAAAGTTGGCTCAAGAGCAGCAGTTGACACCTATGATTTGTATTGGTGAAAGCTTGGCAGAAAGAGACAGCGGACAAACATGGACTGTGCTTGAAAAGCAATTGAATGAAAGTTTAAATGGATTAGATAAAAATATATTTATAAGTATTGCCTATGAGCCCGTTTGGGCCATTGGCACTGGACGGGTGGCAACGGTTGATCAAGTCAACGAAGTGCACAAGCAAATCAAATCTTGGTTGCAATCCCAGGGGTTTGATAAAAATGCTGTGCTTTATGGTGGCAGTGTGAAGCCTGACAATGCCAAGTCTTTGCTGGCAGTGTCTAATGTGGATGGTTTTTTGGTGGGCGGCGCTTCACTGGTTGTAGAATCTTTTGCTCAGATTATTGCCGCCGCAGTGGAGTAATCATTGTTTTAAACCAGTATTAAAATCTATATAATAAAATATTTTTATTAGAGTAAAGTGTACAAACATTTTACATCTATTTCATTTTTATAATCAAAACAAATGTCCATATGGGTAACTTGTAGACTGTGTTAAAACCTCACATATGGGTATGTAAATCATCTGTTATAAATTATAAAAGTGGGGCTTGAATTTAGTGAAACCGATAAACAATAAAAAATTATTCATTTTCTATGCAAGCTGTGTTTTTTTATTTGGTTGTGGTAAAAGTGTGCCAAATACAGCCCATTTTCCTGCAAATAAAAATAAGTTCACTCAGATTCAGTACTCTGCAGATGTAGCAAGTTCCTATGAGAAGAATAGTCAAAACGGATCTGAGTCGAATAGTGCAAAAAATTCAGATTCTACTTCGATGCCAGTTCAAACTGAAGATATAATATCCACGAATAATAATAGTGCTACAGTTGTCCAAGCAACTACCGGAGTTGCTGATAGAAGCACATCTGCGAATCAAGGGGGCGAGGTTGTTAAGTCCTCGGGCAAGATAGAGCCATCGGAAATAAAAAAACAAAAAACGGACTATCAGGCTCAGACTTCTTATGCTTCGGACTATCCAGAACAGGATTTGCAAAAAAATAAATTGACGAATAAAAATCTAACACCAGCGCCATCAACATCACCGCCTGGCGTTGCCATGCCAAAAAAATCCGCATCCCAAACAAAAGATAAAACACAGTCACCAGTCGTATCTACAGGGGTGGTTACCCCTTCATCTAAGGAACGTGCACCTTCGAATGAATCAAATCAACAGAATGAAATCCCAGTTGCTAAAAAGTCGATTGCGGCAGAATTAAAACCCACAGTTTATTATCTGCCTCGTTTTGATAAAGCTGATCAAAACTGTTCAAGTTCTGACTTGAAAGATATAAAAAGTAGCGATGGAAAAATTTTGGCTACTTTATGCGAAAGAGCTTACAGTATTTGTCGTATGCAAGGGTCTTGTTTTTATACTGATCGTAGTCTGAATAAGCTAATCAATGTCAGTGGCAAGCCTTTTGAAGTAGACACAAATAAATGCCCTTATGGTTACGGAGTAAGGAATATTTGTTTGGATCCTTATTATTCTGTTGCTGCTGATTTAAATTACTTCAATCCAGGCGATGTTATTTATGTTGATAAAGTTCGAGGAACTAAACTACCCAACGGCGACGTACATACAGGTTATTTTTTAGTTCGAGACACTGGTGGAGCTATTAAAGGAAGACATAGGTTCGACTTTTTTTCTGGCACACAGTCGCCATACTCAGATAATAACCCATTTACTAAGCTTGGATTGGTAGATCCAAACAATCGTTTTAAATATGTTAAAGTGAATGGGAAATATGCGGAGCTATTTTTACAACAAAGACAGTTTCCATTAGCGCCATCAAGTAAATAAAATCTACTAAAAATC
Source organism: Pseudobdellovibrionaceae bacterium (assembly GCA_049315665.1). GTDB lineage: Bacteria > Bdellovibrionota > Bdellovibrionia > Bdellovibrionales > Bdellovibrionaceae > JBMOJS01. Next base: position 6,346 of record JBMOJS010000118.1, on the reverse strand, counting down.
ATAGATGATTCTGCGCTGGGTTTGAACTAAAATCTGGCAGCTTTAGTCTAGAGTCGTTTTAAAATTTCAGCTTTTTTATCTTGATACTCGGCCTCTGTGATTAAACCCTTAGTAAAAAGTTGATGCAATTCTTCCAGCGGATGATTTGGATTTGTTGTGGGGGGCTTAGCATTGGAAAAAGCAAAAATAGATTTAACTTCTGAAAACCAAGCATCCAAATAATTGATTTCCGATGAAGCTTTTCGAATGACCAAGGTGCCAGCCACTAAATCGTGCAGAGTTTGTCTTTTGTCAGTGAATATGGATATGATGTAGCCCAGCATCATTATTGCGGAAGATACAAAAGACATCACAAAACGCAAAAAAGATTGTTTAAAACTAATGCGCTGGCCGGCCAAATTGACCACCTGCAGTCCTAAGATGGCTTTCCCTGGAGTGGCCTGTAGCGCTGACGATTCAAAAAAAGGTTTATAAAATACACTGGCTAGTAAGGCCCCAGCTACTGGAATAATGGAATTAAAGATCACTGTTGGGATGATAATAATAAAACCGTCAATCAATAGGGCAAAAAAACGATGCCAAAACCCAGCGTAGGATAATATTTTTGTCGAATCTTCCGTCATAAATTCAAGCCTCATGTTTAAAAGATAAAAGTTTAAAATAGGTCTTGTTTTAATAAGACCTATTTTAGACTCAACTGAATATACTTTGTCTTGCTTCTTATTGCATTGATTTTTATCGTCAACCGATGACAGAATCAAAAACATGAAAAATATGTTCATTTTATTTTTTATGTGTCCCTTAGTGTCTTTGTCCTCAGCAGATCTAGTATTGGGTTGGAATCAAGCTTTAGTGCTTTTACAAAAAAATAATAAGGATTATCATTCTGCAGAGTTGACTTATCGTTCGACCGAAATTTTGCAAGACAGTGCGGACAGTGGATTTTTACCATCTTTATCTGGTGCCATTAACTACAGTCAGTCGCAAACTGAAGGTGTGGATGATGAGTCGCGATTGTATTCGGGCTCTTTAACTTTAACGCAAAATCTTTTTGCTGGCTTTAAGGATAATTTTAAATCTGCTGAGGCCAAGGCCAACTCTCTAGCTGCGGCGGCAGCTTTTCAAATTGCTAAAGCTAAAATCCGTAATGACTTTGTAACTGCATATCAAAATCTTTTATCGGCATCAGAAAACTTACAGCTTTCTGATAATATTGTAACCCGCAGAAAACAGAATTTGCGTTTAGTCGAACTGCGCTTTGAAAGTGGCCGCGAAAACAAGGGTTCCGTTTTACTTTCTGAAGCCTATTTGGCCCAGGCCAAGTATGAAAATCTACAAGCTTTGCATGCGCAACAACTGGCACAAGTGGTTCTGGCTCAATTTTTAAGTTTGCCAACAACTCAAAACTTACGTTTGACCGACGAAGTCCCTTTACCACGTTTGGAAAATAAATATGATTTTATAGAGCTTTCTAGACGTACACCCACGTATAAACAAATTCTTGCTCAAGCGGATGCGCGAATTGCCCAGGTGGGTGTAGCCAGATCGGCATTTTTTCCTAGCTTGAATTTGACAGGGACCCTGGGGCGCAGTAGCCCTGAATTTTTTCCACAAAGCAGTAACAAATGGTCTGTGGGGGCAAGTATTACGATCCCCTTGTTTGATGGTGGCCGCGATTATGCCAGTCTGAAAAGCTCAATCTACACACAGCAAGCGACAGCAATAAATAGAATTTCTGTAGATCAGCAGCAAGTTGAACTTTTACAACAGGCTTATCAAAAATATGCACAGGCGATAGAAAAAGTAAAAGTGGATGAAAGTTTTCAAAAGGCAGCTGTAGTGCGTTCTGAAATTGCAAGGCATCAGTACAACAATGGACTCATTTCTTTCACGGAATGGGATACTGTTGAAAACGATCTGATCCTTCGACAAAAAAACTGTATTTCAAGTAAAAAAGATCAGGTTTTAAGTGCTGCGGCTTGGAATAAAACTTTAGGAGAAGGTGTATTTCCGTGAACTCAAATAAAAATAAGAAATCTAAATGGGCTTTGGGTTCTGTTCTATTGATTTTATTTATTTTGGCGGGATGGTTTTGGAAAGCGCGTAGGGTGCCTTCGCCAATATATACAGAGTATTCTGTAAAAAAAGGGGATCTGCAAATTTCAAATTTATCCACCGGCACTGTTCAGCCTGAAAACCGTTTAGAGATCAAAGCTTCTGTTGCTGGCCGTATTGACCAAGTTTTGGTTGCTGAAGGGCAGCGGGTAGGTAAGGGACAAATTTTAGCATGGATGAGCTCCACCGAAAGAGCAGCTTTATTGGATGCCGCCCGGGCCCGTGGCGCCGATGAGGTTTTGCGTTGGCAAGAGCTGTACAAACCGACGCCGGTGATTGCCCCCTTGCCTGGAACAATTATTCTTCGCAATGTTGAACCAGGACAAACCATCACTGCTGCCGATACCGTCTTTGCCATGTCTGACCGACTGACCGTCAAAGCTGTGGTCGATGAAACAGATATTGCTAAAATTAAATTGAAACAAAAAGCAGAAATTATTTTAGATGCCTACCCCGAGCAAAAAATTTCAGCCATTGTGGATCATATTGCTTTTGAAGCAAAGCCCTCGAACAATGTGACAACATACTTGGTCGATGTGTTGCCTGAGAAAGTTCCGGATTTTTTACGTTCTGGCATGACTGCCAATGTGCGTTTTTTACAAGAAACCAAAGAGAATATATTACTATTAAGTTCCGAAGCTATTCAACTGGATCAGGGGCTATGGAAAGTTCAAACCCGTAATGCTGATAAAAAAATAGAATATAAACAAATTAAAGTTGGTATTTCCGACGGTAAAAGCACTGAAATTGTATCGGGCCTTAGTGAAGGGGACACTGTGGTGCGCGAACAGGTGAACACGCAAGAAAAGTCCTCAAGTAACAATCCATTTTCGCCTTTTGGCAATCGTAAGCTTGGACAAAGCAAAAGCAGCAGTGGACGGCATTAAATTATGATTCAGATTAGGGATATAACTAAATCCTATTCTATGGGTGATCAGACTTTACCTATTTTAAAAGGTGTAAGTTTAAGCATTGAAGATGGTGATTTTGTGGCCATCATGGGACCCTCTGGATCAGGTAAATCCACCTTGATGAATATTCTAGGCCTTTTGGATGTGCCAACAACCGGTTCATATCTTTTGAATGGTCAAGAGTTGTCTAAACTGAGCGAAGATGAATTGGCCTTATTGCGTAGAAAAGAACTGGGTTTTATTTTTCAGCAATTCAATTTGTTACCGCGGATGAGTGCCGAAGAAAATGTCGCTTTGCCTTTGTTGTATTCCGAAAAATCCATGGATTCGCCAAAATCCTTTGAGCTTTTACAAAAAGTCGGCTTGGCTTCGCGCGCAGGCCACAAACCCAATGAACTTTCCGGTGGTCAACAGCAACGGGTTGCCATAGCCAGGGCCTTGGTCAATGGGCCACGGATGATTTTGGCGGATGAGCCCACCGGAAATTTGGATTCGGTGTCAGAAAAAGAAATCATGAAAATCTTAAAAGAGCTGAATGCCAGTGGTATTACCGTGGTGATTGTGACTCACGAAGAAGAGATTGGCCAGCAGGCCCAGCGTTTGATTCGCATGCGGGATGGGGTTATTTTTTCTGATGAAAGACGAATAAATAAAACAAGTCCATCAATATCAGTCAATCGCGATAATGCAAAAAATATTGATTCTGAAGTCATAAAATCCTCTGATGTTTTCAAAGCTAAAACAGGTTCTTCATTTTTTACCTGGATCGATTTTTTAAGTCATTTTCAGCAGGGCTTTCGCACTTTGGTGGCCAATAAGGTGCGTACGATCTTGTCTATGCTGGGTATTTTGATTGGTGTGGCCGCTGTTGTAGCGATGTTGGCTTTGGGCCGAGGGGCCCAACAGCAGATAGAAACTCAGCTAGCATCTTTAGGATCGAATTTATTGGTGTTGCGCCCAGGAACAATTCGCCTTGCTGGAGTAGCCCAAGAATCCGGTACAGCTACACGCCTGACTTCTGAAGATGCAGGGGCCTTAAAAATGGAAATTTCAAGTGTTAAATTTGTTTCACCACAAGTCAGCGGTCGTGGGCAGGTGGTTTATCAAAATAAAAATTGGTCCACCCAAGTTTTAGGCACTTCTGAATTTTATCCAAATATGCACGCCGCTGTTCCCGCCGTAGGAAGATTTTTTTCAGATCTAGAAAATCAAAACAGATCCAGAGTAGCTGTTATTGGGGTTACTATTGCGCAAGAACTTTTTGCTGATAAAAATCCCATTGGTGAAATGATTAAAATAAATAGAGTCAATTTTCAAGTGATCGGGGTATTGCCTGAAAAAGGGGCTAGTGCTTTTAGAAATCAAGATGACATGATCATTGTGCCGGTGTGGACGGCAATGTATAGATTGTTTGGAAAACTGTATGTGGATTCTATCGAGATTGAAATCGATAAGGCTGAACATATTGATGATGCCCAAGATGCCATTTTGAAAGTTATGGCCCTCCGACATAAAGTTCCAACTTCACAAGAAGAAGACGCTTTTAAGATTTTAAATCTGGCGGATATTCAATCTGCTTTAGCAAAGACATCGCAAACCATGTCTTTGCTTTTGGCGGTGATTGCAGGGATTTCTTTGATCGTGGGCGGTATTGGGATTATGAATATCATGTTGGTTTCGGTGACCGAAAGAACCAAAGAGATCGGGCTTCGCAAAGCCATTGGCGCTAAAAAATCGGATATTTTATTGCAGTTTCTAATTGAATCCGTCGTGGTGAGTGCTGTGGGTGGTTTGGCAGGAATTATTTTAGGCTGGTTGATCACCGTGGCCTTGTCTGCTGCTTCGGGCTGGGTCACATCGATTTCCATGGATTCCGTGGTTTTGTCATTTGTGACTTCAGCCTTTATCGGCATTGTGTTTGGAGTATATCCTGCAAGAAAAGCATCTAAATTGAATCCTATTGATGCCCTAAGGTGGGAATGAATATTCAAACGGGTTCTTAGTCTGATCTGTTCTGGATTCTTAGCTCGATTATCAAGTGCGTTTATGAAGGCTATTCAACGCACTTGTTAAAGGTACAATATTTATTTACTGTTGCAATTATTCACTTGATCCACAAGGCCATAGCCATCACTTTCTTTAAGATATACTTCTTTAGTTTCAGTATCTACGATTCTAATCATATATGAATCTTTAAACTGTCGCGCCAACCGTGACCTTTCTTTTAAAGTCATATGGAATCTAGCATCGCCGGGATTAGCTACTAACGTGTATCCCTTCTTTTCTACGAGTTCTTTTTCGATATTACTGTCTGCCAATGTAGAAGGGTATTTATCTTTGCACTTATTAATTGCCAGCTCAATCTGATCAAATTTTGAATCAGGATACTGCGGGGCTTTGTTTATTGCTTCATCTATACAACTTATGACTTTATCATTAATTGTATTGTAAATTCCGCAGGTGTTTTTATCAGCATGTGCATTGAAAGATGTCGCCGCTAATAGAACTGAAATAATAGCTTTTTTCATAAAGTCGCCTCATTGTTAATTGTTATATTTATTAATACTACAAATTATAGTTGCTAAGGTTATGCCAGTGGTGATGGCCTGAAGCATCTAAGCATCTAAGCATCTAAAAGAATAAAGAAAAAAAGAAAATCTGTTGCGATGCTGGCCTTCCATTTTGTAAAAAAAAATGTTAACGGATTTTACAGGGTGACATTTGTGGCTTTACAGTCTCAAAATGATTCACCTTCGGCGGCATCTTAAAATTAACTATGTAAAATAAACCCTTGACGACCTTTTTTGATTTCTAAACTTCGTTATAGCAGGAAATTATTTTGAACGTACGACCGGGATCGTATTCAAAAAATAAACTCACTAGCAGGGGCATACTTGCTTTTCTGGAGGGTCATTTTTCAGATTTTGAGATTCGCACCGGCAAATTATAAACAAGCAAAAATTCATTTTTAAAATCGATGGTATATAACTTGATATGCGCCGATACGGTAAGGGTTTTTTTAAAAAACAACTGCCGCTACGGCGGAGATAAATAAATTGTTGTGTTTTTTGTAGCTGGATGGGTTAGTGCGGCCCATCTGAAGTGTTGAATTATTATTTGCTCATTGTGGCGATAGAAAGAAGGAATTTATGAATCATAACGACATACATTTGAAATTGAAACAACTGGTTCAAACAGAACGAAAAATCACTGAACAGATTTTAGATTTGATCAATCAGTGTGAACTCAGTCGCACTTATGCCAAGCTGGGTTACAGTTCGATGTTTGAATATCTGCACAAAGGCTTGGGCTATAGCGAA
>JBMOJS010000117.1:0-8669 GCA_049315665.1 Pseudobdellovibrionaceae bacterium | reverse complement strand
AAAGTTGCGTAACCAGATCCTAGTTCAGGGACATTTATCTATGAGTCAATACGGCCGGAGCGCGCTACCTACAGGACCTGGCAGCCCATCTAAAACAGATTCATAGAAAATTTTTGTGTTTCAATATGGCCTTGGCTATCAGTCAAGGTCACACGCACTTCCCAATCCCCTGGCATAATAAAATATAAATTTCTAACATTAAACACCCCAGGTTGCAGTTCCCCTTCAGAATTTAAAACTTGTTCAACTTGTGTCGGCGCTGATCCATGATTCATGCTGGGCATCCACAAAGTCACCTGCACTTTGTCTTTCAATTCAATAATTTGATGAGTCGCGGCTGCGCGAGCCTCTAATCTTAAAAAGCTTTCACCACCCACTTTAGGGGCTGGGTTAAAGTAAGCAAGCAGATGCAAAGTGTTGCCTTTGTAAGCCAAATGCCCGGCTAAAACTGGGGCGGGATTTGCGGGACCATCTTGATGTTGACCTTCATGGTGATGCTCCCCTTCGTGGGCCAAGCTGTTCAACGAAAAACCACTGATGGCCAGTAAGGCTGCTAAAAAAATCTGTTTCATAAAAAAATCTCCTTGGTTATGGATTTAAAACAAATATTGTTTGCTTTAAATGTATTTTTTCAATTTTCTTTGTAGACTTTGGCGATGCAAACCCAGGTCCCGGGCGGTCTTAGAAATATTGCCATTATTTCCCTGCAGGACAAAATCAATGTATTCATGCTCGATTTGATCCAAAGAAGGTCTTTTCAAATCCATGTTTTCAAGTTTTCTTTGACCTAACAAAGCGGCTTCGATCTGCTGAAAGCTAGCGGGCTTGGTTAAATAATCGACAGCGCCTTTTTTAACAGCTTCGACCGCAGTAACGACGCTGGCGTAGCCTGTCAGCACCACCAACCGACACTGTGGAAAGATTTGCAGAATCTTTTCTAAAGCCTCTAGACCATTGCCCCCTTTAGATAAACGCAAATCCAGCACCGCAAAATCCAAAAGCAAAGTTTTGTCTGCTTCCAGTTTTATTAAAAAATCAGCTAAAGATTCAGCCGTAGTGGCCTTATATCCGTGCTCAATAAATTCTTTCAACAAACTTTTTGCCAAACGAAGATCGTCTTCTAAAATTAAAACATGTTTATCCATTTATACATTTCCCCGCAAAGGCCAACATAAAGTCACTTGGGCGCCCAAGGGCTGTTGATTTTGGATTTTGATTTCGCCACCCAAAAACTGCACAAACAGTTGACTGACATAAAGCCCCAAACCAGTGCCAAAAGCCTTGGTGGTTACAAAAGGCTCACCCAGACGCTGCAACACCGAAGGATCAAAACCACTTCCCTGATCCAGCACACTAAAAATATAATTTTTTGCATCAACACTAAAAGAAATATTTATTTTCTTTTGCGGAGCCGCTTCAAAGGCATTGTCTAAAAGATTTAAAATCACCTGGGCAAAATGCAAAGTGGGAATGGACACTAAAATATCTAAAACAGGCTCAACTTGCACCTGAGCTTTCGGGTGCTCTTCGTGCCATGCCCCAACCACATCTAGCAAAAAATCTTTGATATTTACCGACTTCAGTTGAAAATCCCTAGTGTCCAGTTGCGAAGCATTCATCTGACGAATCACCACTTCACAGTCTTCAACCGCCGATAAAGCTTCTGCAATATCTTCGTGCTGGGACAGCGTTAAATTTTCCAAGGGATTTAAGCTGGATAAGCGTTGCAAACGGATTTTGGCCGCATTCAATGGGCTGGCAAATTCATGGGAAAATCCAGCAGTCAATGCGCCCACCGCTCGCAAACGATCCAAACGTTCAGTTTGAATCCGCTGATTGGCCTGCAACAGATGCAGTTTTTCTAAATACAATCCCAAAGATCGCATCACCAACCAAAATAAAAAAATCAAAAAATGAAACACCACTATGTTGATCGGTGGATCGTCCAGCTCTAGGGTATGTGTGCTTAAATAATGCAACTGCAAGGCCGCTAACAAGGCATGGGTTAATAATAAAAAACCCCAAGCTCGCCGGCCACTGATCAATATTCCACCAAGGCTGGCATTCAATAAAAATAAGCCGACAAAGGGATTGGCCCAACCCCTGGCCAAAAATAACAAACCCGTTAGAAACAGCAAATCCAAGTTCAACTGAAAACCAATAAACAAGGAGGTTATTGGTTTTTTGCCATCAACAAAAATAAGTTGGGTCAGCAGATTGAATAAAAACAAAAAGGCAATAATCCCAACGGCGATGGGTAATGTTTGCCGAGTCAAAAAACCCCACTGATATCCAGGCAATAAAAGTACAAAAAATAAAAAAACCGCAAGCCAGCGCAATCGCACCAGCCACTGCAGTTGAGCCTGAGTTATATCTCCAGAGCCTATGGGAAAATGAAACCAATGGGCCAGTTGGTTAAAAAGTGAATTCATTGAATGGCTTATAACCCAATTTAAGCCATCCCGCGAGGCCCGAATTGCTGTGCAGCAAAATGTTGCGCTTCCAAAGGGTATAAAAATTCGCTATACACGACGCATGAAAACACTTTTTACACTGATTTTTTTATGCTGCTTATCTGTTCATGCTGAAACGGCCTTGCAAAGCCTTGAAGGACCCGATCTTTTAAAAGACACCCCCGTAAGCCTACAGGCCCAGGCCGATAAACCTTTGGTGGTGATTTTTCTATCTGCAAAATGCCCCTGTTCTGACAGCCATGTGTCTGAACTGAAATCCTTAGCCAAAGACTATCCTGGTTTTGCTTTTGTGGGTGTGCATTCCAATGCGGATGAGGACTCTGCTTTGAGCAAAGCTTATTTCAGCAAGGCTCAATTGCCGTTTCCAGTGCTAAAAGATGATCAGGCCGCTATTGCTGATCGCTACAAGGCTTTAAAAACCCCCCATGTGTTTGTGGTGAAGGCTGATGGCCAATTGCTTTATCAAGGGGGAGTTTCAGACAGTCACCGCTTTGAAAAATCCAGCCGCAATTATCTGCGCGAAGCCTTGCGTGATATTCAAGCAGGGCAGAAAGTCAAAGCCAGCGAAGAAAGAGCATTGGGTTGTTCTATTGCTAGACCCACTAAAAAAACCTGGTGAGTGCATGGCGCGATTTTTTCAAATCAAATCGGCTGGGTTCATCATGGCTGTGTGTTTTTTATCCGCTTGCGCCCGCCCGACTTACTTGGCGGAATCCAAAAACTCTGCGGATGTTATAAATCAAGAGTTACCAGCATCGTCTTGTAAAAACACCTTTACCAAATCAGGATTTTGTTTATCTTGGCAGTGGGAAACCAAGCCCACCTCTAGCCAAAGTGGTAGTTTTATTTTTAAAACCTACCGGGCTAATTATTTTGACCAAAGCTCCGTCTTGCTGGATTGGTCAGCGCTGCCTGAGGTGATTTTGTGGATGCCAAGCATGGGTCATGGATCTACACCCACAGAAGTGGAGCGTTTGGATGTAGGCACCTATCGGGTAAAGAAAGTTTTCTTTGTGATGCCTGGCGATTGGGATCTTCAATTCTTCATCAAAGAAAATAGTGAAGTCAAAGATGACGCTGTTATTTCAGTTTCTATTTAGTATTGCCAACGCAGCGGCCTGCTGTGGGGGTGGAATGTCAGCACCAGCATTGCTTGTGGGGGATGATCAAGCGCAAATGACAGGATCTTATTCTGCTCATCGAGTGTCGATAGATCTGGTGGATGAAAACGGAATTTGGCACAAGACAGATGCTCCGACTCAAACTCAAACTTTTAAAATTGAAGCGGCTTATCTATTGGCGGACCGCTGGCAAGCGGGAATTTCTATCCCGGTCATTCAAAGACAGAAGGGCGAGATATCAACCACAGCAGGGGTTGGGGATGTTTCAACAACTTTGGGTTATGAGTACCTGCCCGATTGGAATTACCACCCTTACCGCCCCAAGGGCTTGGGATTTTTACAAATCACAACACCCCTTGCAAAATCCAAAGCGGAATCTGAACTGGGCGGCTTAGACAGTCGTGGCCAGGGTTTTTGGACTGCGGGAGTAGGCACACTGTTGAGCAAATCTTTTGTAAATATAGATATATTTACATTTTTAGAGTTTCATCAATCCTTCGCAAAGAAAATAAACACTTCACAATTTCAAGGGACTTTAAAACCAGGTCGTGGTTACAATTTAAGTTTTGGGGGTGGTTACAACTTCAAGGATTATCGCTTAGGTGGCACACTGACTTCGACTTATGAAGATGCCGTGGATAGCGAAACCCAGTCCGGTGCGGTTATCACTGGATTCGTAGAACGCTACGCCACCGCCGCGCTGTCTTTGAACTACAGTCCGATCGTAGATTGGAGCGCGGGCCTTAGTTACAGCAACCAAACTTGGTTTGGCGATCCGCAAAACACCAGCTTGGGCGAATCTGTCAGTTTAGTCCTGCAACACCGCTGGCCCCGCTAGGGCGCCACCTGCGCCCGCGGCAAGTAGAGCTGCGGTTTTGCGGGAAATCGCTTTTGTGCGTGCAATTTCAGCTGGAAGTGGTGGCGCGGCAAATGTACTTTATATAAATATAAAATTTCTCAATCTATATCCTTATCAAATGGAAAAAATTGAATGGATAAGTTGTATACACAATCTTTGGGCGAAGGATCTTTTACTATTTCGTTGACCAATTCTCTGCGAAATTTTTTTATCTTGTTTACCACATCTAAATATTTTTTCTTATTCATAGCCACAGTCACCGAAGAGAAATCTCTTTGATCAATTGGATATTCATCCAATGCTATATCTGCTTTGTTTAGAATCTGTTTATGGTATTTTCTGATGGATTGAGAAGGCTGATTAGAAGCTACGGATAGATCTTTATAGGTTTGCACCCAAGAACCAGATTTTGTCTTTCTGATCAAATCCAATTCTTCCAAATGCTTCAATGCCTTTTTAACTAAACTTTCATCCAAATTTAATTTTTGAGCTATATATCGATTTTCGGAACGAAAATCTTTTGTTTCCATAAGTTCCAGAATAGCAAAAAAATACCACTCAGAAATAATTTTAAACTGTTCTTCATGAAAATCTTGCCAATGAATTTTTTGTAAATACATTTCTAATTCTAATTGAGCCAACTTTCTAGCCGCTTCACTTCTGGAATGATTTGCAGAAACTGATAAAACAAAAATTTTCATTTCTAAAGGATCCAATCGCATCACTTGTGCTATTTGATTGGCTTTTGCCGGCGAAATCCCGCCTCGACCATTTAGTAAATTTGATAATTTAGGGGCTGGCAAATCCAGGTCGCGAGCAAATGCTCTTAAAGAATACGATGGATTGCGCACTTGTCTTAACCTAAGTTCATTTTCAATATAAGATCTGTAATTTATATGCATAAAACAGCTTCTGGTTGAAAATATTGCTAAAGTCAAATAGTTAAAATATCAAACTGTTGTCTTAAATTCCGTAAATGAACCAATTTCAGGTCAATCTTAAATCAGCCTGCAGGTAGTTCAACTGAGGTAATTTAAGGTAACAGTCTGTTACTTAAAATGTTGACCTGCTATCAAAAACATTTGTAAACGAGTGTCGTTGGGCCAACAAAGGAAGTAGTCATATAGGAAGCTAATTTGCCAAGACAGTTAATTGGCTAGAAAATTAAAAAAGGGGAATTTCATGTTTATCGTACATAGGTTAAAAAACAGAATTTGTTTTATACTTTTTTTAGGCGCCCATCTTGTCACCGCATCAGCTTTTAGCAATACTAAAGTAGATGCTAAAGAAGTTGGTAATGGTGGCGATGTAGTCGTATGCTATAAGCCCAACGGTTCTATCAAAGCTGTTGAGCTATTGGATTTTTATGAAGCACGTTTAAAGCAAGTAGATTTGGATGTGGACAATATTCCTGGAAATTTTAATAATAAGGTATTAACTGTTTTAAATAGACTTCAAAAGTTTTCGCCAGTCCGAGCTGAAAAATATCTAGAGCTTTATAAAGAATTTTTCAATGAAACAGCAATGCTAAAAAATATTGAATTGACCGATGTTCCGGACTCAAATCACATCGCCATACCTAAAGGTTGTAAAGTTGAACAACTTGTGATCCAAAAGAAACCTGTATTCCCAGGTGATAAGCGCTATACTTTTAACCAAGACTTATGGGATTCTTTGGATGAAAACTCTAAAGCTGGCATTATCGTTCATGAAATTATTTATCATGAAGGTATAGAAGTGAATAATGGAGTTCAGTACTTCTCTTATGACAAGGTTCACTTTGAAAACTATGCTAGATCAACTGCAGTTAGATTTTTAACATCTTTTTTATTTTCTAAAGACATGTCAAATAATGCATCTGAAGACAAACTTCATGCCGCATTCCGAATGGCAGGCTATTATTTAGACTATAAAGGTATTCTTATTCAAACTTCGAATATTAAAAGAGGCGGCGGTTTTTTAGCAGATATTGTTAAAGGTAAACATTCTTTTTTTTCATCCTATAATCCAAAAAATAAAATCCAACTTAGATATTTTAAAATAGCACTAGAAATGATTGGTGAAACACGATTATCTTTTGATGATAATGCTGCCATTAGATACTTTACGGTTAAAGGTATTAAAAATTTAAATATTAAAGATTTAAATATAACGACGACTGATTATTACAATTTTATTTATTTGTTTCCTGAGAATAACGATATAAGCTCTATTACAAGTTATTTTCCTAAAAGTTTTTTAGTATCTATTAAAGATACAGAATTAAAAAGTGTAAATAATTATGACACAGACTACAAGATGATAGGATTTACTTTAGATGATAAGATCGTTGATATTGCTATGTCAGGAATTTTCCAACAAGTAAAAAACAATAGCTCAATCAACTCAATATTAACTTTTCATAATGACAGTCCCCTAAACTGTGTTAACAAAAGACAGCAGGAAAGTATTTACGACATAAAAAATAGTTTTTTTAAAGTTGGCTTGGTAACATCTATTGACCAAGAAAAAACAGCTATTGATACGCCACAAGGTCAGAAAAACTTTGTTATAGCCTCTGAAAAAGATTGTAAATTTGGTAGATGTTCTGACCAATTAATAATTAAAGAAAAAAATTATTGCACTTACTTCGATGATGCTGGCTACGCTAAAGAAGGTCCAGTTTTAAAAGGTGAAATCATTCAAACTAAAAATGGTGCTGTTAAATTAGTACAAGATTCATTGGTCCAATTTTTAAGTGGAAATGATGCAATTATAACTTCGATACAGTAATTTTCTGTAATTTAATCTTACAGTTTTATTCATGAATAGACTTATAAAAACAAAGCCCTAGTAGGATATCTACCAGGGCTTTGTTTTTTTGTAGTTTTTTGAGTTTCAACTGATGCTTATTTTATGCTAAAGTAAATATCGATGGAAGAAGTTGAAAAGTTTTTTAAATGTCCATTTTGCCTTGAACGAATTTCCATGCTTCTGCAGGTTGCAGGCAACGATTTTCAAACCTATATCGAAGATTGTGAAGTCTGCTGCAACCCTATTCAAATTTCTTACAGCAGCGAAAATTTAAAAGTAAAAGGCTTTAAATGCGAAAAGGCATACGGATAAAATATTTTTTATTTTTTCAAGCGGACGCTGCTTTTTTTTGCTGGAATAATTTGTTTTTTATATTTGTAATGCAGTCCAAGGCCCCCGCTTATCTAGTTGAGTACCCCTGCCCGCCACCTGCGCCCGCGGCAAGTAGAGCTGTGATTTTTGGAGGAAGTCATGGGCGTGGGTTTCAGCTGGAAGTGGTGGCGCGGCATACTGAGCAAAACTTAGCTGGCTCGTGACTTAATCAGGGGCTTGGGAAGACTGGGGTGACGTTTCGCCAGGTTCCATATATCCAAGCTCATTTGCAGATTGAGCCAAAATTCAACCGACATACTAAAGGCTGCGGCAAACTTAGCTGCAAGTTCTGGTGTTAATGTCTGATGCTCGTTAACTATACGATTGATGGTTTTTACTTCGACACCGATGTGATCGGCAAACTTGCGCTGGGTCAGCTGCAGAGGCTTCAAAAACTCCTCGCTGAGCATTTCACCAGGGGATGTTGGTTTGCGTGTCATTTTTCTCATTATTTTTTTCTCCATTCAGTGATAATCCATGACCCGTACTTTTGCGGGCCCTAGCTCTGTCCATTCAAACACCACCCGCCATTGATCATTCACGCGAATGCTGTGGTGACCTGCCAAATCACCCTTTAGGGCCTCCAATTTATTATTTGGTGGAGCCTTTAAGTCATGCAATGAGGTCGCGGCATTCAACTGGTCAAGCTTTCTCTTTACAACATCCGAAGCGTTGGCCCAACCAGCTTTGTGTGCAGATTTGCCGGCATAAAAGAAGTCTTCAGTTGCCTTATCTGAGAAGGATTGAATCGCCATGAATTTATAATACTACATTATAGTATACCTTTGCAAGGTATACTTATGGGCCCGGATTCGTTAGCATTCCAAACAAAACAATTCTTTGCCGCGACACTACTTCCAGTTGAAACCTCTCGAAAGGCGGCAAACAGGCTGGGCTAGCGCGCATGCAAAACCACATGGCATGTGTGTTGCTAAATTGAATAAATACAAAAAAGTCTCAGGAGTGGATCGCACGCACAATGACAAGACATCTTTAAAATGGACGTATTGACTCATAGATAAATGTCCCTGAACTAGGATCTGGTTACGC
>JBMOJS010000116.1:0-8728 GCA_049315665.1 Pseudobdellovibrionaceae bacterium | reverse complement strand
TGGATAAGCCTCATTTTTAAATTATAAAAGTCTTCGTTTCGTCTCAAAATCTCTGCGCTTATGTTGCTTATCCAACGTACTTATTAATAATATACACATTTGGTTGGGTGTAATAAATCGAAGAAAAAATATTTCTATTTCATGATTTTTAAAGACAAAACTTGTCCAGAATCATTCAACGAAAAAAAAGCTCGCCCCACAACAGCGTTAGCTGCACTTAATAGCACATAGACTTCTTCCGTCGTTGACTTGCTTTGCAGCTGAACCTCATCAAATGAATATTGAAAAATTTCTTTATATTGCAATAAGAAATCGTTTTTATTTGTGATGGCAACGGGAGTATCTAGCGAAGCAGGTATAAAATCCAAGGTCTCAATTTTACCATTGCTGACATTCAATTTCATTCCATATTTGCCTTCTAAATAGCCATACAACAACTCATCTTGCAAGGACGGTTTTTCGCTCATAGTAGGAATACTTTTTTCTTCAGATAACTTTTGCGCCCACTTTTGATCTTGCTCTGACACTTCCAACACTAGGGGGTTTGCGCTAGCCACAGTTCGAGTATTTTCATCTGTATTTAACTTAGAAATGATCTTTTGCACAACCAAAGTAGTCACTATGACTGAAGCAACCGAAATTGCAAAAATCACTTTCTGATTTTGCAATTTATATTTTTTATTTGCATTAGGAAACTCAATCACTTTTGATTTATCGTGATTCATAATTCCCCTCCCTTTGTATATCCATATTAACAAAAAAAACCTGTCACGTTGCAATTACTTTAATAATAAGACCTTTAGTAGTGGCAACTTCGACCTTCAGACAGATCTAGGCAGCGATTTTTTTATGACGGGCATGACTTAGATCAATATGATACTGCTTAACCTTACGATACAAAGTGGCTCGACCAATGCCTAAGGCTTTGGCTGCTTCAGTTAAGTTTCCCTTGAATTGCACAATGGCTTTTTCAATAGCTATGGCTTCCATGTGTTCAATTTTTTGTACACTGTTATTCACAACTGAATTTGAAAAGACAGACCCACTAGAGGTTGTTGGGGAAATATGAACAACGGATGGACTTACAGCTGTAGGATAAATTGGATTTGCACCGGAAGAAAGCGTCGGTGGTAAAGCACCTAGCTGTAATCTGAACGGACCGTTGTTCAAACCCTCTTTCCACTGAGAGACAGAGTAAACTTGAAACTGCACATTGTGTTGTTCCCAATAGACTTTAGCTGATTGAGCAATATCAGCATTGTCTGAGACTAAAATTAGTAATGACTTCGACATGAAGAGTCCTCCCCGTTATGACTCTTTATCGGCGTTTCAGTGTGAGAATAAAGGGGAGGAAATATCTTTTTTCAGAACTCTATCTTCGTCCTGATTTGATTTTTACTTGCAATTTAGATATCAAATGCACCGCCATTTTTTCCTGAACTCTGCACATTTTCAATTCATCACGACGGTAGGAGCGTTGAGAAGGTGTCAAAGTCCCTGTTTCTAACTCCATCTCATAGTCCAGTTTTGAAGATCGTATCCCTTCAAGCTCTTTTGTTTGCTGCTTAAACAGCTTAGTAACACCACTCAGTGGCGCAACCTCAATCCATTCTTCTTTTCCGCGATACCAGCTGACCATACGTAAAAAGCGGGCCTTATTTTTTGCCAAAGTGAATCTAGGAAAGTTTTCTTCAGATAGATCTAATATATTTTCAATATCATCTAAATTTAGATCTTCCTCTTCATCGCTCAAGTGCAAAGAGCCTAATTTTTCAGCAATTTCTCTTTCGATATCTGCAGCGGATTGCAAAGCATCATCGCCATCAACAACCTCCCATGCAGAAGTAGAGCTTGCCGATGAAAATGCCTCTGAATCGCTGTCTAAAGCTTCATCCAAATTCTCTTGGTCATTTGGTTTAGTCGTATTTTGAATTGTATTTTGTGTACCCAAGAATCGCCCCCCGTAGATTGTAATGTGATGTCCTTATACCTTAAATATTGATTTGACACAATAAGCTATTTGCATTGTTGAATTTTTGTTTTAGAATTCTTACATACGAGGTGATAAATATGTCAGAATCCATACTAAGAACAGTCTATCTTTTTAAAGAGTTTTCATCTGTAGAGATAGAAACTTTACAAAAACTGGTCAAAGAAAAATCTTACTCCCCAGGACAAGATATTTTTATTCGGGGTGAGCCAGCAACAAGCCTTTTTATTATTCGGTTTGGATCGGTAAAAATCTACTCCACAACTCGGGATGGTGACGAGGTTCAGATATCAACCCAGGGCCTAGGATCGCACTTTGGTGAGCTTCCATTACTGGATGGCCAAAATAGATCAGCAACAGCACAAGCCATCGAAAGCTGCAATCTGCTTGAAATCAATTACCAAGATTTAAAAAACATCCTCAACAACAACAATGTCTTAGAAAGTAAGTTTTACAAATCCCTAGCCAACTATCTTTGCGCACGACTTAGGGCCACAACCGATGATTTAAATCATGCCCAAGAAACAAAACTAAGACACTTCTAAAGCAAAAAGCCAGATTTTTAAAAATCTGGCTTTTCAAGCGGTCATTTTTTATATGGCTTTCTACAAAGAATAAATCAATCAATCTCCACCATCTGGAACATCATCTCCAAAAGATGGGGGCGGAAGCCGTGGACCATTTCTAGGTGGCACAGGGTTTGGGTTAGGGGCTGGATTACCAGATCCTATAACTGCTTTTAGTTCGCAACCATTATTTTGATCACAGGCCAAAGAAGCCCTATTGTATTTTTGCGGCGCTTGGTTCGGGCTTGTGCGTACGGCAACAACCTCGTCAGCAAGATAAGCCGAAGTGTTATACTCAGAAAATACAGTTTTAAATTTTTGTACAACTTCTGGTTTCAAAAATTTAATATTCACAAAAAATTGGTTCGAAGCAATCCGCACGCTCTCTTCTTTTTTTGTTGGATTAAAATACAATCTGCATTTCACAACCTGTACTTTAGAAGAACACATAAATAAAACAGAAATATTGTCTGAAACAAATTTATGAGTGGTGATACGCTCATTGCCATTAACGACAATCTCTGGCTCACTAAAACGTTCTACTATTTTTGCGAAATCCACGGAGTCTTGGGTAGTTAATGAAATAGATTGAGATCCCGGTCCCATATTGTTCAATTGAGAAGGGTCACATTGAACTTGGTTGGGCTGAGTTCCACGACACACTTTTTGTGCATAGGCATTTGTTGCCAAAAGTAAGGTCGTTGTGAATAGACTCGCTATAATTTGTTTTGTGTTCAGTGTTTTCATGACTCTTAGGTAAAAGCCAAACTCACCTAGAGTCAAAATAAGATGCGACGCCTTCTAGACCTTTAAACAAAGGATAACAAAGGCCAAACAACCCCACGATACAACCCTAACAATACCCTGACAAAGCCACCCTTCTGTCCAGCCATAACGCCAAAACATCACCTAGTTTTAAGCTTTACGTGACTTAAAATTTGGGCGCTTGGATGTCAGACACATCTTTAGCAGCACGGAATTCACAGTAATTTGAATAACAAAAAAACGAAGCCAAAGGATAATTTTTCAGACCCGTTGGACTATCTTGAACCTCAATGGCTTTTTTTTCTTCAGACAGAAAACCAATGGTCCGATTATCATCCAAACCTGATTTTATTTTTCGCATTAAAGCTGATTCATAAAAACGAATATTCACAAAATAAGCATTTTCAGAGATTTGCACAAATGGGTCGGGCCTGAAGTTACTATAATAGAAAAAGCAGTTGGTATCATCACGATTACCAGATGGGTATCTTATAATACAATGAAACAGTACAGATTTACCTTTATTTATATATTTGTAAGATAGAATGCTTGAAGCATCATTAGCAACTCTTTCTGGGATGGGATTCATGCGCTGTATAATAGTTAACAGCTGCCAAGAATCAGAGCGATTTGAAAATCGAATCAAATTCAGGTCATTACCTAAGCTTTCAAACTGAGATAGATCGCATTGATTCTTGGGGCCTTCTTCTTTAGTACGATAGGTTCTAAAGCATCGCACTTCATTTCCTGCATCAAAAAACGAATCCTTATTGTTGGCGTTAGCCATCGAGCCAAAATCACATATGATTATAAACACTACTAAAATTTTATCTAAACCCCAGTTAAACACGCCCCCCCCTTTTTGATTCCTCATTTTAAATCAGCAAAAATCAATCAAAATAAAAATCATTATTTATTTTGCGTGGCTCTTTGATGTCCTCATCACCGCCAATTCGTGGTGCTACGAAGTCCTCGGCCTCATTATTGCTTTGCTCTGGGATCCCCCGAAACTCACAGGCATTGGCTGTACAAGAAAATGAAGCCTTAGGGTAGTAACTCATAACCCCCTCCATCTTTACGCCAACAGGCTCTTTGGCAATCAGCGCATCACTATTTTGTTCAAACAATACGGATTGAATTTTGGCAACCACATCTGGATTGGTGAATTGAATATTCACAAACCGTCCGTCGAAAGCAATAATGACTTCTGGATCTGTCCTGAAAGGATTGAAATAAAGTATACAATTCGAATCTAAGATCCCCGATGGATTACGAACAATACAGGTGAATAAAAATGATAAATTTTTATTAAAAAATTTATATATTAAAGTCGAGGCAATATCATTAACTCGAAACTCTGGTCGGCGCATTTTTTTAATCACTTTTAAAAATAAAGCAGAATCATTGTAATAAATTTTATCAGAGCTGGACTGAGGCCATTTACCATCGCCTCTGTTTGGCGGATTAGCTGTAGAAAAAGCAAGCACTTGGCTATTGCTAGATAAATTGCCATCAGGATCTACAAAAGCCAGCTCTTGAGACAAATCACAGGTGGTTCTTCCCTTACCACTTTTTGTTTTTTTATTAGTTCTTAGGCAGCGAATTTCTGTGCCATCATCAAAAAATGGATCTTGATCCTCATTGGCTGTATCTGCCGATAAACAAAGGCTGTGGGCCAAAATAAAAAAAATTAAATATTTACTAAAGTGCATAAAAGCCCCAATTCAATAGCAGTTATTTACAATAACTAACTAAGCCTTTTACAATAATGCTTTGTGTAAAAAAATAATAGTTCATCTTTATGTGCTGTAAAGATTCATAAGTGTGACCAAAACAATGACAGAACCTAAGTTAATTAAGTCATCAATTGAACGGTCGATCATCGACGATGCCCACAGGGCGACCCACCACAGGCTGGGGAATAGCCACCAAATCGCAATAATTATTCAGACAGTTTAAAGTCACTCTTGGTTTGTTCACAGTGGTGCTTCCTGATCGCAAAGCCACTTGTTCACTAGAAACATAAGCAGCCGCGCCATTTTCGCTGAATATGCGTTTGATGGTCTGTACGACTTCAGGCTTACTAAAACGAATAGTCACAAAAAATTCGTTTTCAGCCATCTGCACAAAATTTTCTTTCCTGGTGGAATTGTAATACAAAAAACAGTTCATATTAGCACGACCAGATTGGTTTCTTTGTATACACATAAAAAAAGCGGCTAACTGATCACTGACAAATTTGTAGTTGATGACTTCATTATTACCAACAATTTCAGGAACCCGAAAGTTGCTAAATATTTTAGAAAAATCGACGGAGTCTGCATCATTCAAACGAATGGATCGGGTTCTTGCCCCAAGGCTATTGAATTCAGAAGAATCACATTGAATTTGCTGAGGTGAAGTTTTTGGACAACGAATGGCTCTGGCATAAACTGCGGAAGCAGCACTGTCACTGACCACTTGAGCAACCGCTAGTTTAGAACAAAATAGAATGGAAAAAGAGGTAAAAAATAAAAGTAGATTTAAATTTTTAAAATTTCTTTTGCTGTGTAAACCCATATGGACCCCCTAAGGTCGTTATTAAACGGTCTGGATCTTAACCAGAAACAAACACAACCACAACATATTCGGAAGGTTTATTTCATCTGAATTAAGATTTCCAAATCCTCGCTCTTGGGGTTTGTAACACAAAGCATTAAGATATTGAAATCATTTTTAAATTAGCAAATAATTTTTACAAAAAATCAGTACTAAATTGGGTATATTTGGTTGCAAAACGCAACTTTTTTGCTGAACTATTTAGCACCAGACAGAACGGCTCTCAGTTCACAACCAGATGAGTCGCACGACAAAGAGGCTCTTTTGTATTTACCTGTGCTCAATTGCACCTCTTCATTAGAAACATAGGCGGCAGCATTGTTTTCACGAAAAATATCTTTGAGTTTGCGAATAACATCGGATTTGTTGAAGCGAATGTTCACAAAGTAGTTATTTTCTAAAATTTTAACGGTTTCATCTTTTTTAGTTGGGTCAAAATAAAGGAAACAACGGGTTTTATTTCCTTGAGCTGTACTTACTCTGGATGCACACATAAATAGAGTTGCAATCTGGTCGCTCATAAATTTGTAATTTTTGATTTCTGAACCTTCACCCACTACAACTTCTGGGGCGCGAAAACTTTGTACTATTTTTAAAAAATCGACAGAATCGACTTCTGTTAACTTGATCATCTGAGTGGCTTTGCCCATACTTTGCAAATGAGTGGGATCGCATTGGATTTGATCTGGAGATGTTTTGTTACAACGAAATTCACTACTAAGGGATTGAATCTGTGGTTCCATTTTTAGATTGTAATTGGCACTAGCCAATAAAGAAAAACCAATACAACAACCCAAGACCCCAAATGAAACCATCTTCTTCGTGTAAAATTTAGAAAACATAGCGCCTCCTTAACCAGAACCTAACAAATTCCTGACATTCGGCAATGATTTTTTATATTTTTGTTGCTTTTGTGACACGGGACGAAATTGGCACCATACTTTGGAACTGGTGATTTTCTATAAAAAATATTGACCTTACTAAACAATACGCATTAGATCATTGGCTTTCCAAACATAATTGGCCTAAATTGTACAATTTTGCTTTGTTAAAAAAATTTTACCGCCTAGTTTTAAATGTAAACGATTCGCGCCAAGGGAGCCCAAATGATCAACTTATCTGAGTTTTTAAAAAATAAACGTGAAGCCTCTGGACTTTCACAAAAAGACGTAGCTAAAAAATTAGGCTACACCAGCCCTCAGTTTATTTCGAATTGGGAACGAGGCATTTCTAATCCTCCTTTGCCAAAAGTTAAAAGATTGGCTGATTTGTATAAAATACCCCATGACGAGATTTACAATGTCATGCTGAACTACACTATCCAGGTAGCTACA
Source organism: Pseudobdellovibrionaceae bacterium (assembly GCA_049315665.1). Lineage (GTDB taxonomy): Bacteria > Bdellovibrionota > Bdellovibrionia > Bdellovibrionales > Bdellovibrionaceae > JBMOJS01. The sequence goes on along the minus strand of JBMOJS010000116.1, from coordinate 1,475 downwards.
GAAGATTTAAAAGCACAGTTTTATGGACGTAAAAGAAAAAGCCATTAGGAATATTAGCTATACTCATAGGGCCCTGGCCCTACATAAAAACACGAACCCATTGACTTATTAATTAAGAAGGAGGGGCTATCGGTGAAAATTCACAATAAGCTGCTTACAGCCCTTATCTTGGGAATGTCCCTGGGAATTGTTTTTCATGCCGTTGGAGAGTCCAGCATTCTCTCTTTGATCAGTGCAAATATTTTATATCCTATAGGGCAAATTTTTTTAAGTCTGATTTTTATGGTTGTAGTGCCGATGGTTTTTTCAGCGCTGACCATTGGTGTGTATGAGCTGGGCCGTGGAAGCGGCTTGGGCAAAGTGGCTGCTAAAACTTTTTACTACACGGTGCTTGCAAGTTCGGCCTCTGTACTGATTGGTATAGGTTTAGTGAATTATTTTAAACCCGGCGAGGGTTTTAAAATAGAGGTGGCTAAAGACTCCTTAGCTACAAATACAACGGCTTTTGAAATCGTGCAAAAAAATGCCGACTCGGCCAAAACTTTTGCTCAATCCATTATAGATCTGATTCCAAAAAACCCTTTAGCCTCTGCGACCCAAGCTTTGGACGGTGAAATGATCCCGTTGATGGTGTTTGCATTGCTTTTTGGCTTTGCCTTAGCTTTGGCACATAACAAAAGAAGCCAAACTAGCTCTACGGCGACCTCTTCAGAGCCTTTATTGGTCATACAGTTTTTAGAACAAATTTATGAAGCCAGCATGACCATTGTTGAACAAACAATGAAGGTTGCGCCTTTTGCAGTCTTTGCTATTGTTTTTAATACGGCGTTTAAGTTTGGCCCACAGATTTTTGCATCGTTGATATTTTATGTGGCTGTTGTTTTAGGCGGCCTACTGATTCAACAGTTTATTGTATATAGCTTACTTCTTAAATTTATCGCTAAAAGATCACCGTCTGATTTTTTTCGTAAATGTAAAGATGTATATTTGTATGCTTTTGCTACGGCATCCTCCAATGCAACTTTGCCCAGATCATTAGAAACCGCGGACAAAAAGCTCCGAATTTCACCTAAAATATCTCGCTTTGTTTTAACTATTGGTTCTGTGGCCAATCAAAACGGCACGGCCTTGTTTGAAGGTATTACCGTGCTATTTTTAGCTCAAGTTTATGGGGTTGACCTTTCCATTACCCAACAGACTCAGGTGGTTTTATTATCCATACTAGCGGGCATAGGAACAGCTGGAGTGCCTGGCGGCTCCTTACCATTGATTATGATTTTACTTCAACAATTGAATATTCCCGCAGAGGGCATAGGTTTGATTTTAGGTGTGGATCGCTTTTTAGATATGTGCCGCACCACCTTGAATGTCAGCGGCGACCTAGTGATCGCCGCCCTCGTGGACTCTAAATCTTCAAAAAATACAGAAAAACTATCTACTGTTTAAGGGTGAGCTTCACCATGAAATTGTTCTCC
>JBMOJS010000115.1:0-8734 GCA_049315665.1 Pseudobdellovibrionaceae bacterium | reverse complement strand
CTTGATAAATAAATCATTGTGGATGTCGGATCAAGCCTTATCCGACAAAGACTTGCCGTTGGATCTGCGGTCATTGACTTTGTACCAAAAAGCCAAGGCCAGTTATAAACAAAGTTCATCTACTAAAGACCTGAAAAAAATATCGACACTTTTTAATCAATGGCTGCAGCTAGAAAGCACACTGAAAAACAATTCGACAGAAAAAGCCCTTTTTACTGCCTTGAACAACTACAATCAAAAAGATTATAAAGCCTCTAGCGAAAACTTCTCGACTCTAACTGCAGAGCAGATTTATAATTGTGATATGTCCTTAGCATACAGTGAGTCCTTGGCTCAGACAGGACAAATATCAAGTTCTTTGTCAGTGCTGGTTGAGGCTTTAAAGCAACAGACCAATGATGTAATGCTTTTACAGCAAGCTCGTATACTAGAGGTTTTTAAAAAAGACCTTAACTTAGCATCTAAATCTTACGAAAAAGTCTTAAGGCTAACAAATGATGAAACTTTGAAAGAATGGCTCAAATTGAAACTGGATTTTTTAAAGCAAAATCTAGAAAAACAGAAAGCGGTAACGAAATGATTTTTTTTACATCTTTCTTAAACATATTAAAGACTCAACGGATGATCACTTTTGTGTTGCTATTTGGTCTGTTGAATATCGCGTCAGCTAAAAATAAAACCACTCGAAAAGTGCAAGAAGTGAACTTTGGCGAAATGAATATCAAAGGCACGGTTAGAAATCCGGATGGTGCTTTTTTGGTGCAAAAGCGCGGGATTAAATTTTTACCTTTGTATGATGTGCAAAAAGATATGGACAAAAGAATTCGTGAATCCGAACAATATGTTCGTTAAGAAAGTGACTTGATGTACACGTTGACGGTGCGACAAAAATTACACACTGGCCCCTGCAAAGAATGGAAATTAAAATCCAATGAGGGCCCCTATACTTTTGGCACATCCAGAAACAGTGATCTGATTTCTTTAGACAATACTATCGCCGGTTTTGTAGGTCTATTTGAGTTTGTTGAAAACACCTGGTGGTATATAGATTTACAACCTCAGGCACAGTCTGAAAAAATCCGCACTCCCATTGAAGAGAAGCGAATTTTGCATTTTGAAAATTTTGATTTGGAATTGATTTCAACTTTACGAACTTTTAATTTATATGAAAACTTAAACCAATTTCAAAGTCATGACAGTGGCTCGCAAAAGTCCTATCAATTGTTTATTGTAAAAAAATCAGGACAAGTTTTAGAAACTAAACTTTTGCCCTTTGGTAAAAAATTTAAAAAGTCTTTTGGTGCCAATGAACCCATAGTTGTTGAACCACAAAAAAGTCAAAATTGGGTGAATCAAAATATTGCTGATCTTGACATTTCTCAAAGAACGATTTCATTGCAAACAACAGATCATTTGGCCCAAATGACTAAAAATCAAGTCATCGACGAAAGCAGCCAAAAAGGTCTGTACATTGTTATGAGCTTTGCATTGTTGATTTTTAGCTTGGCTTTATTCGGCCCTAAAAAACAAAATGAAACCTTGGCCTTCACCAAACCCGTGACTGTACAAAATATTGTGATTAAAAATGAACTTAAAAAAAACCGCTCGACCACGGCTAGTGCAAAAAAATATCAAGTTCAGCCACCGGTGGCCATTCAACCCCCTGCCGCTGCAGGATCCCCACAGGTTTCTAAGTTTAAAAATTTCAACACAGGTCGCTTGTCGCAATTGTTAAGCAAAGTGTCTTCACAAGCGGCAAAAAGTGCCACCTTGATTGTAAGTCAGGGTGTGAAGGCTGGTGAAGGCCCTTCGGGCAGAGCCTTGGCCGCTATTGGTAAAGTCGATACCAACGGCAAAGACTGGTCGTCGGACTCTCAAGGATCCAATATAAAAATATCTACTCAAGGTGTAGGTGGTGGTAATTCAGTTTCTGGCAAAGGTGTTTTAAAAGCTGGAAGCACGGGATCTGCGGGTGTGGGCTTGATCGAAGATGAAAGTGAAATTGTTGGCGGCTTAGACCGCGAAGTGATTGCCGAATATATTAAAACTCAGCTAGGACAAATATTGTATTGCTACGAAAGACAACTGAGCGCCAATCCTGATCTGTTTGGTAAAATTTCAGTGAAATTTACTATTGGTGGCAATGGCAAAGTTGAAAGACAGTTGATTGGAGACTCTACTTTAAAAAACGCAACCGTTGAGGGATGTATTTTGAATCGGGTTGCCGCATGGAAGTTTCCTGCTCCACAGGGAGGAACCCAAGTGCTGGTCACTTATCCGTTTTTATTCAAAAGTACAAACTAAGATGGGAGCAATCGTATGGTTTCAAAGTTTTTTAAAATTTTAATTTTTTGTGGAATTTTATCAGCCACAGTGTCGTCATGGGCGCAAAGCAAATCTTCAGCTGCGGCCGCGTCTAGCGAATCCGACAAACTAGACATTAAAAAGTTGGAAGAAAAATACTGGTCGGCCAAGGATGATGATTTCAAAGTTGTACAAAACCGCACCTACACCAAAGCCAAAAGATTTTTTCTGACCGCTGGCGCCGGTGTTCCTTTCAATGACCCCTTTGCCACAGGAACCATGACTTCCCTGCAATTGGGATATTTTTTCAATGAACGCTGGGGAGTGGATTTAAATATCACTCAAAGTCAATTCAAAGACAATGATGCCGTTGATCAGTTTATCAGTCGTTATGGCATTACCCCGGATCGAAATATTTATAAAGGATCTAAAATCGCCTCTGTCACTTATGTGCCCTTGTATGCCAAAATGAGTTTTGTTGACAAAGCCATTATTTATTTTGATATGGGATTTTCATTGGGCCTAGGCACAACGGACTACACCATTAAAAAACAAGAAGGCGATGAAACAAAGTCCGCGGCTTCATATCAATTCGGCGTTAACCAACAGATTTTTTTCTCCGAACATTTTGCCCTTAGGGTCGAGCTTTTAAATCGTTACACCAGCGAACAAAAAATGAAATGGTCCACCACCGCTACTGACCGGGACCAAGGTTCCAAAACTGTGAACGATTCGTCTTTAAATTTTGGTCTGACTTATTGGTATTAAAAAAAGGTGATATGTGAATATTAAACCCCGTATTTTTTTGACATTTTTGATCTTTGCTCTGCAAGTCCCAGTCCTGCCCAGCAATGCCATCGCTGCTGGCGCTGATGACATCATGCAAGTGCAAACGGGACGCCCTGGGCAGACACGTTTAAAAAACAAATCCAGCGGCGTTCCCGCTTTTGATTTTTACCAAGCCAAAGGCGCCACCAAAGTCAAAGTGCAAAAAATTCCCCTATTGGATATTGGTCAAGAATCACAACTGGGATTTAAAAGTCTTTTGGTCGCAACTCCCCCACCTGTAACTACTTCTGGCTTTGTGGCTAAAAAAAATGAAAGCAAAGATCTGGTTCTTCCCAAAAATTTAACCAGCCCTGATGTGATCGGTAAAGCGCAGTCTGTGGGCCCTGCGATCACAGCCCCGGAAATAAAGCCCTTAGCACAGCTAGAAGCGCCAGAACTGAAAGCTTCCGAAGTGGCTTTGACTGAACTGATCAAAATGAACGACAGTGATTATAAACTTCTAGAAGCTTTGATTTTTTTAGACATCCATGAAAATTACGAGTTGTCTTTAGGCTTATTGGCAGAACTCATGAAGATCAAAGACTACCAAAATCAAATACAATTTCATTATGCCAGAACAGCCTTAGGTTTAAAGCTGGATTCTGAGTTTCGTCATTACATACTGAAGGTCGCTCAAGAAAGTAGAAATAAGACTTTAAAGGTGCAGGCCTTACAAAAAGCCGTAGAAAATATTGAAGTTATTAATCCTTCTGATATTCAGCAGATCGATGCCTTAATCAATTCTACAGATCTGAAAGTGGATCAGCAATCCAATTATCAGTTGGCACGAGCCAAATATTATCTGGATCAAGGGGATCTTACTTTGGCGAACGAAGCATTGTCTTTGATCGATGAGAAGTCCAAAGAATACTTACCGGCTTTGTTGTTGACCTCTATTTTCGAATACCGTCGTGGACAGGTTGAAAAAGCCACAGAGCCTTTACTGAAGCTTTTAAAATTGAGTGAAAGCGAAAAGACATCGACATTAAGAGGCGTTGCCGCCATCACCTTGGCCCGTTTGCAATTTCAGCGCAGTCAATTCAAAGAGGCCTATCAGTCGTACCTGAAAGTCGATAAGGCCCATCCCCTGTGGTTAGAGGCCATGACCGAACAGGCCTGGACGCAAATCTTAGTTGCTGATTATGTAGGTGCTGCCGGCAATATGTTCAGCTTGCACACCGATTTTTTTAAAAATGCCTTTTCGCCAGAATCCTATGTCATTCGTACCGTGGGCTATTTGAATTTATGTCAGTATGGCGACAGTGTGCATGCTTTAGAAACCATGAAACGACGATACACCCCTTGGAAAACCAAGTTAGAGTCTTTCCTGGCCAGTAAACCTGTATCAGAAAAGTATTATGATACAATCAAGATGTGGCTTAAAAACCCAAAAATGTCTGAAGTGGAAGGACTGCCCCGATCTTTTATTATTGAGTTGGCCCGTCACCCAAGCTTTTTAGATCTACAAACCCAGATCAATAATGCAGAGGACGAAAGTGTTCGTTACAATGAGGTCTCTATAACTTTGATTCGTAAAGAAAAAGAAGCCAGCGAAGCGCAACAGCAAAGTCTAAAAAATATTTCAGCATTGCAAAAGCAAATGGCCGATAAAAGTGTTGTTCCAGAAAAAATAAAAAATGAAATTCTGCAGGAAGAAAAAAAATTAGCTTCTTTTAAAATTCAACAACAAATTGCTAAAACAGCCAGGACTTCAATCAAAGACATTCGCAGCACCGCCATTGCCCGCCTTGAAAAAGAAAAAAATCAGTACAAGTCCGAGGCCGGCAAAAGCTTGCAGAAACGTTATGCAGATATGCTTAAAGACTTGAATCGTATCTTGGATCAGAATGAAGTTTTGCAGTATGAAATTTTTTCTGGTGCCGGCGAGCACATCCGCTATCAAATGGCTGGTGGTGGTGAAAATGATGGTTATAAAGTTGAACTGACCCCAGACAAACACAAAAGCTTTCAATGGAAATTTAAAGGTGAAATTTGGGAAGACGAAGTGGGCCACTATCGATCTTCGCTTAAAAATGTTTGCCCCACGGACGAAAATCAACGGGGGGTTGCCAAAAGCCCCGCAGACAGTAAAGATAAAAAATAAAGGATGGAAACGACTATGACAGGCACAATTCATTTATTAAAATCAGTACGAACAAAGTTGTTGGTGGTGGCTTTAGTGACTCCACTGATGGGCGTTGCACAGACTCCCCCATCTTCGGCCCAAGATGGCTTGAATAAAATCAAAGAAAACATTGAAAACAGCAAAAAGAATTTAGAACAGTATGAAAGCAATCTAAAGATTGTGAATAACAATTTGTCTGAAATTCAAAAGACCAAAAATGAAATTGATAAACAACGTAAAGATGTTCAGCTGCAAATCGATGACAATAAAAAAGGCCAAGGTAAAATCGACAAGCAAGAAAAAGACCTGAACCAATGGGTGGGCGACGAAAAAAGCAAAATGGCCAGCAATGACAAAAAGATTCAAGATTTAGAAAAGCTGGTGTTGCAATTGAAAGAAAATCAGTCTTTGCGACAAAAAAATATCGAGGATTATCAAAAGCAATTGACCCAAGTGCAGGGAGAAAAAAAGTCATGGACGGACCGGGGTGAGGGCCTAAAAAATCAGCAACTTGAAGTGCAGCAAAAAATCAAAACCGCCGGCCAGCTGGAAAATGAGTGGAAAAATAAGCAAAAAGGCTATGAGGCCGAAATCAAACGCTGGAAAAAAGAGATCGAAACCCAAGAAAAGCTTCAGCAAAGCTTTAAATCCCTTTCCGAAGCAAAATAGAGCCTTTATAACCCTCCTGGCTGCAAAAAATGCTTGCGGCCCATTACACCCTATGTTAACCCTTCAAGGCTTAATGCAAGTGGCCTTTTTGAATGGCCATGGACTACTTTTGGAGGTTTTACTTGGCTAATCATAAATCAGCGGCAAAAAGAGCCCGTCAATCTGTTCGTAAAGCAGCTGTTAACAGCAACCGTAAAAACACTGTTCGCACCCACGAAAAAAAGCTTTTAAAAGCCATTCAAGCTAAAAACGTGACTGAGCTTCCTCAGTTATTAAAAAACTATATCTCTCAATTGGCAAAAGCTGCACAAAAAGGCGTGTTCAAAAAAGAAACAGCCTCTCGCAAAATCGGCCAATTGGCTTCTAAAGTAAATCAGTCCTTACAAAAATAGTTTTAGGACTCTCCTAAGACTCGTACCCCCTGAACATTGTCTGAAGCGTTGATGTATTGACACAACGCTTTTGCTCCGGCGGGGAACTTCTATATTCCGTGTTCACTTCCCCTAGCGCTAATGCAAAAATGTTTTTTTCATAACTCCGCCTTCAACGCCAACTAAAGTATTCAGTGCGACGAAGGCTTGTTCATCATGGGCATTAATGATTTTTTTTACTTGCCCCACTTCTAGGCGGGTTACTACACAATAAAGAACTTCCTGATCTTGCCCACTCAAGCCACCAACACCTTTTAAAATGGTGACCCCGCGGCCTAATTTGTTGATAATTTCTTGGCGAATTTTGGAGTTTTGACCAGAGACAATGGTCAAAGCCGTGTACTCTTCAACCCCATAAACTATAAAATCCAAGGTTTTTGCAGCTGTGATATAGGTCAGAATAGAATAGAGAACTTTTTCTACTCCCAATACAGTCAGTGCCATTAAAAATATCACTATATTAAATACTAGGATAAGATCCCCAACCTTAAGAACTTGAACTCGTTTACTAATCAGCAGTGCCGCAATCTCTGTCCCGTCCAAGACGGCTCCTCCGCGAATGGTCAAACCAATTCCAGCACCTATAAAAAATCCGCCAAAGACAGCGGTCAATAATAAGTCAGGGGTCACATCTGGAAACGGGATAAAAACCAAAACCAGCACCAATGTGCCAATCGCCAATAAGCTTCTAAGGGCAAAACCAAATCCGAGTTGGCGATAGGCAATCACAATAAATGGCAAATTCACCACGGGCAGCCATACTGAAAGCGGCCAGGCAGTGACCTTTGCTAGCAACATAGAAATGCCAGTGACTCCGCCATCAATAAAATCACTTGAAAGCAGAAACCCCTTCAAGCCCATCCCAGCAGACAAAACTCCCAAAGCAATCAGCAGTGCATTTTTTAATTCATAGAAAATCTTTTTAGCCATATTGAATTGTATGCTGAATTCAAAGAAGCTGTCAAAATTTTGCCGAAATAGTTCGAGAACTCTTTCTAGCCCCTGTTGGCCCCTTGTTATTGTTTTCATCTGTCTCAACAAAATCATGGTCAGACGATATTCACGGTTATGGTCTCCCTAAAAACCTAGAATTTTTAAGGCTTTCGGTAGTGGCACAATCCATACGCCATTTTCTTTTTTTTCAGATTTTCCTCGATAGATGACTATTTTATCAATTTTCCCGTAATACTTTTCGAGACTTAATAAATTGCGATAGTCAGATTCATCAATTTTAGTCGAGGATTTGCACTCAATGGCTGTTTTTTTTGAATCAAGTTCGACAATAAAATCAACTTCTAGGCCACCTCGAGTTCTGAAGTTATAAATATTAAATTCTTTGTCAAAGGCCTGTGCAGAGTTCATCAGTTGGTTGAAAACTACATATTCCCAGAGCGCACCAACTCGATCTCCGGAAATGTCAAAGCTCCCCCTCAAGGCATTGACCACACCAATGTCGAAAAAAAAGTATTTGGGATGTTTCACAAGATCACACTGATCAGGGTCAATGTCGGGATCGTTTTCAACCTTCCTTGCGATCAAGGTGTCCTCCAGCACTTCGAAGTGGCGAACAACTGATTGTCGGGGGATTTTTGCCTTTTTTGCTAATTTAGAATAATCAAGAAATCCACCAGATGAAATGGCCGCTTCTCTTAGAAAGCGAATAAATCCATCAATCCCTCGAACTAAAGATTCGGCCTGAATTTCCTCTTTAAGATAAGTATTTGCATAGGATTGCAGTACTTTCTTTTTTTCAGCTTGGGCCGTTAATTTTAATATGCCGGGCAGAAAACCAAAGCGTAAGGCATTCTCGATATTCCAATCTTCAGAAATTTCGGAGTAGCACATTGGCGACATATAAAATGTCACAAGTCGACCTGGTAGTAGATTCGCGCGGCCCTTTCGCAGTTTGCGAGCACTGCTTCCAGTCAGGTAAAACTTAAGATGAGGATTGTCGTCAATTAAGACTTGAATTGTATTCATCAGCCGGGGAATTCGTTGAATTTCATCAATGAAAATAGTCTTTGGCTGAGCAGCAGATATTCTTGACTCAAGCTCGCTGATATTTTCTTGAAAAGCGAAGTAGTCTTCTTCTCGAGCTAAATTAATACTAAGGTCCGGCTTTAAACTCTTGATCAAAGTCGATTTTCCCACTTGTCTTGGTCCAAGTAAAAGTGCGCTATGGCTATATTTTTTAATTTTTGGGGATATAATTCTGTTATACATGCGGTTATTTTTACATACAAAATAACCGCATGTAAATCATTTTTACATATAGCCTTGTTGTAATTTGGGTTATTTGATCCTGTTTCGGTTTTTTGCTCTGGCGGGGCGACTTCTATCGTCTCTGTTCACTTACCTCTTCTGGGAATAGTAAAAA
>JBMOJS010000114.1:0-8759 GCA_049315665.1 Pseudobdellovibrionaceae bacterium | reverse complement strand
CCCCGAAAATGTTTTGACTGTTAAAGGCTATACCGACAGCACAGGCTCTGCCTCCATCAATCAAGAACTTTCACAAAAAAGAGCAGAAGCGGTTCGCACGGTTTTGGTGGGCAATGGTGTTCCTGCAGCGACGGTCAGTGCCGTCGGAATGGGCGCGGCAAATCCAATTGGTGACAATAAAACCAAAGAAGGCCGTTCAAGCAACCGCCGTGTTGAGGTGGAAGTTACTGTGGATGAGTCTAAGGTTCCACAGGAGAAGTAGTAGTAACGCAAAGCTTCGTCACTGGTGCCTGTGCAATTGACTTCAACAAAGCAGGTGCTAGGGTTGCAGCCCAAGCTAAATCTTAGCCAATAAGCGAATCAGTTCATTTTCAAAATCTTCGGGAATTTTTATTATTTTCACTTGTTCAAAAATATCTTGAATGACAGGATTTTTTTGCGACATAGACTTCATCCACTGTTTGGTGCGGGATAAAGCCAAATTGCTATTGACCGCCACTTGGCAGGCAGAAAAAAACTGTGGCAGCAGCACACTTAAAGACGGCAGCGAGTGGCCTTGCCCAGAGATGTGATCCAGTTTGCGCGAAGAGTTGAGATCTACTTTGAAGGATTGATCTTTATGATTCCTCGTCCTGTCCGCAATTTCACAAAACACATAGGGGTGGGTTAAAACTCCGCGACCAATCATAAAATATTTTGCTTCAGTCAATTCTTGGCAGCGTAAAAAATCAGCTCGTGAAAAAATATCGCCATTCACTACTAAGGGGAAATCTTTTGGTAAGGCTTGTTTGATTTTTACAAACCAATCCCATTGGGCAAAAGGTCTGTAGCCCTGCTCCTTGGTGCGACAATGCACAGTGATGGCGTTGGCTCCGGCCGCGTGCAAGGCCAAAGCGTTTTCTACGCAAGTGTCAGGTTTATCAAAACCCAAACGCATTTTGGCGGTCACGGGGTGATCAACAGGTACGGCCTGGCGCACGGTCTTGGTGATATCATACAAGCGATGACATGACTTCAGCAATGTAGCCCCGCCATCATGACGATTGACGGTTTTGGCAGGGCAACCAAAATTCAAATCAATGCCCAGGGCGCCCAGTTCTATGGCCCGCTGGGCATTCAAGGCCATGGGTTCCTGTTGACCACCCAAAAGTTGTACAAAGATAGGAGTGCCTGCACGCGTGCGACTGGATGTTTTTAGCTCGGGGCAGTTTTTATAAAAAATGGAATCCGAATGCAGATAAGAAGTAACCCTTAAAAATTCACTGACGCAATGATCGACTCCGCCCAGCTCTGTCAATAGGTCGCGCAAGATCCAGTCCATAACCCCTTCCATAGGGGCCAGCAACAAGGGTCCAACAAAAGGTGAACTGACAGAAGGTGAAGATGGTTGAGTGCTGATGATCAGCCCCATTTTTTCAGTATATATAAAAAATCTTTTTCAGACACGGGCTGCACCGACAATCGTTGGCCCTTTTTGATCACTAACAGGTCTTGTAAGGCAGAGTCTGCCTTTAGATCGCTCAATGGCACGACAGATTTGAATTTCTTTTTAAACTTCACCTGCACACAAAACCAGATTGGCTTTTCCAAGGTCGACTTGGCATCGTAGTATTCAGATTTTTTATCAAAAGCGGTTTTATCTGGTTTCGCCGTTTCAGAAACTTCGGCTAATCCGGCTAAACCTGAAGGCTCGGCATTGGAGTGATAAAATAAAACTTCATCGCCGACCTGCATTTGCTGGCTCATGAAATTACGGGCTTGATAATTGCGCACACCTTCCCACCAGGTGGTTTTGTCTTTTTGCAAATCATCAATGCCATAGACTTCGGGTTCTGATTTCATTAACCAATATTGTTTTTTTTGTTTTGTCATTCTTTGGGGGTTACTTGTATTCTGCGACCGTGTAAAGAAAAATCCTGGAGGCCATATGAAAAATACAAAAAATTTTTTAGCTTTAGTGACGGGGGCCACATCGGGAATTGGCTATGCCACAGCTTGTGCCTTGGCGCAAAAAGGTCATCCCGTTTTTGCAATCGGTCGTCGGGATGATCGTCTTCAGGCTTTAAAAACCCAGTTGCAGTCTTTAAATCCGCAGGCTGAGCACTTTACGGCCCCTGTGGATATGTCTAAAGAAAATGAAATTTTACAATTTGTAGAAAGTCACAAAGAAAAGTGGTCGCAGCTTAAAATTTTAATCAATAATGCTGGGCTAGCTAGAAGCACGGAGTCTTTTCACAATGTAGACTGGCAAGATATTTCTGAAATGATGGATGTCAACGTGAAGGGCTTACTAAAGATCACTCATTTGTTGTTGCCTTGTTTGATTGAAAACTCCAAGGCCGAAAGTCACTCAAATCCCACGGGAAAAATGCAGGTCGTTGATCCGGCGCATATTGTGAATTTGGGTTCTGTGGCAGGGCGATGGACTTACCCTGGAGGCACAGCCTACTGTGCCAGCAAGTTTGCCGTTCGCGCCATCAGTGAGGGGCTGCGTTTGGATTTATTGGGAAAAAATATTCGCGTGACCAATATTGAACCTGGGATGGTCAATACTGAATTCAGTGAGGTGCGCTTTCGTGATAAACAAAAAGCCGATTCTTTGTATGCCGGCATGACGCCCTTGTCTGCAGAGGATATTGCGCAGTCTATAGTTTGGTGTTTAGATCGTCCAGCCCATGTCAATATTCAAGAGATGGTGATTTATCCCACCCAGCAGGCGGCGGTGGGGCAAGTGCATCGGGTGTAGTCTTTTAAAAATGACTCAGGGATACACAAATGAAAAGAAACCTATTCATCCCCCAGAAGCCACGCGTTATTTAAACTAACCTCTGCTAACTCGAATAAATTTCTGTTGTTTGCTAGTAAATAAGGCTAAATCCCTTATTTTTGAGGTTCCATATGGTCTTAAAATTTAAAAATAGCTGTGCTATTTATATGTTAGTATTAGTTATTTTATTAAGCCTTTTTTCAAATAAAACCAGTGCGCAAAATTTAGAAAATTTAAATCTCTTCAATGCCGATTTTTTGGTTACAGTTTCTGGAGTCTATAAAAGTAAAATAGAACAATATGAATTGATTACTGGTAAAGGTGTAATTGTTCGCGTGGGCGATCGGTTTTTTGTGGTGACAAGTTCTCATCTAACCATGGGAGAAGACCTAGTCCTAGCTAGTAACCAAAATAAAGCGCTGCTAAAGATAGAAAGTATATTTCACAATCATGTTTCTGATGTATCTTTGGTATTGTTAAAAAATAAGAATTTACAAACTCCCCTTCGTTGGGATGAAAAAAATCAAAGTATAGTCTGGGATTCATTCTTCTCAAGTTTAAGCAGGCCAATCATTTATTCAGTGAATGGTAACAATAGTTTTTTTACTTTGCAGCGTCTAAAACCCAATCAAAAATCGTCTTTTTATACCCAATTGAAGAATGCTCATTTAATCAGTCAAAACCAGGTCAATAGAAATGATGTTTTTCAGCCCTCTTCAGTTTTACTGCAATCGGGCGATGGGGTTTTTTGGGTGACTGAGCAAATATCTTATCCGGGATCAAGTGGAACGGCTTTGTTTGAAATAACTAATAACAGGCAAGGTATGCTTATTGTAAAGCTCAAAGGTATTTTAAGTTTTTATAATCATCTTTTTCAGCGCACATTTTTTTCTAAGACCAATCATATATATAGACTTTTAAATGCAGCAGGATTTGTAAGGTGGCAACCCAAAGACAATGATATTTTAGTCCAGCAGTTCAATGCTTTTTTAGACCAACCACTTATTAAACATATAAATTGGTACTTTGACAAGGGGCTGCGTAGAAAACTTTTTGGAGATTATTATGAGACGCCATTTGAAAATAAAAAAAATGGCAATGGGGTCAATTTAGATCGTGGTGAATCACTTTTAGAAAATAAAGATACTTTGGCTTTGCCTGGTTTTCGTTTAAGTAACACACAATATGTGGGTTTATGGTGTGCAAAAAATCAGAAAGAATATCTGTTGGATATCCAGAGTATGGCTTACTGTGGTCTTAAAAGTCGCATGATTAATTCTGATTTAACATTGAAAAATGCTATTAAACCATATTTATCTCAAGCATCCCCATCCTTTTTGTGTAAGGTTTTTGTTGATGAAAAGAATATTGATATCAATATTGATTTAAAAATTTTTGGAACAATAAAGTTGGTATTGCCAGCGCAAGGAGATTTGTTAGAAATTTTTAAGACGCAGAAAATTTTGACTGAAAAGGCTATGGAATTAGAAGTCAATCCCGCTGGTCTTATTTTTAATGATTTACTAAATAATCTATATTTGGATGGTGAAAAATCGTTCACCACTGATGCTCCATATATATCCTTAAGTGCGGTAAACATGGCTGCCGTTAATGTAAAATGCGAAATACATCAAAGAGAGGCTGAATGAACTTACAAAGTTTTAGAAAGCTTTTAAATGCAGACCCAGAAAGTTATGATTTTTTACGTATTGAAATGAACGATATTTTTACTAGAGAGTACAAGGAAGCCTTGCAGCTGTACTTGCAGCGACAAAATTTAAAACTACAAAAAAAATTGCAATCCATTAGTGATCTTGAAATCCTTGAAGAAGAAAAGTTGTTTTTAGAAAAAATCATTCAATTAAGATATTGTTTAGCCACAGATTCGCTGGAACTTACAGATATAGATCTGCCAGAATTCAAATCTGAAATATTGCAAGCAGAGGCCTTTTTTGTGCAGGGCTTGGCTTACGAAAAAACAGGTCAGTACAATTTGGGAGCAAATTCTTACCAGTTAGCTGCAAATTTGTTTGAAAAGCACATTTGCCCCATTAGATCTTTGATTTCTTTGCATAACAAAATCACGTGTCTAAGTAAAACTCATCCAGAAAGAAATTTTACCCCCGAATACAATTTTTTATATCGTAAAGCCCGTAAAGAAAAAAACCATGCTGTTGCTGGAATTTGTATGTACAATATCGCCTCGGAAATGAAAAGACTGGGGTCCTTATCTAGAGCCCTTCATTTGACCAACAAAGCTTTGGTTCTTTTGCAATCAGAAGTTGGGACCTATCATTTTGATATGATACTATTGCAAAGGTGTCAGATCTTATGCGAAATGCAAAATTTTCAAGGGGCACATCAGGATTTTTTATTATTAAAAAACAGTTCTCATTCACAAGTTCAAGCTGGTTTGAAGGCTTTACAAGAAATGATCACAGACGAAAAATGTTTATCAGATGATGAAAGACAAATGCTTCATCCAACCTGGCTAGAGCGTCTGATGCAAAAGTCATCTAAAGAAAAACAAGAACTTAGTCAGCATGAAGAAAAGGTTTTAGATCTTTTATCTAAGGGGCCATGGAAAAGAAAAGATTTAATTACAGAGATATATGGAAATAAAATCTCTGCCCATGATGCCAGTAATCGCTTTAAAAATCTGCTGTTTAGATTGTCACGTAAATGTCCAGGGGCCGTGGTTTCAGAAGGTGGAAGTCTGAAGTTGGGCTAATCGGTTATCAACATTTTTTACAAATTTAGAATCACAATAATAGGTTAGTATGGTTAGTTCTTTGTTATTTTCTAGACTTAAGAAAAGAGAATGCTCAACGACAGAAAGTTTTCTGTAGATTTTTATTTTTTTGCAGATAATCTTAAAGTTACTACAAGGTGACTTTAGTGAATCCAATTCAAAGTGAATTGCAAAAACAAATTTTTTTCAACCCAATAAAGTACCGTCTAATTGGCATATTTGGAGTTTTATTTTATGTGCCTTGGGGTTTGTTATGTATCTATGTTTTTAATGCCAAAGAAGATATTCTGGTGCGTTCGATTATTGGTTTGGCACCTTTGTTTTTATTGGCCTACTCTTTTGCCAAAAAAATTGATCACCGTTGGGCAGAGGCAGCTATCGGGGCATTTTTGATTTTTGGTGAATTACAGATGATTCATTTAGCTTTTTTGAATGATTTTCATATGGTGTATATTATCGGGGCCTTTACTGTTTACACCACGGTGGGGTCTTTTTGTGCACATCGTGTTTATTATATAGCAGGTTGTATTTTATCTTTGTTATTTATGCCCCTGTTGGCCAATCACTTTGATGTTGAGCTTAAAAAGTGGCTGCCTTTGTTTTTTCAATTGGTGACTGTTTATACCGTTTTGATCGGTAACTTTTTGCATAAGATGAGTCTGCAAGGATCTTTGATTCAAAAGTCCGAACAGCTGCAAGACTCGCAAAAACGTCAGGCTGAATCAGCTAAAATGGCTTCTTTAGGTCAGCTGGCTGGGGGGATCGCCCACGAAATCAATAATCCCATGGCTATAGTTTTAGGAAAAAATGCCCAGATTGCTACAATGACCGAAAAAGACAACATTGATAAAAACAAAATTATTGAAGCAACAAATAAAATTAAAATGACAGTTGAGCGTGTGGGACGCATAACTAAAGGCTTACTGACTTTTGCCAGAGATGGTGAAGCTGATCCTTTTTTAGAGTGCAATATCGCGGCTACTATAATCAATACCTGTGAAATTGTCGGCGAAAAATTAGCCGGGATGGGTATTGATTTGCGGTTGAAATTTGCAGAAAAAGTTTTAGTCCAGTGTCGTGAAACCCAAATTTCCCAGGTGGTATTCAACTTATTGTCCAATTCTATGGACGCTGTAGAAAGTCTACATGAAAAGTGGATACAAATTGAAATACAAGAATCTTCAGACAATATACAAATTTTATTTACTGACAGTGGCCAGGGCATATCTTCTGGTATCGCAGAAAAAATCTTAGATCCGTTTTTTACCACCAAAGAGTTGGGTAAAGGCACGGGGTTGGGGTTAAGCATTGCTAAAGGGATCATTCACGCACATAAAGGCCATTTGCATTTGAACTCTGCATGTCAGAATACTCAATTCATTATTGATTTACCAAAGAAGAATGGAAGTCAGTCCTTGCCACAGGACTTAGCGGTACCCAGCGCGGCCTAGGGCCTAGCTTCACCCCATAATGCATAGACGCATCCATTGACCTTTGGCGCACTTGCCCATATTAATGCCCTATTAACGCTTAAATTTTAGGAATTTTTTATGTCGCAAAATACTTCCTCGCAGTTTCGTATTGAAAAAGACACCATGGGCGATGTGCAGGTCCCTGCCGATAAATACTGGGGCGCGCAAACACAAAGATCTTTGGGTAATTTTAAAATTGGTGGTGACCGCTTTCCCCGCGAAATGATCAAGGCTTTGGGTATTTTAAAAAAATCTGCGGCATTGACCAATGCTCAATTAGGGCTTTTAGATAATAAAAAATGTGAATTTATTGTTAAAGCGGCTGATGAAGTGATTCGTGGTGAACTGGATGCGCATTTTCCTTTGGTGGTGTGGCAAACGGGGTCAGGCACTCAGACCAACATGAATAGCAATGAAGTGATTGCCAATCGGGCCATGACTTTGATGGGTTTGTCTTTGCCAGCAAAAGACATTCACCCCAATGATGACGTAAATAAAGGGCAGTCCTCCAATGATACTTTTCCGACCGCGATGCACATTGCCGTGGGTGAGCAAGTTTACAGTCGGCTGTTGCCCATGCTTGAAAAATTACATCAGGCTTTAGTTAAAAAACAAAATGAGTTTACTGATATAGTGAAGATTGGCCGAACTCACTTGATGGATGCTACCCCTTTGACCTTGGGCCAAGAATTTTCGGGTTACGCCACCCAAATGAAATATTCCATTGTGCGTGTGAAAAACACCTTGTCCCATTTGCATCAGTTGGCATTGGGTGGAACTGCAGTTGGAACTGGCCTGAACACTCATAAAGATTTTCCTGTGAAAGCGGCCCAGGCCATAGCTGCTGAAACTGGGATTCCTTTTGTCACTGCCGAAAATAAATTTGAAGCCTTAGCCACCCATGACGCCTTGGTGGAAGTCAGTGGAGCTTTAAAGTCTTGTGCCGTCAGCCTGATGAAAATCGCCAATGATATTCGTCTTTTAGGCAGTGGCCCCCGCTGCGGTTTTGCTGAACTGAATTTACCTGAAAATGAACCTGGATCTTCCATCATGCCTGGTAAGGTCAATCCTACTCAAAGCGAAGCGATGACCATGGTTTGTGCTCAAGTTATAGGTAATGATGTGGCGGTGTCTGTGGGGGGATCTCAGGGGCATTTTGAATTGAATGTTTTTAAGCCGGTTATAGTTTTTAATGTGTTGAATTCTGTGCGCTTATTGGCCGATGCTTGCGAAAGCTTCACCGACAACTGTGTGGTAGGGATCACCGCCAACACAGTGCAAATCAAAAAACATCTAGACAATTCATTGATGCTGGTGACAGCATTGAATCCTCATATTGGCTATGACAATGCAGCTAAAATTGCAAAAACAGCCCATAAAAATGGCACAACATTGCGCGAAGAGGCTGTTAAGCTGGGATTGATCACAGCTGAAAAATTTGACCAAGTGGTAAGACCCGAAGAAATGATTTCGCCCAAGTAGTAATTTGTGGTTTTATTGTACTAAGAGCAGATGGGTTTTGCCAGTCTGCGTCTAAAGCAAAGGTCAAGAGGGGATTTTTTTGTTTGAGTTGTCGCTGCAATCATTGATTCAAGATCAGCCCAAATTGAATTGGCTAAAATCCGATGATATTAGGCCTTATATTTTTGTTAGGCCCGACAATAGTATTTCTAATCCTGGGCAAAAGCATAAACTGGATTGGTTTCAGCAGCAAAATACCATTGTTAAAAATCCTTTGGATGTGAAAGAAATTGCCTTTGCTGATCGC
>JBMOJS010000370.1:0-1989 GCA_049315665.1 Pseudobdellovibrionaceae bacterium | reverse complement strand
TTTGAAAGGTTAAGCCCTTCGAAAAAATACAAAAAGGATAGACCATGAATCGTGCAAACTTGGAATATTTAGAGCAGCTGTACAGTCAATATCAAACCTCTCCAGAGTCTTTGGCTCCGGAATGGAAGTATTTTTTTGAAGGGGTCGACTTCGCCAAAGACAAAAAAGTGGGTGGACTGTCTGAAAAAGAACTGGATGTGTACAACCTGATCAATGCTTACCGCAACTATGGTCACTTTGAAGCCCAATTGGATCCTTTAGAAAACGCCGCCGCGCCTTCAGATCAGTTGGCACTTTCGCGGTTCAATTTGAAAGAAACAGATTTGGATCAAAAATTTCAAATTGGTGCGATTGTCGGCAAACCCCAAGGCAGCTTGCGCGATATTATCGCCCACTTGCGAGCCTGTTATTGTGGACGCTTAACTGTGCAGGTGGCCGAAGCCTTACCTGAAGTTCGCAATTGGTTTATTCGAGAATTTGAAGCCGCTCCTGCGGCTTTTAAATTATCTGCGACAGAAAAGAAAGACGCCTTCTTATCGATCACGCGTGCTGAAAGCTTAGAAAAGTTTATTCACACCCGCTATGTGGGCACAAAACGATTTTCTATTGAGGGTGGCGATGCCATGCTGCCCATGCTTGAATATTTGGTGCAAAAATCCACAGCCTTAAAAACGGAAGAGATTGTGGTGGGTATGGCCCATCGTGGGCGCGTGAATGTGCTAGCCAACTTTATGGGTAAAGGCTTGGAATATATTTTTGCCGACTTCAATGGTCCTACAGAACTCAGCGAGCCCATTGATGATTTTGATGGTGATGTTAAATATCACCTGGGTTATGTGGCGCAAAAAAACACTCCACAGGGGCCCTGTCAGGTGACTTTGGCTTTCAACCCTTCGCACTTAGAAGCGGTAAATCCTGTGGTTTTAGGTATGGTGCGCGCGGCCCAACGCCGTCGTAAAGACACTAAAGAGCGCAAAAAGGTGATCCCCGTTTTGATTCATGGAGATGCCGCTTTTGCCGGGCAAGGTTTGAATTTAGAAACCTTTCAAATGTCCCAAGTCAAAGGCTACACTGTGGGTGGATCTATTCATTTGGTGATAGATAATCAGGTTGGCTTTACCACATCGCCAGAAAATGCCAGATCTTCGCACTATTCTTCAGATGTGGCCAAAGTTTTGGCTACGCCGGTTTTGCATGTGAACGGCGATGATGCTGAATCTTGTATTCGTGCCATGGATATTGCCCTTCGCTACCGTCAAGAGTGGGGCCGTGATATTGTGATCACGATTTTGTGTTACCGCCGTTTTGGACACAATGAAGGGGATGAACCGGCTTACACCCAGCCTTTGATGTATGACATTATTAAAAAACACCCCACCTTGCGTGAAATTTATGGCAAACAATTGATTCGTGAAAATGTTTTCGATCAAACTTATTATGAGGCTTTATCAAATGACTTGATGGATAAACTTCAAAAAGTTTATGAAGACACCAAAAAAACTCCACCCAAAATCAAAGCCTTTAAGTTTGATGGTTTTTGGAAGGGACTACGCAAAGCCAAAGCCGATGATTTTGACAAACCCACAGTGACTAAAGTGGATGGCAAAGTTTTGCAAGAGATTGGTTTAAAGATATCGCAATATCCGGCCAGTTTTACCCCACATCCCAAATTGCTTAAGCTTTTAGAATCTAGAAAAAACATGGCCTTGGGCAATGAACCTTTAGACTGGGGCATGGGCGAGTTGCTAGCCTACGGATCTTTGTTGAAAGAAGGCACTTCGGTGCGGTTGACCGGGCAAGACTGCGTGCGGGGAACTTTCACCCACCGTCATGCGGGTTTGTATGATGTCAAAAACAACGAATGTTATATGGCTTTGGATCATTTGCGTGAAGATGTAGAGTTTTGTGTGTACGATTCTATTTTATCCGAATACACTGTTCTAGGTTTTGAATATGGCAATGCTATATCTGACCCAACATTTTTGACTT
>JBMOJS010000113.1:0-8796 GCA_049315665.1 Pseudobdellovibrionaceae bacterium | reverse complement strand
TAAGTCTGTCGAAGACTTAAAAATATTTTTTACTATTCGATCTTCTAAAGAATGAAAACTAATCACACTTAAGCGCCCTCCGGGTTTTAGCGCTTTAAGCAAAGAATTTAAGCTGTCTTCCAAGACATTCAGTTCGGCATTGATTAAAAGTCTGAGTGCCATAAAATATTGCGTAGCTGGATGATGCCCCTTTTTATGCCAACCGTCGACCCGCTCAATCAGTCCAGCCAGTTGTCGGGTCGTGGTGAATGCTGCGGTTTTGCGGTCATGGACAAGGGCCCTAGTTACTCTGTAAGGTTTATAGATTTCGCCCAGATTTTGAAAGACATGATTCAATTGATCTTCGCTGAAAGTGTTAATGACGATTTCAGCGGTCATGGTCTGTGCTTGATTCATTCTCATATCCAATGGTCCATCCTGATAAAAACTAAAACCACGTTGAGCTTGGTCCAGCTGTGGAGAGCTCACCCCTAGGTCCAATAACATCATATCAAAAAAACCTAAATTGTATTTGGAAAAGTGAGCAAAATTATCATGCAGCAGATGTAACTTTTTGACTTCGACCAAAGGCGAGAAATTTTTTTGCGCATATTGAATCGCATCTAGATCTTGGTCCATAGCTACTGTTTCTGATATGGCATAATTTTGTAGAAGGGCTTGAAAGTGGCCACCACGGCCAAAAGTTCCATCAAAATAACGTAAATCATCTTTATTTTTTTGGTGATTAAAAGAATCAATGACTTCTTGTAATAAGACTGGAATATGTAAATTATTTTCAGAGCTATTCATGATTTTTCAGACTATGAATAAAAGCATTGTCGGTCAAGAAGCTTTCTTCTAAGCTTAAGATATGGAAATGATGAAATGTCCAAAATGCCACTTTGATCAACCCAAAGATGATTATTGTGCACAATGTGGTTTGCATGTTTCGACATTCAAAGTTAAAAAGCCTTCCCCATTTTTACTGACTTTAAAAAGTCCTTTTTTTCAACTTTCTATGATGGCTTTGATTATTGCTGTACTAGCGCCGATTTTGTACAGCTACTTCACTAGTAGTTCTAGATATTCACAGCAAAAAATCTCAAGTTTACAACTAAAAAAAGTTAAAGAATCTAGCTTTCGTAAAACTGCTGAGCAGCCTGATTCTGAAACTGACTTCAACGAAAATAATGATGAAGATAATACAAGCGACCCGGAAAATGTGTCTGAGGCTGTCATAAAAACCGATTCGATCAAAGGGGATAGTGTTGCTGAAATAAATAAAAAAGAATCCATGGCTCAGTTGAAGGATTCCGACAAACAAATTAAAAAAGTAAATGTTATGTATATAGAAATAGATCATGCAGAGCTTTTGAATTATCTGGAAGAGGCCCAGGCTGCTGGACAATCCTTTCAGTCCAAAGACTATGCCGTTGGAGTTGTCGATGATTTAGAGAAAAAGCTCAAATCTAAAAGATTACGAATTATTTTACAAAAAGAAGAAAAATGGAGTTCTACAAAAAATATATTGAACTTCAGGCAAAAAATAAATACTGAAAATTCAGAAAATCCCTTATTGGAGTTGCAGTTTGAGGCAGAAATAAACTCCACTGAAAAAGATATTTTAAAAGTTCAGTTTGAAATGCAGAAAATTTATAAAACTGTTCAGTCCAATTTTCCGGCTAATTTTGAAATCAACAAACCGGGGCAAGCCTTTTTTATTTCAGGCTTAGTTCCTAGAATGTGGAAAACAGAAGAAAAACCTGTAATGGATCAGGGGCTAAGCTCAATCTTAAAGTCAGATAAATTTCTAACTGGTCGAACAGAGCTACTTTTGGTTTTAGGATTTTAGGACAGGCCCTAAAGATCTGATAAATAACTTCCTAACTTTTGAATCACTTGGGCTGGTATTTCGTGCCCGCCTTGAAATGAATCCAAGTGCCCTTTCAAGCCATTTTGAGTCAGAAAAGTTTCTAGTTTTTGTGCATATTTATAGGCCAGCACTTGGTCGCTATGGCCATGGCTTTGAAAAAACTTATGCTTGGCCCTTTGGGCCACTAATTCAGTCCATTTTTTTTGGCAAATCATAGTGCCTGATAAAATAGTCAGACCGGCTGGATTTTCTGGCGCATGCAAATAGATATCTGTGGCCAGCATGGCCCCTTGGCTAAAGCCACCCAAAGCAATCTGTGACCAAGGTTTACGTAGTTGTTTAATCAATTCAAAAATTTTGGGGCGAAGTGGGGTCAATGCTGGTGGTTCAACCTCGGATAAATTATAATCTTCAACTTGGCTAGCGGCTCTTTGCAATCTAGAAATATCAATGGGCCACCAAGCCCGGCCTTCATGTCCAGGGCCGATGGGCACTGCTAAGGGGCCTTGCACAAACAACCAATGCACTGGTTTTTTAGTGGGTGTTTCAAAAGCCAAAGAGGCTAAATCATGGGCATCAGCACCATAACCATGAAACATAATCAAGGTTAAATGCTGATCAGGATCAAATGTTGTATCTTCGGGCATCACCTCAATACACTCAAAATTGGCTAATCTTCTGCGGCTGGCCTTGAGAGAAAGTTGTTTCATGTTTCAACCTCGTTTAGAATCATAAGTATTATGAAGTTAGAATATTTTATTCAATCCTTATTTGCATATCTTAAACTCAACCCAAAAGTCGATTTAAATTTTTGTAAAGATATTGAATTGCGGTCTTTAAAGCAAGACTCACGGCAAATTCAAGATCATGATGTCTTTGTTGCAATTCTTGGCCATGGACAGGATGGACATAAATATATTCACGCCGCTTTGAATCGTGGCGCCAAGGTGGTGATTGCTCAAAATTTTACTTCGGAACAGTTAAGCAAAACACAAATCCATTACAATGATCATTTATTAAAAATTTTTTTAGGCAATGGTAATATTTTTTTACAGGTCAACGATTCCGCCGAGGCATTGAGTTTTGCATCGGCACTATGGAACAACTTTCCCAGTCGAGATTTATTTGTTGTTGGCGTTACGGGGACCAATGGTAAAACCTCAGTGACTTATATGATCGAATCGGTGTTGCAGAGTTTATCTTGCCCGGCGGCGGTGATCGGCACTGTCAATCATCATTTTGCAGATAAGATATGGCCTGCAGAAATGACAACTCCCGATGCCGTTTTTTTGCAAAAACGGGTGCAAGAAATAAAGGACCAAGGGGCCCAGGCCCTTGCGATTGAAATTTCAAGTCATGCTTTACAGCAAAAGCGAGCCCATCATTTGGACTTGAATGTGGCTATTTTCACAAATTTAACCAGGGATCACTTGGACTTTCATGGTTCTATGGACGATTATTTTTTAGCCAAAGAAAAAATATTTTCTGAAGTTTTAGCAAGCTCAATAAAAAATCCTCGCTTTGCAATATTAAATATAGATGATCCTTGGGTGCAAAAAGTGCAGATTCGATCGCAGGCCACAAAACTGACTTTTTCGCAAAAAAACAATGCCGATTTTCAATTTAAAATTCTAGAAATGAATTTCGGTGGAACATCTTTTCAGCTTAAAGTACGGCAAAAAGATTATGTTTTAAAAACTGATTTAATCGGAGATTACAATATCCAAAATCTAGTGGCAGCCATTGCCAGTGGATTTTGTTATTACATGCAATTTAATAAACTGAACTGGGCACAGCTGATCGAAAATGACCAAGATTCAATAATAGAAAATTGTCAATCGGCCTTGCAAAGTTTTGCCGGTGTTCCTGGGCGTTTACAAAAAGTAAAAGTGCATGAGGCAAATAAAAAACCCACTGTTTTGATTGATTATGCTCATACGCCCGATGCATTGGAAAATGTGCTAAAAACTTTAGACCATATTCGACAGAAAAAATCACTTTCACAAAAAATATTTTGTGTGTTTGGCTGTGGTGGCGATCGTGATAAAGGCAAAAGACCTTTGATGGCACAAATCAGCAGCAAATACGCAGATCATGTGATTGTTACTTCGGACAATCCAAGGACTGAGAATCCAGATCAAATTATTCTAGATATTGTTTCAGGCTTTCCACAAGATTTTAAAAATTTTTTTATTTTGCCGTCGCGCCAACAGGCCATTGAAAAAGTCGTTGCGGAAGCGGCACCCGAGGATGTTGTGTTGATCGCTGGCAAAGGCCATGAAAACTATCAAATTATTGGCCAACAAAAGTTGGACTTTGATGACTTTAAAATCGCACACGACTGTCTAAACCTTAGCCAGTCGTAGGCCTTAACTGTTACTTTGGCAAAAGTGTTTTACTTTGAAACAGTAGAAGTGCATTTAAACGACTTTGGCTAGTACGACTTATGCTCCCCTTTATGGATGAGGGGTGTATTATGAAGCCATCAGAAAATAAAGTCGAATACTCAATGGTCAGCTTAATTGCGCTTATGTTTATATGCTTGGGTTATTTGTTGTCCCATCTTCCCGCAGGATCAAAAAAAGTATTGAGTGAGATTGTGTATGAGATGCCTAGGCCTACTAAGTCCTTATTGTCTTTTATATTTGATTTGCGCGGTAGAGAGGTCGATAGGCAATTCACAGCTTTAACAAAAAAATCCATACCCACAGATCTATCCAATAAAGTGCAAGCACCACCACTAAAAGCATTGGACCCAAAAAATGCAGCTAAAAAAGACACCTCTAAAGATAAAAAGAAAACAGCCAATAAAACAAAAAAAGTGGATATTCAGGTGGTCAATAACAAAAATGATAAAAACGAATCCCAATTTGAAAAAGCTGTTTTATCCCAAGAGGGTTTTTTAGGTCCAGCTGCCCCATCAGTATCTAAAAATACCAACAAAGAAAAAGATACTGCCGATACAAATAATAAAAACAAAAGGCCTGCATCAGCATTAAGATCTGATAATGATGCTGCGGAAGTTGAAGTATTGACTGAAGGACAATGGCGCTCTTTACTGTCGGCTCAACCCAACAATGAAAATCTACAAAAATTGATGGAAGCCTACAGGAAAAATCAAATCAATGAGGAAGGTTATTTAGCCATTGTCTCTGATTTATTCAATAGCAATAATCCTGAGCTACAGAAGCTGGGTCTGACAGGGGCTACAGGTTTTTATACGCCTCAGACTTTTATTGTAGTCAGCCACAATTTAGATCGTCTTTTAACTGCGGATCAGAAAGTGGCGCAAGACTACCTGAACACTTACGGTCAGAAGGATCGTTTAGGCTTGCTTGCTACTGTATTGCAAAATTCGGATATTCAAGCCTTAAACCAAGCTGATCGGATCATTTTAACTAGCTATCAATTAGCTAAATCCAATTTATCCAAAGATCCACAATCCACTCAAGCCCAATTGGAAGTTCAGTCTTTCAGTCAGTTTGTTGAAATTTATAAAGGTTTAAGTTCTAGCACAGATGTTCAAATTGCAAGTTTGGCTGATGCTGCCTTGAAAGAAATTCAAGTGGCTAAAACTCAGGTCACTAAATTAGCAAAAAAATAATCGTGCATATTTAATAGTCATGTCCTAATCTTAAATTAGAATGTCAAAAGTATTTTGTTTATTTTTAATATTTGTATTTTTAAGTTTTGAAGGCTTTTCAGCCACAGAAATTCCCAAACAATTGAGCGAATCCAACAGATTGGAAGCATTAAAAATTTTAGGTTTAGGAACGGCTGCAAAAATATTAACAAATCCTTACCCTTTAGGGGGACACGAAGGTTTAGAAGTCGGGCTATCTAGTGAATATTTGCAGGTTGGCGATTTAAGCCGTCTAGGGGCAGGAACTAATAGTGGCAGCGAATTGAATTTTTATTCTTTGAGTTTAACTAAAGGTACATATTACAATTTGGACACGGCGATAAGCTTTACTCTTTTTAATCAAGAAGAAAATGTGAGTACTTATAATGGACAAGTTCGCTGGGGTTTTTACCAAGCTGAATTTTTACCTTTAAGTTTTGGCATTCATGTTTATGGTGGCGGTACCAACTTTGATGATCTTATTTTTACCCAGACTTTAGGCGTGGATCTTGTATCATCTATCAGTGTGGACGATGTGACTCTTTATTTTGGCAGTGGCGTAGTTAGATCTTGGGGTACGTTTGTAGGTGGAGCCAATGGTGTAACTAAAGCCAACCCAGGACAAACGTCGGGAATCACGGAAGGGGCGACTGTTTTTGAAACCCACTCGGTTTTAGGTCTTAACGTTGATTTTTCTAAGTTATTTTTTGCCATTCAAGTGGATCGTTATTATTTGCCTGTTTATAGTTTTAAATTGGGCTATAGGTTTTAGGGAGTCTATCTAAATTCGGTCTCCCACCCTGCAACCTTACCATCTTCAAAGTAAACCGTGCGTATTTCTTTTTTAAATCCATCATGGGCAGATACGAATTTACTGTATTGCCATTTTTCATTTTTATAAACGGCTAGGCCAGAAGTTTCAATATTGTTGGGCTCCCCCCAAGATCTGCGAACAAAGTCCTGCGGCATCCCAACGTGAATATCCTGACTTTGCATCGAATCTTTGTATTGTGCTTCTAAAAGGTCTTTTCTTTTCCAGATCTGTTTTTCATTGATCCATTGCTGTCTGTTTTCTAATGAAGGAAGACGAAGAAAGTCTTTTTTTTCTTCAGCCGTGATCCACGGTAGAACTTTAGAATATTGTTCTTTTTCTTTGGCATTTCTTAGGTTGAACTCAAGGGCTTTTGAGTTTTCTAGATCTGCGCCCGCATAAGAATTCGATTTTGCATTGCTGGCGTAGCCACTGGCCTGAGAGCGCTGCAAGCTCTCGCAACCTGTACAAGACAAAATAATAACCAAAAAACTAAAAAGAATGATCTTTTTCATAGAGTTCCTCTTGCCCAGGTTATCCGATGTCTTTAGAATAAAATAGATCGAGGTTGCAATACATGTCTGAAAATCTGACTAAAGGCCAGTCACCTGCTGTTAAGTCATCTTCTGCATCAGAACAGGATGCTGAAGATGCTGCTATTGATATAGATGGCGCATTGGCAGAACTGGAGCCAGAATTTGCTAGCTCTTTAGAAGATATTAAAAATAATGAGTTTCCTAAAGAATTGCCAGATTTAGAAAATATTTCGATTAAAGTCAGCTTTTTAAAGAGAATAAAACTGAGTACAGTTCTTCTGGCGAGAAAATTTAAGTTCATAATTATTCATTGGGTTTTATTTAAAATCCCTGCAGCCTTAATAGCTATAAAAAAAGCCACTGTTGATTTTTTTCATGTTGTTTCAGAAAAGCAAAGACAGTTCAGGTATTTATCAACAAAACAAAAATTAGTTATAGTGGGTTTTTCTTTGTTTGCATTTTTATCTTTGATCTTAGCTATTTTTATTCTGTGGCGTGGATTTATTCCAGAGCCCAAGGAATTATTTCTATCTTCTTTGGATGAATGGTCTGAAAATAAATATTTTTACGATCGTAAAAAAGATCAAGAGTCTTTTTATGATTCATGGCGATTGACTCCGTACATCGTTGAGATTCCAAAAATGACAGTGAATATTATTGCTTCGCCAAGTTCAGGCGATAATCCCATGGCTTCCTTTGATTTTTATGTTGAGGGTTTATCTGCGGATGTTTTGATCGAAATCAAAGATCGTTTGGCCGAAATCAAAGATCTTTTTCAAAGAACCATGGAAGAAATGACTTATGACCAGCTGGCTTCCCCTGAAGGGAAGCAGCAGCTGTGTAATCGGTTAAAAAAAGAAGTCAATCGACATCTAACATCAGGTCAAGTGCGACGAGTTTTAATTAAAACGGTTGTGCTTAAACCTTAAAATTGTTGGGATCAATACTGTAGTATTTAAGTCGATCATGCAGGGTGCTTTTGGGCATTCCTAGGTCTTGCGCCGTTCTTCGTTGATTGCCGCTGTTGGCCTGTAGCCGTTTAATAATCATTTGTTTTTCGATCTCTTTGATCACGGGCATCGCCGGTTGGTTTAAATTGTTGATTTCTGTTGCTGACAATTGACGGTGCAAAAGCCTATCAATCATGATATCAGTGATGTATTGGCGGGGATAAAAAGCGCTGGCCCTGGAAACTAAATTTTTCAACTCGCGAATATTGCCCGGCCAAGAATATTTTTTTAGTTTTAAAATTGAATTGTGCGAAAAGCGCACCTTCATTTGTCTGGCAAAGGTAAACAGCAAGTCCTCAAAATCCTCCATGCGATGAATCAGGGCCGGTGGAGTCACGGCCACAACATTTAAACGAAAGTACAAATCTGAACGAAAAGCCCCTTCTTCAATTTTATGATTTAAATTTTGATGTGTGGCCGCAATAATTCTGACGTCAGTGTTGACGGTTCGATCGGAACCTACGGGACGAATCTCATTGTTTTCTAATGCTCGAAGCAGTTTGGATTGCAAAGCGTAGGGCAGGTCTCCGATTTCATCTAGAAATAAAGTGCCTCCCCGAGCAGCTTCAAAGGCCCCTTTGCGATCATTGATGGCGCCAGTAAAACTTCCTTTGATATGTCCAAAAAGTTCGCTTTCAATCAAGGTTTCAGTCAGAGCCCCGCAGTTGACGCTGACAAAAGGGCCATTTTTTCTTAAACTTTGGTTGTGTAGATTTTGAGCAATAATATCTTTACCAGTTCCGGATGGGCCTAGAAGTAAAACGGGAAAATCTGTTTTGGCAACATTGGCTAAGGTTTGTAGCTCTTCATGCCAAACTTCATTGCGGCTGCTCAGGGTAAAACGCTCTTGTTGTTCGCCATGAAGATTGAAAATAAATTCATTTGTTCCAATGCGGATCAAATCTCCGTGCTGCAAAAGTGCTTCTTGAATTTGTGTTTCATTTACAAAAGTGCCTGATTGTGAA
>JBMOJS010000112.1:0-8800 GCA_049315665.1 Pseudobdellovibrionaceae bacterium | reverse complement strand
TTAAATCCCCAGCTTCAATTTTTTGCGCTACCTGCATAGATTCTGTTTGCGGCAATTGTGCCAACAACCGGGCTGCGTCTATGCGCCTTTGCGCGCTGGCCGGGGCATAGCCCAAACCTGTCACCATATATTCAAAAAAGCTGGGGAACGCCATTTGCAAATAAAGCTTACGACGATCCACTTCAGCCAGGTGCCATAAAATATGGGTGGTTAATTTTCGTTCGCGGGAAGTGAGTTCCAGCAGTTTGCTATGCAAGGCTTCGCTGGCTAGATTTTGCAAAGCTAAAGGAATTGTGGTGTTGACTGTATAAGATGAATGCATAAGTAGGCCTCCGTAGTTTTTTGTAATATTCAAATTCACTTCGCTTGAATCAGTCCTATTTTGAACTTCATTCAATCAAGTTGAATTCAATTTCTGAATTAAAAACAAACTACCACAGGTTTTCAGACGCCATTTTTAGGGTTTTTTGAAAGAGCGAATATGAATTTATAAGGCCCCAAACACCACGATGAATCGTCGTAAAAGCCCATTGCAGAGGCTTTTTTCTAGGCCGCACCAAGCTTGACGTGCTAGATTTTTTCAAGTCACATAAACAATTTTAAATGCATCGTTTTAGTGTCAAGAATTAATTTTGACATATTTATTATTTATTAATTTTTTATAGATGCCAAGTGCTGTAAACAAATGATGTATAATACGCTTTTTTGCTGCGGCACCACTTCCATCTGAAACCCATCTTACCTGGATTTTTATTAGTCAAAATTTTTTTACTTCTATGTAGGTCACCGGTTCAAAGATAAAAGCAAATTCCCGCCGGAGCAGAAGCTTTCTAGCAAGACCCCATCACTGGCGCAATTCGGTCTTGGGATACATACAGATGGGATTTTGAAAAAGCTGAAAAACACCGTCGCGCATTTGTTGTAAACTTTGACTTTTGTGACAGACTCCAATCACGCTTTGACCAAAATCCAACCAGGGGCTGGTCATGCGCACATAAAAACGTAATTTTCTTAAGGCTAAATCTTCATGGGGTAAGCCTAAAACTTTCACAAAATAATATTCACACAGATCTATCAAACGCAACAAACAGCGCCCGTACTCTTGACCTTCTTCTTCGGGGGTTTGCGGCGCTCTAGGCGCCCTCAAAGCCGCGCGCGGTAATGCGTTCAAGCCAACCACACCACCTCCGCACACCACTGGCGGCGGCAAACCCAGGGACTCGCCCACCTGCCACAATAACCAAGGCCTGGCGGCCAAGGCTCTACCCACCATGACCTTGTCACAACCCGTGTCTTGCAACATTTGAAAAACATCGGCGCTGGTTTGCACATCACCATTCCCCACCACCGGAATATTTATTTGTTTTTTGATTTGTAAAATCTGTGACCAATCGGCACTGCCACGGCGTTTTTGTTCTGCCGTACGCGGATGCAAGGTGATCCAAGCGGCACCTGCTGACTGCAAGCCGCCAATAAAATCCATTAAAAATGAATTGTCCTGAATAGGCCCTTGGCCATCCTCACATTCAACACCAGGTTGAAAAGTTGCATCAGAGCGAAGTTTCATATCTGAAGTTACAGCCCCTGGCGATGCTAAAGCCCGCAACTTCACACTCACTGGCAGGCCGGTGTTTCGCACGGTCATTCGCACCACTTCAGCCGCGTACTTGGCGTCCCCCATCAGGGCCACACCATAATTGTGTCTTAAAGCCTTTTGCACTGGACAGCCCATATTGATATCAATGCCAGCAGCGCCCCATTCATTTTCTAAACGCAGTACACTGGCGGCAATGGCTTTTTCTTCGTTGCCTAAAATTTGCGGAACCAAATAAGTTTCGCTGGGATCACGCAAAGTCTCAGCCGTGGTCTGTAGATTTTCAAAAGGCAAGCGGCGGGAGTTCAACATTTCTGTGGGCCAAAAGGTTTCACTGCCGACCGGCATGTATTCACGCAATAACATCCGCAAAGCCACGTGGGATAATCCCACCATGGGTGCTAAGCAGACCGGAAAAGCAGACTTAGAAAAATGCGTTTGAATAATAGAATTCAATCACATCACGTAGTGATGTTTACGATCAAAAATCATCGGGCTTTCCACAACACCCTTGACCAAAGAATCCAGTTCAGCCATCAGCACCTGGCTTTGGCCCATGATTTTTTTAGTGGCAAAAATAGGAGTCCCCAAATGCAAGCACAAAGACATGGCCTCTTCAGCTTTCATTTTGAAAGATGGCACTGTGGCATGACCATGCATAAACAGACGCACATATTGGTGTGAGCCTTTGACTTCAACAAACACACACTGGGAAATTTGCATATTCAAACTTTGTAAAAGCACTTCGGTGAATTTATGGGGAGTCACTGGCGCTGCCGCTTTATTGGCTTGGGATAAAGTCACCCCGGCTTCTAAAGAATTCATGGCCACGGGCAAAGTGTGTTCATGTTTTTCATCTTTTAAAATCAAAAAAGGCCGATGCAGTTCTGTAGACAAAGTCACCCCAAAAGGCATCAAGCGCACCAGGTCTTCTGGGACAAAAGCTTCTTCTTCTTGAGTCGACGGATTAAATACAAACTCCATTTTCACGATAACATCACCTGTTCGCCTCTCAATACCGCAGGGGCCGCTTGTAAAATTCTAACCGGTAGCATTTTTCCCACCTGCTGATCCGCAGTCGCAGAATCCGCGGCTATAAAATAAACCAACTTGTTTTGTGAACTGCGACCTACAAGTTTTCCATGATCATTTTTTTCAACCAATACATCCAAGATTTGTCCTTCGTAAGTTTTCACCATATCAAAGGCCATTTTATTGTGCATATCAAACAATCTTTGTAGACGTTCTGATTTAACACTTTCATCCACTTGATCCGTAAACTGGGCGGCTTTGGTGAAAGGTCGTGGCGAGTATTTAAAAGCAAAAATAGTTTCAAAACCAACAGTCTGCACCAGCGACATCGTATCTGCAAACTGCTCTTCAGTTTCACCAGGAAAACCCACAATTATATCGGTGGATAAAACCACATTGGGAATGGCCTTTTTGATCATGCTGATTTTTTCTAAATACTCTTCACGGCTGTAACCGCGATTCATACGGCGCAAAACTTCGGTGTTGCCACTTTGAAAAGGCAAATGAATGTACTCACACACCTTAGGGTAATTGCGATGAATCACATCCACCAATTTTTGATCAAAATCTTTGGGGTGCGAAGTCACAAAACGAATGCGCTGCAAATCTGTTTTTTCTGCCAAAGTATTTAACAGATCGGCAAAATCTGATCCATCTTCACTTTCATAAGAGTTCACATTTTGCCCTAGCAAAGTGACTTCTTTGACTCCCCGTTGGGTGAGAGTTTGAATATCCGTCAAAATATGCGCTAAGGGTCGGCTTTTTTCACGACCGCGGGTGTAAGGCACTACACAAAAAGAACAAAAATTATCACAGCCTTTGGTGATGTTCACAAAAGTGGCCACACCCGGGGCCCGCACCAAAGTTTCTACATGGTAAGGGGATCGGTGTTCAAAGTTGGCTCGCACTAATTTTTCATCTTTTAAAAAAACCTGATTCACCAGTTCGGGCAATTGATCAATGGTGTCGGTACCAAACACAAAATCAATCAAGGGATGGTTTTTCATCAACTTGTCTTTTTCTTGCTGGCCCACGCAGCCACCAACGCCAATTTTTAGCAAAGGATTTTTTTCTTTCAACTTACGGTAAGTGCCCACTTCAGAGTACACTTTGTGCACCGGTTTTTCACGAATACTGCAGGCATTGATAATAATCACCGAAGCCTGGTCCGCAGAATTCACAGCCCGAAAGTTAGACATTTCCAATAAAGAATACATCCGTTCGGTGTCATTCACGTTCATTTGGCAGCCATAAGTTGATATATAAACACTTCGATCCAACGTCATTTGTTCCCTTGATTCAAAAGATTCTTTTGGGTTATAGAGTCTCCAGCTTACAGTGTCAAATTTTACAGGAGCAATCATGACCCCTCGTTTACTGTCGTCTAAAAAGTGGACCCCCTTCCCGCAAGAGTTTGCCACGCAAATTCAAGATGTGTTTCAAGAAAATTTTTCACAGCAACTGCAAAAAGCCCAAGTTTTGGTCGAAGGACGCATTTATCCTCAGGAAATTTTGCTGCGCGTTGGTTTTTTAGAGGCCGATCGTTTGGTGCAGCCCAATTTCGAGACCTCTGTGGAATATTTGGCCGACAAGGACCAGGCCATGGAATCCATTCATCTGTGCATCGACACAGCCGCTAGCATGATGCAGGAGTATTTTACTAAAAAGGATGAAGAAGACGAAGTCGATTTGCCTTACACCTGGAAGCCCTTGCAGTTTAAAAACCATGAGGTTTTTGTGCAATTCACCACCGTCAATTCCCGTCTAGAAGATGAAGCCAATCGGCTGTTGGGTGAGGCCGGTCACAGTGGCCTGGTTCAAGGCGAAGTGGATGAAGAAGATCTACTGGGTGTCCAAGACCCGGCAGATGATCACCATGATCACGAGCACTGCGATCATGATCATAGCCATGACGACGAAGATTCAACTATTTCTGCAGATAAGGCAAAATCCAAGATCGTCCATTGATTTTGGCCCGCAACATCGATAGAAAAATAAAAACGCCACCGGTTTTGCGATCTAAAAATAAAATCTCGCGAGGGGGCGTTCGCCATTCAAAATTGCGCAAGATCTGCACCACTTTTTCTTTCAAGCGCATGGGCAGATCGGTATTCTTCCAATCGTAGCAACCATCAGCATCAATTTGGTTGTGATTGTTGCGTGGATCTTCAGGGGCAATAAAGGGCTCTACTGTTTCAAAACAAAATTCTTCAAAAATACGCACCAATTCAGGGTCATCCCCTTCACGAATAAATTTTAAATCCTGGGCCGATTTTATAAATAAAGACTTATCGTTAAACAAAGAACCTTTAACCATACCATGGTAGGAATTTAAAAACTCATCGCCGTAAGATCGTGTAGCGCCAAAATCCAAAAGAATAATTTGATCTTCGCCACTTTCGCTCAAGCGGATTTTGTAGTTGCCACTGTGAGGATCGGTTTGAATCAGCTT
This sequence comes from Pseudobdellovibrionaceae bacterium, assembly GCA_049315665.1. Lineage (GTDB taxonomy): Bacteria > Bdellovibrionota > Bdellovibrionia > Bdellovibrionales > Bdellovibrionaceae > JBMOJS01. Next base: position 3,722 of record JBMOJS010000112.1, on the reverse strand, counting down.
CCACAAAAAAAGCTCTTTAAAATACAAATCTAAAAAGTGTCCCGCCAAGCGATTGCGTCGTTCTTGCGACAGCTTTTGTACCAAAGTATCGTCAGCCCGCAGGCCATGTTCATAGGAAGTGGCTAGTACTTTTTTGTTAGAAAATTCTGGATAAACCTTAGGTACAATAAAGCGCGCATCCCCCTGTACTTTTTCGTAAAATTCTTGGGTGCGTTCGGCTTCTTGCTGATAATCGGTTTCTTGCAACAACATATCACGAACTTCTGCAAACACCGGGTCCATGTTGACATCTCGTGGAAGCAATTTCAGCAAATTCATCAAAGAACGAATGGCTTTCAAATCACTGTCTATAGCCTTATCCACATCAGGGTACTGAATCTTTAAAACAATCTGCTCACCGGTGCTCTTTATTGTAGCCCGATGCACCTGGCCCATTGAAGCCGAAGCCAAAGCCTGGGTTTGAATATCCAACAGATTTAATTGATCTTCACTTAAATATTTTTTCAAAAAAGGCTGTATGGCCGACCATTTTAAAGGCTGCGAATCTGACTGTAGAGTTTTTAAAAATTGATTGGCCTCGGGCGGCAAAAAATGCTCGCCATACATAGACAGCATCTGCCCGGCCTTCATCAAGCCGCCTTTGAGTTGTCCTAGCTCATTACTTATATTGGCCGCCTGAGCCTTTAAAAACTGATCCCATTTTTTGTGATCGGCCTCTGTGCCGGATGTTTTTTTGCCTGATAAAGCTTGTGCTAAGCCCTGGCCCGCCAACTGGGCACCGGCCTGCAGAGTGAGTTTGGCCATGGACATACCCCTAGAGAAAACCGAGGATTTGATACGGTCCAAACCAAATTCAGCCGGCTCCTCCGCCGTCGGGGGAAGATTGTTTTTTACTGGGGGCGCGTCAATATGAGAAGATACTTTTTTGTCTTTAGCCATAAATTGATCTTATTAATTTACCTTAAGTTCAATCTTCATTAAACTTATAAATGATGAAAATGCAAAATGGCATAAAAACCCCAGACTTGGTTTTATTTTGGTACAGAAGGGACCTGCGCTTGCAGGACAATGCCGGGCTATACCATGCCTTGAAAGAGAGCGTTTCACTGGGGTCGAAAGTGCAGCCGATGTTTATTTTCGACAAAAACATCTTAGATCGCCTAGACAACCCCTCTGACCTTCGGGTGCAGTTTATTCATCAAACTTTGCAAGAACTCAAAAAATCATTGCAAGAATTGGGTTCAGATCTTTGGGTGTTTTATGGTACTCCCCTAGAGGTGTTTCAGCAGCTCTTGCTAAAACATGCCGTTAAAAAAATCTACACCAACCATGATTATGAACCCTACGCTCGCCAGCGCGATCAGCAGGTGTCTGAGCTGTGCTTGGGCCACGGCTGTGAGTTTTTAAGCTTTAAAGATCAAACCCTGTTTGAAAAATCAGAAATCACTAAGGATGATAAAACTCCTTACACGATTTACACTCCCTACAAAAAAAAGGTCTTAGCAAATATAAATAAATTTTATTTAAAATCTTACCCCGTGGATTTGTATTTGCACAGTCTGAATAAAACAGCAGCAACGCTTTTTCCAAGCTTAGAATCTATGAATTTTCGCACTCTCAATTTTAGTTTTCCACCCATTGTGGTGCAGCATAGTTTATTAAAAAATTACGCCGCCCAAAGGGATTTTCCGGGACTCACAGCCGGCACCTCGCGCTTGGGTTTGCATTTGCGTTTTGGCACCGTCAGTATTCGCGAGCTGGCCCGCGAAGGTCAAAAGTATTCTGACGTGTGGCTGAGCGAACTGATCTGGCGCGATTTTTTTATGCAAATCTTATGGCACTTTCCCCATGTACAAACTAAAAGCTTTCGCCCTGACTACGATAAAATAGCATGGCGAAACTCTCCCGAAGATTTTAGGCGTTGGAGTCAGGGCGAAACCGGTTACCCCATTGTCGACGCCGGAATGCGTGAGTTGAATGAAACAGGGCATATGCACAACCGCGTTCGCATGATCGTGGCCAGTTTTTTATGTAAACATTTATTGATTCACTGGCTTGAAGGTGAACGCTACTTTGCTAAAAAACTTTTGGACTATGATTTAGCAGCCAACAATGGCAACTGGCAGTGGGCGGCGGGCACAGGTTGTGATGCCGCCCCCTACTTTCGGGTGTTTAATCCGACAGCGCAAACAGAAAAATTTGATCCTGATCATGTGTATATTAAAAAATGGGTGCCTGAATACCAAACCAGCCAATACCCAGCGCCCATGATTGAACACACAGCGGGTCGTGATCGCGCCTTGAAGGCTTTTTCAGCAGTACTTAAAAAGAAATAAAGTGAGGTTTAAAATGAAAATATTAATCACCGGCGCCACGGGCCTGATTGGCAAAGAGCTGGGCAAAGCTTTGGCTCTTAAAGATCACCAGCTGGTGGTGATTTCTAGATCGGCAGAAAAAGCCAAATTGGTTTTACCTTTTCCCTGTGAAGTGATTGAAGGTGATTTAGAAAAATCACCGCTGCTGTTACCCGCAGTAGATGCAGTGATTCATCTGGCTGGAACTTCGGTGGCAGAAGGTCGTTGGACTGCAGAACAAAAAAAATCCATTTTAGAATCCAGGGTTTTAGGAACCAGGCATTTGCTGCAAAGTCTGTCTGCGGCCCCGTCGGTTTTTATATCAAGCTCGGCCATTGGTATTTACGGCGACCGTGGGGACGAAGAACTGACAGAGTCTTCGTCCACGGGCCCAGGGTTTTTAGCTGAAGTTTGCAAACAGTGGGAAGCCGAAGCAGAAAAAATCCACGCGCGATCGGGGTTTTCTGGCGTGCGCACTGTGTATATGCGCACCGGAGTTGTTTTAGCTAGATCTGGCGGCGCCTTAGAAAAAATGCTATGGCCCTTTCGGGCTGGTATAGGTGCGGCCTTGGCCTCTGGCCAACAAAAAATGAGCTGGATACATATCGATGATTTGGTTCAGTTGTTTATTTTTGCATTAGAGAATCCATCGGCCCAAGGGGCTATCAATGCGGTGGCTGAAAAACCCGTTAGTAATTTGGATTTTTCCAAAACATTAGCTAAAATTTTACACCGCCCTTTGCTGCCAAATATTCCTACTTTTGTTCTAAAAATTTTATTTGGTGAAATGGCAGTGGTCTTGACCGCCTCGCAAAACATCAAACCCACAGCGGCTTTAAATCTGGGCTTTGCGTTTCGTTTTAAAGACTTGCAAAGTGCTTTGGATGATTTATTGGCCGAAGCCAGTAAAGGCGAAGATGTTTTTTATGCCGAACAATTTGTACCAGCCACGCCAGAAAAAGTGTTTCCCTTTTTTAGCGAGGCCCAAAACTTAGAAAAAATCACTCCGGACACTTTGAATTTTAAAATCAAAAATATGTCGACGCCAGAAATTGGTCAGGGCACCTTGATAGATTATCGACTGAAAATTCACGGTGTACCTGCAGGCTGGCGCACTTTGATTGACCAGTGGCAACCGCCGTTTAAATTTGTCGACACTCAACTTAAGGGGCCTTATTCATTGTGGCATCACACTCATGAATTTAAAAATTTAGCTGGCGGCACTTTGATGACCGATCGCGTGCGCTACAAAGCCCCCTTGGGCTATCTGGGCTGGCTGGCAGCTGGCTGGCTGGTTAAAAAAGATGTGAGCCAGATTTTTTCTTACCGCCGCAAAATTGTGGATCAGATTTTTAAAAAATAAATAGG
>JBMOJS010000369.1:0-1996 GCA_049315665.1 Pseudobdellovibrionaceae bacterium | reverse complement strand
AAAGATGGAAAAGTATTTGTTAATGATGCGGAAGTCGTTAAAGCAGACATAAAAGCATCTAATGGTGTTATTCATGTCATCAATCAGGTTATTATGCCTCCTAAAAAATAATATAGAATTGAAGCTGTCTTTATAGGCAGCTTCAACATTCTGAAAATTATAGATCAACCTTGTATCAAACGAACCAAGTTGAATAGTTTTTGGGAAACTGAACCCTAACGCTTTATAGGACGGAATAAAACTAACCAATAAAGTTGATATGGTGATAATTAAAATAGAAATTCTTAATGTTTTTTCATGACCGTGAGTATCTCCAAAATAGCTAAAAAAATACAGCCTAATGGTCGACAAAGACAACCTACTTTAAACAAGATTAAAGGCTCAATCCTTGTGTTGCCCGGACTTGAAAGGAGTATTTTATTTTTATCAATTGATATTCACTTCAGGCTATTAATACTAAATATAAATATATATGCAACTTGGAAAAGATAAAGGCTATTTTATCCATAATGGGGTATTGCCTATTAAAGTTTCATTTTAGGACGTACTTTACTTAACCCTCCATCGACAGCTAATACTTGTCCAGTAATCCAATTATTTTTAGGATCTAAAAGAAAAACAATGGCGCGAGCAATGTCTTCAGGGGTGCCAATTCGGTCCAAGGCGTGCATTGCTTTCGATGCTTTAAAAGCCAAAGCATTTGAAATAAGCCCCGCAGTAAGGGGGGTATCGGTCATCCCTGGTTAAATCGCACATAAAAATCAATCTTACCCGGTGGATCTGGACGATTTTTCACGCGGCAGGGTTGGATGACGATAAAACGCAGGTAGGCGTGGTTGATTGAGAGTTCGTTTTGGCTGTTTTTTGATCTTGGTACTTTCGGAAATTAGGGAATAGGGCCTTTAAAACTCCTATACCCATACCCTAATCAAGGTAACTTAGTCGCTGTCGCGAAATGATTGAGGCGATGATGGAGTGAATGTTTTTTTGAAGTAATTTTGAATTTTACAATGAACTTTTCAATGTTGGCACGTTCATCGTAAAAATTCCAGTAAAATTTGCCTTATTGCCACATGGCCTTGTATGATGGATGTATTGAAAAAGCTGATAAGGACGCAGTATGTATTTTAATAAAATGAAGCACGATATTCGTGCGCGATTAAGTGTTGCTAAGATGACGAGCTCAAGCGACACTTTCAGCCAGCCAGCCAGCTAGCCAGCCAGCCAGCCAGCCAGCCAGCCAGTGTAGTTTTCTCAAATTATTTTCCAAGCTTTACCTCTTATTTAATGCCCCTCATTGCAGCCCTGAACTTCACTTTCACACCAAGTAGGTGCTGCCATGACTAATCCAAACGTGCATGACAGCAATAAACCCATTCTAGAATCAGAAAAGCCTCGATTGGTGTATCAGCCTCCTACGCTAACACGTCTTGAGGAATACGATATAGAGAGCGGGAGTGCCAATGTTCCCGAAAACAATAACGGCTTATTAGAATCTTAGCGTGATGCAGCTAGATTCCAAGAGGCCTATCTTGGTGAATGCCAGTCATTTTTATCGTGCCGCACTTAATCCGCAGAGTACGGTTTATAGCTCCTCGCCCAATGAAATCATACCCATTGCATCGTTTGAAAGCGGGTTGAGTCCTGCATGTTACCGCGCAGCATTCCATCCGTTTGCTCAGGTCGTTGAAAATACATCCACAGGCGAATGCCTGCTCGTTCGCGACCACTTAGGTCTTCGCCCGTTATATTACCGATATCAGTCAGGCCAGCTTATTTTTGGCGACACCATTCCAGACATAATCCGCCAACTACCCAAAGCACCCGCGTTACTTGATTCAGAAGTAAGTCATTTATTTGGAGATGTCCATCATTACACGGACAACACGCTATACACAGGCATCCATCGCGTTGAACCCGGTCACATGGTGCGCATTTTTCCAAACGGGCGCATTATTAAATCAGCGTTCTGGCAACTGGAACAAGAGGGCGACAC
>JBMOJS010000111.1:0-8904 GCA_049315665.1 Pseudobdellovibrionaceae bacterium | reverse complement strand
AGTATTCAGCCCGTGTGCGCTTAGCACCCGAGTTTTCTTCGCCAGAGATAGAAAAACTTTCCAGTGTGGCGTTGCAGTCTGGCGCAGATGCTGTTAAAATTTGTGGAGCAGGTGGGGGTGGTTGCGTTTTGTTGTGGGTCAAACCCCAAAATCAAGAAAGTGTGGCCCAAGCATGCCAAAAAAACGGCTTTCAAGTTCTAAAAGCAAAACCGGTAGGACCCCTTTAGGGCGAAAAAAAAGGGATCCCATAGAAGTTGCTGGGATTTCTAAAGCCACTTCTTCTAAGTCTAATAAAAAGAATACTGATGAACATCATCAAAAAAAATCAGGATCTTTTGGTTTTGTAGGAATAAGTGTGACTGGTGGTAAAGCAGACCGTAATTTTTTATCGGTATTAGAGTACTTTCCCGAACATAAAAAAATATTTCTTTCAAAGATTTTTGATAAAATCAAAGGGGATGATCAGTCTTCGGCAGACTTAAAAATTTTTGATTTATTAAAACAAATAAAACCCGAGATCATTGCGGTAGACAACGCTGTAAACTTTCCTTTGTGTTTGACCTGTCAGTTACAGTGCCCAGGTTACGAGGATTGCAAAGAAAGTCATATTGTTTGGATGTGGAAGAATTTTAAAAAAAATTCCAAAGGTAAAAAACCGAAAAAAATATTTACGCCATATACGCAAAGAAGTGTTGAACAATACTTTATGCATGAACTGGAGCAAAGCTTTATTCTACCGCATGCTATGGGGGCTAATAGTGCTCCGCTACTAGCAAGAGTTCAATTTTTGCAAAAACGTTTGGGCTTGGCTTTTGCCGAAATCAGCCCTGCAGCCGTAGTTTGGCGCTTGGGCTTGCAGTTGGGGCTAATGAAAAGTCAGTTGAAAAATCATCGCCATTCTGTACACGGTGAAAATGATCGTCGTTTATTTTTACAAGCCTTATTGGAACAAAAATGGTGTTTTATTTATGATCAGGATCTTCAGATGATGATTGAAAATTATCATGCTTTTGAATCTTTTATTTGCGCTTTAACCGCGTATTTGAAATTTACGCAGCAAACAGAGCCCAGGCCCAAAGACTTTCCCGAAAAAGAAGATTGGATTGAATTGCCTGTTAAAAATATTAAAATAGCAGTATAATATGGTGTAGCTTAAAGGAAAAGAAAATAAATTATGGCAGATTGGCGCAGCCGATGCGAGATAAATGGGGATGTTTGTTTTTTTTCATACACCTCAAGCGACGTCGAAAAAAAATTGGATGAAGTTTATATATGGGATTTAGATAAAACTTACCTAGATACTAAAATTGATTCAATAGCGGCATTGTTCAGAACTTTGTGGGAACGGGCTTTTCATAAAAAAAACATCCCTGGAACCAATACACTTTTGCAATCTTTGTCTGATTTTCGTAAAAAGAAGTTTATGCAAAAAAACTTTCCGATTTATTTTATCACGGCATCACCCCCGCAGATGGAAGAGCGTATTTCTGAAAAATTTTCTTTAGATTCCATTCGTCCTTTTGGTTCTTTTTATAAAGACAACTTCGCCAATCTTTCACCTAAACGGCTTCGTCGGATGGTGCATCAAGTAGGATTTAAAATTCAAGCTTTGATGCAATTAAGAGCCCGCCTGCCAGACAATATTCAACAGATTTGCTGGGGGGATGATAGCGAAAGCGATGCTGTGATTTATAATCTTTACTCAGATATATGTGCTAGGCGTATCGGCACCAAAGAATTAAGATTGATTTTAGAAAAGCTGAATGTCACATCCGAACAAACAGATGTGATTTTACATCTGCAAGCTCAAGTGCCCGATTCTGATCCTGTGCAAAAGATTTATATCAATTTAGCCACTGATACGGATCCTGATTATTATTTAAAGTTTGGTCGACGTACTCGGCCCACTTACAATACTTTTCAGGTGGCTTTGGATTTATTGCAAGATCAAAGATTGGATCTTTCTGCTATTGAATCTATAATACAAGATATGGTTTATAATTATTCTTTCACCAATGAAGAGCTTATAAAAAGTTTTGATGAACTGATACGACGTGGGGTCGTTGGTGAAAGCTTTTTTGAAAAGATGTGTGATTTTTTAATTAGCCAAGGATTTATGCCTCAGGACTATGTTTTTTCGGCCAAAGCATTGAAAGAAAAAACGGTGGTCAATGGGGTGGTTTTTGAAATGGAAGGATCCCATGAGCCCTGGGTGCCTGAGCATATTGATTATCTGCACGACTACCGCTAGCTTATCCGAAAACTCTTAAATCCTGCGTTGCAGCCTCCTTCGCTTCCTTGCGAAGCTGTTAGCACTGATCGCCAAGCGATCAGTAAGTACTATTCCTCAGTCGCTCAGTCGACTGACGCCTTGACTTTAAGAGTTTTTGGATTGGCTAGTAGAACTGGTATTATTCGAATTGTAGGGGGTAGATCGTCTGCTACGCAGGATTTTTAAATTTTCGGATAGGTTCAAGCTATTCGAATTGTAGGGGATAGATAGTCTGCAAAGACTCATTGCCCTTGAAGCCTTTGAATTCGGTGCGATTTAAAACCTCTACAAGACAAGATTGAAAAGTGACATCTTGAATTTGAGAGCTTAAAACAGAGGGGCTTTTGACTCGACCATTTTTTTCAATAAAAAAACTTAAGGACACTTGCCCGCGTTGCGATAGACCTTTTTGTAAAAGTTGAGAGTAGCATTTAAAAAACAAAGGGCGTTGCCCACGCAAAATATTTTCAATGTAGCTGGTTGGCTGGTCGTCCTGATCCAAAGGTTTATCTGCACGATCCCTTTCTCCATAAGAAGAATCATAACCCGGATAAAATTTATCTTTTTCTAGAACTAAATGCTGGTAGCTAAGGGACCACCACAAGGACAAACCGACACACAGAAGTCCCGAAATTAAAAAAAACCAAGTCCAAAGATGCTTTTTGCTAAAAACTTGGCTGAATATATTCATTGCTTTAGTCAGTCTGTTTAGATTCAGTAGGGGCTTTTGCAGGCGTAGAAGTTTCAGGCGCAGGAATTGTTGTTTCATTGCTTGCAGGCACCGGGGCTGTTGGTGCCAAGGGTGATACTGCTTTGACAGGTAGAGGTAAAGAATCCAAGACGCTTTTGCTGCTTTGTGAGGTTAAGGCTGATAGAGTTAAGCACGTAGCTGCAAAAAATATGCTGATCCAAACAGTCAATTTAGAAGCAAAGGTTTGCGCGCCAGTGGCCCCTAAAAACGAATTGGAATTGGATGATCCACCCATGCCTAAGGCCCCATTGCCTTTAGAGTCTTGAACCAAAACCAAAATGATCAAAAGCAAAGCGAAAATAATATGAATAATAGTAAAAAATGTAGTCATGCTACGTTCCTACCCCATCCTGCATTTAAGGTCCAGCAAAGGATATTTTGCGCAAAGCAGAATTTTTCACTTCAAAAACAAATTTTTGCATAAAAGTGATGAATTGACTGTGTCACTCTTCTTATCAAGACTTGCAAAAACTTTTTGTAGGGGTTGCATAAAGTATTTAAGGCTGTCTTTGCCCACAGAAGAACTAAAATACTTATGGCTCTCGCAATAATTGCGATGTATAGAAAATCATGGGGGATTTGTGGCTTTTATTGTGTTTGAGGGATTGGATGGTTCTGGCAAAAGCTCCCTATTGAATTTTTTAGAACAAGAACTGCGGCGTCAAAATCTACCTTTTATTTGTACACGCGAGCCCGGGGGGACGCAGCTGGGGGATTCTTTACGCCAGTTAATTTTGCAAAAAAAAGAGCCTGCCCCCTGTCCCAAGGCTGAGCTTCTAATGTATGAGGCCAGTCGGGCTCAGCATGTTTTTGAGGTGATTCGACCAGCCTTGGCGCAAACAAAATGGGTGTTGTGTGATCGTTTTAGTGCCAGCTCGGTGGCCTTTCAAGCGGGAGGCCGTCACTTATCAGAACAGGATGTGGAGTGGTTGAATCGATTCGCCACCAGCGATGGTCATGCTAAAGATTTACAACCCGATTTAACAGTGCTGCTGGATCTTTCTGTGGTTACAGCGAAGTCTCGCCGTGAACAACGACAATTAGAATTTACTGAGGAAGTAGAAGACCGCATTGAAGCCGAAGCCGAAGCTTTTCATCAACGGGTGCGCGAGTCTTTTCTAAAACAAGCCGGGCAAAATCCTAACTCATGGTTGGTTTTATCTGCTGATCATAGCCCTGCAGTTTTAGCCCAGCAGCTGTTGGCTGAATTGAAAAACAGAAAGTGGTTATGAATTTTTTCACTGAAATTGCCGGACACTCCAAACAGATTCAACAACTGCAGCAGGCCTTGCTGACGCAAAAATTAGGACAGGCTTACATCTTAGTAGGACGGCAAGGGATTGGTCGTAAAAAAGTGGCCTTGGCCGTAGCGCAAAGCTTATTGTGTGAAAAGATTTTAAACACAAAATCGGCTTGTGGAGTCTGCCCTAGCTGTTTGCGAGTAAAAAAAATCCAGCATGAAGGTCTATTGGTCATCAGTCCAGAGTCTACACAGATCAAGATTGATCAGGCTCACCAAGTGATTGATTTTTTAAGTTTGCAAAAAATATCTGCGGCACGAATAGTCATTATTGAAGAAGCCCAACTTTTAAATCCCCAAGCCGCCAATGCTCTTTTAAAAATTTTAGAGGAGCCCCCCAAAGACACTTACTTTTTTCTTTTATCTAGTAGCCTGTCCGCAATGCTGCCAACCATTCGCTCCAGATGTCAGGCCATGCATTTTCAGGCTCTGGGTGAAGCTGAAATGAAAAAATATATTTTTAGTCAATTATCCCACCCTTTGCACGAGGTGGATTTATCTAAGCAGGAGTGGTTGTTGCGTTCTGCCCGCGGCAGTTTTTCATCGTTACAAGAGCTGCTGCAGGATTCTTTGCAAGATTCAAGGCATCAGGCTTTAGCTTTAATTTTGTCTATGTCAGAATTGGCAGAGGGCGCTGATTTTTTATCACAAACAGATTGGCGAGATTTTTTTAAAGATCGCAAGCAGGCCTTACAAATTGCTGTGCATGTGCAAAGTTTTTTGCGTGATGCTTTGGGCTTGGCCTTAAAAATGGATGCAAAAAATTGGATTATGAATGCGGATCAAGAAGAGGATTTGCAGAAATTGGCCTTAAAACCCATTCCCATTCTACAAAAACTAGCTTGGGGATTTTTACAAATCGAAAAGGGTCTACAGGCTTTTCGTGACGGCACTTTGATGTTGGAGGAGTTGTATGTCAGCACCCATCGAATGGATTGATGTTCATGCCCACTTGGATAAATTGGAGGAAGGGCCCGAGGAAGCCATTCGCAGTGCTTTGGCTCAAGGCGTCCGTCGTATTTTTACCATTGGCACCGAGCCCGCCGATCACCCCGTGGTGTTGGCTTTGGCAGAAAAGTATCAGCCTTATGTATATTGCACCTTGGGCATTCATCCTCACGAGGGCGTGACCTACAATGACGATGTGGAAAAGTTTATTCGTGAAAATGCAGTCCATCCCCGTGTAGTGGCAATTGGTGAAATCGGGCTGGATTATTTTTACGAATCGTCGCCAAGGGCTGAACAGCAAATGGCCTTTCGTCGGCAATTACAAATTGCAGCAGACTTGCACATGCCTGTGGAAATTCACACCCGCGATGCTGAAGACGACACCATTGCTATCTTGCAAGAGTTCAAGGGGCAGGTGACTGGATTGATCCACTGTTTTACGGGCACTGAAAAACTGGCCATGGCCTGCTTGGATTTGGGTTACAATATTTCCATCAGCGGAGTTGTGACTTTTAAAAATGCAGAGGCCTTAAGGGAAGTTGTGCGAAAAATACCACTGGATCGTTTGCATGTTGAAACGGATGCACCCTTTTTAGCACCAGTCCCTATGCGTGGCAAAAAAAATACACCTTCATTTGTGGTGCACACGGCACAAAAAGTGGCTGAGATCAAAGAGGTTTCTCTACAACAGCTGGCCGAGCAGACGCGCAAAAATGCTGAAAACTTATTTGCAAAAATGAAATGGTAATATACAAAGGGTCTCCGCAAAAAAAGAGGAGACTAAAATGGCAAAATTGCGCGTGGGTATCAATGGCTTTGGACGTATCGGTCGAATTTTATTTCGTGCTGGTTTTGAAAAACTAGATATCGTTGGTATCAACTCTTTGGATGATATTGATGGGGTTGCACACCTTTTAAAATATGATTCTGCCCATGGTATTTACAACAAAGACGTCAGTCATGATGGAAAAAGTTTAATTGTTGAAGGTAAAAAAATTCATTTTTCTAAATCTAAAAATCCTGCGGAAATCCCTTGGAAAGATTGGGGTGTGGATATTGTTTTGGAATGCACCGGTGCATTTAAGAAAAAAGAAGATTTTTTAACTCATATCACTGCTGGGGCGAAAAAAGTCATTGTATCAGCACCTGCAGATGGGGCTGACACAACTTTGGTTGTGGGTATCAATCACGAGACCTATGATCCAGCTTTGCATAACGTAATTTCAAATGCTTCTTGCACCACCAATTGTTTGGCTCCTTTAGCTAAAGTTTTGAACGAAGCTTTTGGCATTGAAAGTGGTACTATGTTGACTGTGCATTCTTACACCAACGATCAAAGAATTTTAGATGCTCCCCACAGTGATCTGCGCCGGGCGCGATCTGCAGCTGTATCTATGATCCCGACAACAACAGGGGCTGCTAAAGCCGTTGGATTGGTCTTGCCTGAATTGAAAGGCAAAATCGATGGCTTGTCGGTGCGAGTGCCAACCCCCAATGTCAGCTTAGTGGATTTTACTTTTAACACCAAAAAAGATATTTCAGTGAAAGCCATCAATGAAGCTTTATCTGCAGCGGCAGCGGGACCTTTAAAAGGTGTATTGGGTGTTGAACAAAAAGAATTGGTTAGCGTGGATTACAATGGCAATCCTTTAAGCTCGATTGTGGATTTAAAAAGCACCATGGCAGTAGGGACACGTTTAGGTAAAGTACTTTCATGGTATGACAATGAGTCTGGATTTTCTCACCGCATGGTGGATTTGACTTTATATATTGGCCAAAAACTGTAAGCGGGAGTCTAAACATGTCGGGATTAAAAGGTATCAAAACAGTTCGTGATTTTGCTGTAAAAGACAAAGTGGTTTTTTTGCGTTTGGATTTGAACGTGCCCTTATCCAAAGGGCAAATCACGGATGACACACGGATTGTTGAAAGCCTTCCCACTATACAGTTTTTACGAGAAGCTGGGGCGAAATTAGTTTTAGCCTCGCATTTAGGCCGACCCAAATCTGCGGATGACAATCAATTTTCTTTAGAGCCCGTAGCCAAGCGACTGTCAGAGCTTTTAAGTACAGCTGGTCAAACTGTGGAAGTTATTTTATTGGAAGAGCCACAGTCTGAAGCCGCTAAATCTTTGACGTTGAATTTGCGAAAAAACCAGATCTTACTTTTAGAAAACTTGCGCTTTGATCCCGGTGAAACAAAAAATTCCCTGGAGCTAGCCCAGTCGATTGCTAGCTATTGTGATATTTATATCAATGATGCCTTTGGTGCCAGCCATAGGGCCCATGCTAGTATTCACGCCTTGCCAGAATTGATGACACAAAAAGGTATTGGTTTTTTGATTGAAAAAGAAATTCGTATGTTGGATCAATTATTGATCAATCCCAAACCTCCATACATGGCTGTTTTAGGGGGATCTAAAGTCAGTGATAAAATTCCCGTGATCGAAAAACTGATTGATGTTGTTGATGGTTTTATCATTGGCGGAGCCATGGCCTATACTTTTTTAAAGGCCCAGGGACACGCCGTGGGAAAATCTTTGGTGGAAACCGATAAAATAAAATACGCCAAAGAAATGTTAGAAAGAATTCAGGCTCGTAATAAGACAATATTATTGCCAGTGGATCATATGGTGACTTTAGGAATAACGGATACTGTGAATGTTCAAACCACTAAAGATGTGCAAATTCCTGAAAATTACTTAGCTGTGGATATTGGTCCGCAAACAATTAAAAATTATTCAGTGGCTTTAAGTGAAGCTGGAACCATTTTTTGGAATGGCCCGATGGGGGTTTTTGAAACTCCAGCATTTTCTAAAGGAACTTTTGCTGTGGCCCAAGTGATTGCAGAAAACAAAGGCATGACCATTGTGGGAGGCGGGGATTCTGCAGCAGCGGCCAAGCTTTCTGGATATGCAGCACAAATGACCCATATTTCTACGGGTGGTGGTGCTAGTCTTGAGTATCTGCAAGGGGACCGCTTGCCTGGATTAGAGATTTTGCGTGCTCGCAAAACTTCTGAAACTTCTAGTGCTCCGGTGAGTTTGTAGGACTGCAAAGCCCCAAGTATCTGACTATCCAACGCAGTTACTAATATGAGCCTCTCCTAAAACTCTTAAAGTCAAGGCGTCAGCCAACTGAGCGACTGAGGAATAGTACCTACTAATCGCTTGGCGATTAGTGCTACCAGCTTTGCAAGGAAGCGAAGGAGGCTGCAACGCAGGATTTGAGAGTTTTAGGAGAGGCTCTAAAAATAAAAAAAGGACCTTACTGGTCCTTTAGAATTCGCAGCCTATGTTGTAGGGCTCGTAAGTGAGAGCCTATATGAAAACTTGCAACGTAGGCTTTACCAATTGTTTGGTAGGCACAAGTCTATTCAGAAAAATTGGTACTACATCAAAACCGGGCGTACTACAGGATTGGTTAATTTTTCTTTTGAAGTTTTCTCTGCATGGGCTTGAGCTGAAATAGAAAGCAAAGAAACTAAAACAAGTGCTTTTGCGATTAAAGAAATTAGGGTAGTTTTTGTTGTCATTGTGAACCTCCGTTGTTCGCGTTTGTTATAAGTACTATAAATTAAACTTATGCTAAGTAAAGTGCAAAAGTTGATTTTATCTAGTATTTTCAACTACTA
>JBMOJS010000368.1:0-2019 GCA_049315665.1 Pseudobdellovibrionaceae bacterium | reverse complement strand
GTTTTGTGCCCCACTATGAAGTTACTCCTGGCAAAGAAAAAGTTATCGCTGAAATCAAAAAACTAATTAAGAACGCTGATGAGATTTTATTAGCGACTGACCCCGACCGTGAGGGTGAAGCCATTGCTTGGCACTTGAAAGAAGTTTTGGGATTGAAAAATGCTAAGCGTGTAACCTTTAACGAAATTACCGCCGAAGCCGTTAGTGAAGCCGTTAAACATCCTCGCAAAATTGATGACGAATTAAAACAAGCGCAAGAAGCTCGTCGCGTGCTTGATCGTCTAGTGGGTTACGATTTATCAGGCATCATTTGGCAAAAAGTTCGCTACGGTTTATCTGCTGGTCGCGTCCAATCTCCTGCCCTGCGAATTTTAATGGAGCGTGAACGTGAAATTCGAGCTTTCATTCCTGAAGATTTTTTCGTAATCGAAGCTTTAACTGAAACTGCTAAAAAAGAAAAAATTCAATTCACTTGTGAAATTGAACCAAAGAAAAAAGATGAAGCTGACAAAATTGTCGCAGTCGCCGAAACTGGTAAATGGAAAATCGCCGACATCAAAGAAACAGAAGCCAAGCGCGCTACTCGCCCACCTTTCATTACCTCTACTTTGCAACAAGTCGCCAGCACTCGCCTAGGTTACAGTCCTTCAAAAACTATGGCTATGGCTCAAAAATTATATGAAGCCGGTCATATTACCTATATGCGAACAGACAGCACAAACCTAAGCACTGGCGCCATTGCTTCTATTGCGGCCGTGGTTAAAAAAGAATTCGGCGAACAATATTTGGATTCAAAAAATTTCAAAGCTAATTCTAAAAATGCTCAAGAGGCTCACGAAGCTATTCGTCCTTCTAATCCTGCCAAAAAATCTGCCGGTAATACTATTGAACAAAAAAAAGTTTATGAATTAATCTGGGCTCGAGCTGTTGCTTCTCAAATGACTGATGCAAAAATTATGCGTACAAAAGTCACTGCCGAAATTACAAGCGCCGAAAAACAAAATACCGATTTTGAAATGCCAAATTTTTCTGTGAATGGCTCACGCGTCATTTATCCAGGTTGGTTATTGGCTGATCCTGCTTCTCGCGGTGAAGATATTGAATTACCCGCCGTCTCTGTTGGTGATGTTTTGAATTTGATAAAAGTTATTCTCGAAGCTAAACAAACTACTCCGCCCCAGCGTTATACCGAAGCCGGCTTGATTAAAGAATTAGAGAAGCGAGGAATCGGTCGTCCTTCTACTTATGCATCGATTATGAAGACTTTGGCTGATCGTGGTTATGTTGAGAAAAATGGTCGCACCTTAATGCCAACTGATACTGGTGATGTGGTTTCCTCTTTCTTGGAACAAAACTTTGCTCAATATATTAGCGATTCTTTCACGGCCGAAATGGAAAACGAACTCGATGAAATTGCTGAAGGCAAAAGAAGTTACGAAAAAACTTTGGCTGATTTTTATACACCTTTCACGGCCGAAATTAATGAAAAGAAAAAATTAGACAAAGCTACAAGTTTTGGAAAAGCTGATGATAAATTTAAATGTCCAAAATGCGGAAATGGTATGGAAATTAAATTAGGTCGTGGTGGTAAATTTTTAAGCTGTAATAAGTTTCCTGAATGTGATGGGGCTTTGACTATTGATGGTGTGGAAATTAAACCAGATGAACCGATTGGTGTGCACGTCGAAACTGGTGAAAATATTTTTGTAAAAGTTGGTCGCTTTGGTCCTTATGTTCAACTTGGTGCTTGAGGCAAAGACGCCAAAGGTAAAAAAATAAAACCTCGCATGGCTAGCATTCCAAAAGACAAAGACATCACTGCGGTTTCTGTCGAAGATGCTACAAAATATTTAAGCCTTCCTCGCGTCCTAGGTGTTCATCCTGTTTCAGGTAAAGAAATTTTGGCTAACAATGGCCGCTTTGGTCCTTATGTTATGCACGATGGAGATTTTCGATCTATCAAGGCACCTGATAACGTTTATGAAATTGTTTTAGATCGCGCCCTCTCAATTATCGCCG
>JBMOJS010000367.1:0-2022 GCA_049315665.1 Pseudobdellovibrionaceae bacterium | reverse complement strand
GTCGCCTTTATCGGACCAATTTGTGCGCTGGAAACTGTGGGCCGAATGGCCCCATTATGTAGGCCCCATGATTGCAGAAAATACAGAACCCGTGGGCTTGTATCATGGTGTTTTGTACCTGTGGGTGAAGCATTCCACTTGGCTGCATCAGTTGCAATTTTTAAAAGAACAGATCCAAGATTCTATCAATTCGAAGTTAGAAAAAAAGTTGATCACTGGAATACGTTTGACCTTGGATCGTCGTGAAGTTCCCCAGGCTCATTCCGCTGATGAGATCCGTCAGCAGCTGCAAAAGCTTTTGCCTGAGTGAGGGTTAATCAACTTCAGGCTTGCTACAGCAAAAGCAAAATAAAAAGTCTTAAGCTCCACAAGGATGTTCGCAGCCAATTGGTTCGAACTAGATTTTTTATATGCTGATCATTTTTGTTTTTTGTAAGCTTGTTGTGTAAAGGAACACTTAAGAAAAAAGTGCTTAGCCAAATTAAAACAAGTAAAATAAGATTTAAGGCATACAAATTATTATTTGTACCTAGCCAAAATAATAAAATTGCCGTGGCCAATTCTAGCAACATTACCGGCCCAACCAAGTAGGTGATTTTTGTGCTGTGCCAACTATGAAAGTTTAAAAAATCTTTTTCAGGTATTTTTTCAAAAGTGGGGTAATGCAAAATTTGTATGATCCAAATCAGCCCAGTCATAAAAGCACAGCAAGTCAAATGTAGAAAAAATAATTTCATAACTTTCCTATGCCAGTTCAAGTTTGTTCGATAACATAATCTGAACAGCCTTTGCCAATGGTTAATAGATTATTCAGCTTACTATAAATATGAATTGAAACGGGTACAAGCTTGTATCTTGTCAAATTTTTCATTGCTGTTTGAATTTTCAACTATTTAAATTTATTTTTACATCAAGAAAAACTTAGCTAAATAAAGGACCATCTATGATTAAATATCCTCTGTCATTTTACACCCATTCAAAATCCTTATTTGGTATTCAAACGCCATGGCCCATTGAAAGCCAAAATATAACAAACCCCTGCGCCATTCCGCCTGAATTTGAAGGCCCTGGTGGGGGACTGTCGCCGGAAGATTTATTTGCCCAGGCTTTGACCAATTGCTTTGTGGCTACATTTAAGGTTTATGCAGAAAAATCCAAAGTTTCATTCAAAGAGGTAGTTGTGCAATCTGAATTGATTGTGGATATGGATAGCTTGCAAAAGCCAGTGATGAAGAAATGTCTATTGAATATAAAAATTTATGGGGCTGCTAACCCAGATCGGTTAAAAACCATTGCAGAAAAGGCGCTGCAAAGTGGTTTTATTTTGAATTCGGTAAAAACAGAAATAAGTTCAAATATAGAATTTTTTGATTGATGAAATTCAGAAGGATTTGTACTTGGTTCCGAATTTTTTTATGTAATTTCTTAGAGATCACTTACCGGCTTTGATTACTCATTTGGAATGACTCTGGACTTCACCTTGGCGGCATAAACTTTTTGAACCCGCTGATCATCATCTTCGTCAAAGATATCCCCCACCACTTCCTCGAGGATGTCCTCCAAAGTGACGATACCAAGTCGCTCTCCTAGCGGCGATACAACCACTGCCATGTGATTCCTTTTATCTTGCAACAATCGCATTACACCAAGAGCTGAATCTGTCGGTTGAATCAACAGAACAGATCGAATTAGAGGATTCCAATTGGACTCACCCGATTCTTTAAGGGCAATAAATTCCTTGGTGTGCAGAAGACCAGCGACATGGCCGTTGTCCTGTACCGGAAGTCTTGTGTGGCCAGAGCTAACAACCAACTGTGTAACATCTTCCATGGACGATGACTTTTGAACCGACACCACCTGTGCCCATGGCAAGAGGATGTCTTTGATTCTCTTTTTTTCAATGTCGGCCATGTTGAGCATGAACTTTTGATGGACTGGGGAAAGTGAGTCAATCTCAATAGGAGCCTGATCTGAGGGGGAGGTGTTACGGATTTTTTGAAAAAAATTTTCAAAATCTTTTTT
>JBMOJS010000110.1:0-8980 GCA_049315665.1 Pseudobdellovibrionaceae bacterium | reverse complement strand
ATGTTGATTATTTTTTAAAAAGTGAGTTTAAAGTTAGGTAAATATTTTATTAAGCAAGCTCTTCAGGAGGACAAATGTCTAAAGAGAAATTTAATCGTTCGAAACCCCACGTCAACATTGGTACTATTGGTCACGTCGATCATGGTAAAACCACATTAACAGCAGCTATCACTACGACTTTGGCTCTTGAAGGTAAATCTCAAGCCATGAGTTATGATCAGATTGATAAGTCTCCTGAAGAAAGAGAGCGTGGTATCACGATCTCTACAACTCACGTTGAGTACGAAACTGAAAATCGTCACTACGCTCACGTGGATTGTCCCGGTCACGCCGATTATGTGAAGAACATGATCACTGGCGCAGCGCAAATGGATGGCGCTATCTTGGTTGTTTCTGCGGCCGATGGGCCTATGCCACAAACTCGTGAGCACATCTTGTTGGCTCGCCAAGTGGGTGTTCCTGCTCTAGTTGTATTTATGAACAAAGTGGACATGGTTGATGACAAAGAACTTCTAGAGCTTGTTGAGCTTGAAGTTCGTGAGTTGTTATCTAAATACGAATTCCCTGGTGATAAAATTCCAATAGTTCAAGGTTCTGCATTAAAAGCTCTTCAAGGCGACAACTCAGAATTGGGTAAACCTTCTATCAAAAAATTAATGGCAGAAGTGGATGCTTACATTCCAGTTCCTGCTCGTGCAGTTGAAAAAACTTTCTTGATGCCTGTGGAAGACGTTTTCTCAATCTCTGGTCGTGGAACTGTTGTGACTGGCCGTGTTGAGCGTGGAATTATCAAAGTGGGTGAGGAGATCGAAATCATCGGTATCCGTCCAACTCAAAAAACCACAATCACTGGTATCGAGATGTTCCGTAAACTTCTTGATGAAGGTCAAGCGGGCGACAACTGCGGTTTGTTGCTTCGTGGTACTAAAAAAGAAGACGTTGAGCGTGGTCAAGTTTTGGCTAAACCAGGCAGCATTAAACCTCACAAAAAATTCAAAGCTGAGGCTTATATTCTAACTAAAGAAGAGGGTGGTCGTCATACTCCGTTCTTCAACGGCTACCGTCCTCAGTTCTACTTCCGTACAACTGACGTGACTGGTGTTGTGACTTTGAAAGCTGGGACTGAGATGGTTATGCCTGGCGATCGCGTGGAAGTGAGCATTGAATTGATTGCTCCAATTGCGATGGAAAAAGAATTGCGTTTTGCGATTCGTGAAGGCGGCCGCACTGTTGGTGCGGGCGTTGTTACAGAAATCGTAGAGTAATTTTTTAGGTTATTGATGAAAATCAATTTAGGGGACGCTCAGTTTGGGTGGTCCCCTAAAGTCTTTATGGGGATCTTCAACAGGGCTGTAGCTCTAATTGGTAGAGCGAACGACTCCAAATCGTTAGGTTGTGGGTTCGAATCCCTCTAGCCCTGCCAATTTTTCTCAAATTATGTTATTTTTATTAGTGACTTTGCGTAAATATTGAAGTAACCCGATGGGTTCATCCCTATTTTATTAAGGTTTCTAAAGAAGTAAAGATTACTGGAAGTGACGACATGACTACAAATAACACAAATTCCAAAATTCTTTCTCTCAGCTTTGCGATAGCAGCTGCTTTAATAGCTTTGACTTTGCATTTGCTGATCAAAGCTTTTGCTGGAGCCTTTGGCGTTGTTGCTCGTTTGGCAGACTCTGATTTTGTTCGGCATATTCTGCCAGTTCTTATTGGTGTGCTGATATTTTCTGTATTGCAATTCAACAAAAAAACTTTGATCTGGGGTGAAGAAGTAGTTTCTGAAATCCGCAAAGTGGTTTGGCCCAATAGAAAAGACACTGCCAATATGACAATATCTGTGGTCATTATGGTTTTGATTTCTAGTGTTATTGTGAGTGTGTTTGATGTTTTCTCTGGATTTATCATTTCTAAGCTTATCAATTAAGGAAGCGCCATGGACAAAAAGTGGTACATAGTTAATGTTCAGACTGGCTGTGAATTGACTGCCAAAAAAGCTATTGAAGAAAAAATTCGTTCTGCGAAGGTCGAATCTTCTTTTGGTGATATTCTTATCCCCTCTGAAAACGTAGTAGAACTGGTAAAGGGGCAAAAACAAACCAAATCAAAAAAGTTTTTCCCTGGGTATATTTTTATTCAAATGGTTTTAACAGAAGACACTTGGTATTTGGTCAAGAGTGCTTCTAAAGTCGGTGGTTTTGTTGGTGGAAAAACCCGTCCTCCAGAAGTGCCTGAGGCTGAAGTATTGCGTGTGACACAGCAAATGGCTGGTTTGGCTGAAAAGCCTAAACATAAAATTAAATTTTCTGTGGGCGAAACTGTCACTGTTGTTGATGGTCCGTTCAGCAATTTTAATGGAACTGTGGAAGATATTAACGAAGATAAAGCTAAAGTTAAAGTTTTGGTTAGTATCTTTGGTCGTCCTA
Organism: Pseudobdellovibrionaceae bacterium; assembly: GCA_049315665.1. Lineage (GTDB taxonomy): Bacteria > Bdellovibrionota > Bdellovibrionia > Bdellovibrionales > Bdellovibrionaceae > JBMOJS01. The sequence continues at coordinate 6,554 of JBMOJS010000110.1, read as the reverse complement.
CTCCTGTGGAGTTGGATTTTGTGCAAGTAGAAAAAAACTAAACTTTATCCCATAGGGGGGTAAAGATTAAAAACTCTTAAGTTTTTGAACTTAAGAAAACCGTGCAGGAGTGGGTCGTGGCAAAAAAAGTGACAGGAATGATCAAACTGCAGATACCGGCAGGGAAAGCTAATCCAGCTCCTCCCGTTGGACCGGCACTTGGACAGCATGGTGTAAACATAATGGAGTTTTGTAAACAGTTCAATGCTCGTACTCAGAGCTTGGGTGATTCGATCGTGCCGATCATCATCACTGTTTTTCAAGACCGTTCGTTTACATTCATCACCAAGACGCCGCCAGTGTCGTCTCTGCTTAAAAAAGTGACTAAAATTCAGTCAGGTTCAAAGCAACCACAAAAAGACAAAGTGGGTAAAGTGAAGCTGTCTGATATTAAGCAAATTGCAACAACAAAGTTGCCTGATTTGAACTGTATCAAGGTTGAATCTGGAATGTCTCAAGTTGTTGGAACTGCCCGAAGCATGGGCCTTGAAGTACAGGAATAAGGTGGTGTGCTATGTCGGGTAAAAAACATGTTAATGCTGCTAAAAAAGTAGATCGAACAAAAAAATATGGTTTTGAAGATGCATTTAAATTGGTTGTTGATACGGCTCCGGCTAAATTCGACGAAACAGTGGATGTTGCTGTACGCCTAGGTATTGATCCTAAGCAGTCAGATCAGCAGGTGCGTGGAGCTATTTCTTTGCCACACGGTCTTGGCAAGACGGTGAAAGTGATTGTTTTTGCCAAAGGCCCTAAAGAGCTTGAAGCAAAAAATGCGGGTGCTGACTTTGTTGGTGGTGACGATCTTGTGCTAAAAATTCAAGAAGGTTGGTTGGATTTTGACAAGGCTATTGCAACACCAGACATGATGGCTACTGTATCTAAAGTGGCTAAAATTCTTGGACCTCGTGGTTTAATGCCAAATCCAAAAGTAGGTACTGTGACCATGAATGTGGGTGAAGCTGTCAGTGCAGAAAAAAAAGGTAAACTTGATTTTCGCGTGGATAAAGCAGGTATTGTACATGCTGGTATTGGTAAGAAATCCATGGGTGAATTGAAGTTGCGTGAGAATTTTTTAACATTCTTGGGTGCTATTATTAAAGCCAAGCCATCTTCTTCAAAAGGAATCTATTTGAGGTCGATTGCTGTGTCTTCAACGATGGGTCCAGGTATTAAGTTGGATGCCAACCAAGTACAGAATACAGTTTCGTAATTTTTTATTATTTGCGGTCAGAGACAGTAGGTTTCGTAAGATTTAATCCCCAGTTTGCTATGTTGGTGAGTTGGGGGCCTACCGAGATGGGCAAAAGTTCTGAGAATAAGATCCAAGAACTCCAATCCCTGAGTCGCAGGAATTCTATGAAAGGAGGTTCGCTAAATGATTACGAGAGCAGACAAAGAGCAACAGGTACAATCCTTAGCTCAAAAATTTGCCAAAGCAAAAGCGACCTTTATCGTTGATTTCAAAGGGATGAAAGTAGAGCAAGTCACTCAGTTGAGAAAAGCTTTACATCCAGTTGAGTCAGAGATGAAAGTCGTTAGAAATACTTTGGCTAAAAGGGCTCTTAAAGATCACCCATCTATCGGTGATGCTTTATCTCCCGCTTTACGGGGAACAAATGCCATCGTATTTGCCTATGGTGATGTGAGCTCATCAGCAAAAACACTTTCTAGTTTTGCAAAAGATATAGAAGTGTTCCAGCTAAAAACTGGAGCTATGGATGGTAAGCCCTTGGACGAGAACAAGATTAAATTTCTTGCTACTTTGCCAGGGAAAGATCAATTGCGTGCGCAGTTGTTGGGTGTTTTATGTGCCCCAGCTTCTAAACTTGTCAGAACTTTGAATGAAGTTCCAAGCAGTTTGGCGCGTGTATTAAAAGCTAAATCAGAACAACAATCTTAATAATAATTTTTTGGAGGAATTTAAAATGGCATTAACAAATGAACAATTGGTAGAAGAACTTTCTGGTAAAACCGTACTTGAAATTGCTGAATTGGTTAAACTTCTTGAAGACAAATGGGGCGTTTCTGCTGCGGCTCCTGTAGCTGTTGCAGCTGCTGGTGGCGCTGCTCCTGTTGAAGAAAAAACAGCTTTTGACGTTATCTTGGTCGAAGCTGGCGCTAATAAAATCAATGTGATCAAAGAAGTTCGTGCATTGACTGGCTTAGGTTTGGCAGAAGCAAAAGCTTTGGTTGAAGCTGGTAATAAAGCTGTTAAAGAAGGCGCTTCTAAAGAAGATGCTGAGAAAATCAAAAAAGCATTGGAAGCCGCTGGAGCAAAAGTACAAGTTAAATAGTCCTACTGTATTTTGGTTAAGGGCAGCCTGAATAAGGTTGTCCTTTATTTATTGACAACGCAATGTCATGTTTTAAGGGGAATAGATGGAAAGAACTCCAATTACAGCTTCAAATTTAAGAGTCCGTAAGTCATTTGCAAAAAACAAACAAGTTATTGATATTCCTAACTTGATTGAACTGCAAAAAAGATCTTATGAAAGTTTCTTGCAGAAAGATTCTGATCCGGATCGCCGTGGAGAGGCTGGGTTGAATGGTGTTTTTAAATCTGTATTTCCAATCAGCGACTTTAATAATACAGCAAGCTTAGAGTTTGTTAGCTATACTTTAGAGCCCGCTAAGTATGATGTGGATGAGTGTCGTCAACGGGGAATGACTTTCGCAGCACCCATTAAGGTGACTTTGCGTCTGATCGTTTTTGATGTGGATGAAGAAACTGAAGCTCGCAGCATTCGCGATGTTAAAGAACAAGAAGTCTATTTGGGCGAAATCCCACTAATGACGGCCAATGGATCTTTTATTATTAATGGAACTGAGCGGGTTGTTGTTTCTCAGTTACATCGTTCGCCGGGTGTGTTTTTTGATCATGATGGTGGAAAAAATAATGCCTCTGGTAAGCTGATTTATTCAGCTCGAGTTATTCCCTATCGTGGTTCTTGGTTAGATTCTGAATTTGACCAAAAAGATTTAATTCATGTTCGAATTGATCGACGTCGTAAATTTCCTGTCACTATTCTTTTAAAAGCTTTGGGTTATAGCACTGAGCAGCTTTTAGAATATTACTATGACTTGGATGAAGTTTATGTGCGTGCAAATAAATTGTACCGTAAATTAGATATTGAAAGAATGTCAGGGCAAAGGGCCTTGGTTGATATTGCCGATCCTAAATCGGGTGAGGTTTTAGTTAAGGCGGGACGGCGTATTACCCGTGCTATTGTTAAAAAAATTAAAGAATACAATATCTCTGAATTGGAAGTACAACCTCAAGATTTAGAGGGAAAAGTTTTAGCTAAGCCTTTGATTGATGAATCAACGGGAGAAATTTTAGCTGATGCCAATGCCGAATTGAATGCCTCTTTAATCACAAAATCTATTGAATTGGGCATTGATCGTTTTTATATGATTTTCTTTGATGGTCTTAGCGTTGGACCATTTTTGAGAAATACTCTTCTGGTAGATAAAGTATCCACTAAAGAAGAGGCCTTGATTGAAATCTACAAAAGATTGCGTCCTGGTGAGCCTCCAACTTTAGAAGCTTCTACTAACTTTTTCAATAAACTCTTTTTTGATCCTGAGACCTATGATCTTTCTGAAGTGGGTCGTATTAAAATCAATCATAAGTTTAGTATTTCAATGGAGGAATGTCCTCCATCTCATAGAACTTTGACTCATAAAGATATTTTATCGACAATAAAAACTTTGATTGACTTGAAAAATGGTCGTGGAGTTATCGATGATATTGATCATTTAGGCAATCGTCGTGTTCGATCTGTGGGTGAGTTGCTTGAAAATCAATATCGAATTGGTTTAGTCCGTATGGAAAGAGCCATTCGTGAAAGAATGTCTTTGCAAGATGTTGAAACAATGATGCCACACGATTTAGTAAATGCTAAACCAGTGAATGCTGTCGTGAAGGAGTTTTTTGGTTCGTCTCAGTTGTCTCAATTTATGGATCAAACCAATCCCCTTTCTGAAATCACTCACAAAAGACGTTTGTCAGCCTTGGGTCCAGGTGGTTTAACTCGTGATCGTGCTGGGTTTGAAGTGCGTGACGTGCATCCCACTCACTACGGTCGAATTTGTCCGATTGAAACACCAGAGGGACCAAACATCGGTTTAATTTCTTCGTTGGCTACTTATGCTCGCATAAATAGTTATGGATTTATTGAAACGCCTTACCGCAATGTTGAAAATGGTAAAGTGTCTTCAGAAATCAAATATCGCTCTGCCTTAGAAGAAAGCGGTCATTACATAGCTCAAGCGGCTAGGGATGATGCTGGAAATAAAGAAATTCAGACAGAAAAAACCACCACCCGTCGTGATGGTGAGTACGAAATCGTAGATAAAGCCAAAGTCAGTTTAATGGACGTGTCACCATCTCAGTTGGTCTCTATTGCTGCATCATTGATTCCTTTCTTAGAGCATGATGATGCGAACAGGGCTTTGATGGGTTCCAATATGCAACGTCAGGCTGTTCCTTTGTTGCGCTCTCGGGCGCCATTGGTTGGAACTGGTGTTGAGCGATTGGTTGCTAGGGACTCTGGCACCTCAGTGGTAGCTTTGAATGACGGTATTGTAGCTGAAGTGGATGCTTCTCGTATAGTCGTTCGTCGACTTGCAAAAGGTGGCGAGCTTGGTGCAAACGTGGATATTTATAATTTAACAAAATATCAGCGTACCAATACTAATACTTGTTTCAATCAAAAGCCCATTGTGAAATCAGGGGATCGTATTTCTAAAGGCGATATTATTGCCGATGGACCTGCCACAGAATTGGGTGAGTTGGCTTTGGGGCAAAATATCTTGGTGGCCTTCACTCCTTGGATGGGTTACAACTTCGAGGATTCCATCTTGATTTCAGAGCGTCTTTTGAAAGACGATGTTTACACTTCTATTCATATTGAAGAATTTGAATGTATTGCTCGTGATACAAAATTAGGTAAAGAAGAAATTACTCGTGATATCGCCAATGTGGGCGAAGAAGCTCTTAAAGACTTAGATGCTTCTGGTATTATTCGCATCGGCGCAGAAGTTAAACCTGGCTATATTTTGGTGGGTAAAGTGACCCCCAAAGGTGAAACACAACTTTCTCCTGAAGAAAAACTATTGAGAGCTATCTTCGGCGAAAAAGCCGGCGATGTTCGAGACACTTCATTGAGAGTCCCATCAGGTGTTTATGGTACAGTCATTGATGCCCAAGTTTACAGTCGTGAAGGCGCTGATCGTGATGAGCGATTGGCTGCAATTATTGAAGATAAAAAGAAAAAATTAGAAAAAGATTTATCTGTCGAACAAAACGTTATTAAAAATAATGCAGTAAACAAATTGCGTGAAATTTTAATTGGCAAAAAAACTACGGGTGTTTTGTTGAATGAGGATGGTAGTCAAAAACTTCTTTCCAAAGGACAGGATATCACTCAGGCTGATCTAGAGACTATTCCATTTGAATTACTTAGCTATATTCCTTTGGAACAAGAACTTGAATTTCAAGTGAATAAAATTGTCGATGGTGCTCGTAACCAACTAGATGCTGTGAAAATGATCTTTCAAGAGAAAATTGATCGTTTGCGCAAGGGTGATGAGCTACCTCCTGGCGTTATTAAAATGGTTAAAGTCTATGTGGCGATTAAGCGTAAAATGCAAGTTGGTGATAAATTTGCAGGCCGACACGGAAATAAAGGTGTTGTTTCTAAAGTTTTACCAGTGGAAGATATGCCTTATTTAGCCGATGGAACTCCTGTTGATATGGTTTTAAATCCCTTGGGCGTTCCTTCGCGTATGAATATCGGTCAGGTTTTGGAAGTCCACTTGGGTTGGGCTGCTCATAATTTGGGTAAGCAAATTTCAGCACATTTAGAAAACTTTAATGCTGAATCTGCTAAAAAAGATTTAAAACAGATATTCGAAGATACGGATATTTCGGCAAAAGTAGATAAATCTGATGACGAGTCTTTAAAACAAATTTTAAAAACTATGAAGCATGGCGTCCATGTAGGTACTCCGGTTTTTGATGGTGCTCGTGAAGCTGATGTGAAAAATATGCTTAAAAAAGCTAGTCTTCCAAATACAGGACAAGCTGTTTTATTTGATGGTCGTACTGGTGAGCCATTTACAAATCCTGTGACTGTTGGAATTATGTATATGTTGAAACTGCATCACTTGGTTGAAGAAAAGATTCATGCTCGTTCTATTGGACCATACTCTTTAGTTTCTCAGCAGCCGTTGGGTGGTAAAGCACAGTTTGGTGGGCAAAGACTAGGAGAGATGGAGGTTTGGGCCATTGAAGCTTATGGTGCAGCCTATTCTTTACAAGAGTTTTTAACTGTGAAGTCGGATGACGTTGCAGGAAGAACCCGCATGTACGAAAGTATTGTTAAAGGGGAAAATATTCTTGAGCCTGGCTTGCCAGAATCCTTCAACGTTTTGGTTAAGGAGTTACAATCTTTAGCCTTGAACGTAGAGCTGATTGAGGCTGCCCACCTTCGTGACGAAGAAGAAGA
>JBMOJS010000109.1:0-8990 GCA_049315665.1 Pseudobdellovibrionaceae bacterium | reverse complement strand
ATTTTTCGCTGATTTTTGCCTAATTTGGGGAACATCTAATATGAGTCAATTCGAGCGCCTTTCTTTAACTAGAATATTTAAAATGCCAATCGGCTAAAAGTTTTACACTTCCAGTCGCCATGAATCTTTTTCTTTCTAACTAGTAAATTGGGACCATAGTCGTCTATCTTCACATCCAAGGAAGGTAAAATTATGAAAATCATCACTGTGCTTTTATTTATAACTTTAGGAGCCAACCTCAAATCATACAGCGAATCTGGCTCTATATTACAGATTAAAATTTTATCGGCCACTACGAATATCGCAGATGTTCTCTATTGCGTCGAGGCGATTTCACCTGTCATTCATATCGAAGTCGCTCAAAGTACAGCTTACGGCGATGCCTACATTTGCCACGTTTCTTTCTCCGCTAAAAATCTGAACACGCGCACAGGGATAAGTGGCGTGCGGCGTATGACCTACACTTTTACACAGAATGTAGGACAAAGAAAAAAACTGCGCGCCCAGAAGTCTTATTTTGCAGACAAATCAGTGTTACATGGTGGCTTCTGGTACGAAATACCTGAGGTGGCCTACCCCGAATTGGAAGGATCATCAACGGATAATGAAGAAAGATATTTTCAGCAACAAAGGCAAAATAAGCAAACTTTGCAAGAGGATCTACAGACCTCTGCCCGGCACGCCTGTCTCATGGCCTACAGGGAGATTTCAGATAACCCGTGCGAGCCTCTAAACTCACGATAAAAATACAGTCATCAAATTAAAATTAAATCATACGATTTAACAACTAAAAAAAGGAGAATGATATGAAAAATTCTAAGAAATGTATGCTGGTTTTGGGTTTGATTTTGGCCCAAAGCACATTGAGTCTAGCTCAGCAAAACCCATCAAAAAATGTGTATCTTTTTGAAAGCCTAGCTCAGATAGATGGCTTACAAAATACGGATACTAACTTCTGCGTAAAAGAGATCCATGCTTCCTTACCAAATTACGAAATTGTTCACGGCGGCCCAATCAACGGCGCGTCTTACAACTGTCAGATAAAATATGAGATTCAATCGCAGAAAGACCGGCAGGAACAATATGCACGCACGGCCAGCGTACAATATGTTGCTCGGCCCGTGACCTACGAGGAACTTTATAAATTGAAAGACTTTAGCTTGTACTTTAGTGAAAAATACAAGTATTTCAGCCCAGAATCAATTGTACCCAATGGTGTTTTTGGCAATAATCCCTTTTCTGTTGCTTTCGCAATACCAAATTCGATCTTGTATGGCGTATATCAGACTGCCGGGATTTTTTCCGATGTAGCTAACGAGGTGATCAGTTTATTCCAAACCCCTTTGAACGTACAGAAAGCGCGGTTGACCCCTAGCTTTGTATCTTTAAGATCCGCACAAATGGCTTCATGCGAAGTGATCGCCCTTTCTTTGCTAGACTCAGTTTGTGAAGATAAAAAATCGATTATTACGAACAAGGTCTTAAAAAGAATTCAAAATATAAAAAGAAACGAAGATCTCTTTAACAAAATGATTCCAACACAACAGAAATGAGGATTTTATGAAAATCTGGCTTGGGGTTTTGGGAGTTTGTATCAGTTTAATCAGTTCAAAAAGCCTGGGCGTCGACAAGTGCGTTAGGCTCAAAGAAGATTTTTTTAAAAATCAGGTTTCCGTGCATTATCTCAATGCCTATTTTAAAATAAGTACTGAGGATGGACGCACTTGTCACTTAGAAGGAAAACGTCTCTCCCATTTATTCGCGTGCCAATCTTTGACAGTATTGCCAACCGGCAAGTACGCATGTTTGACGCCGGAAGGTTTCAAAATTATTCTCGATGAAAACGGCGACCTGCTTCAAGGTCAGGTTTTGTTTTCGGCAAAAAACGGATCGCGTCTACTTGACCAACCTTTGCGCTGGAATTCTCAAAATTACCCCATTTTGAAAGTGGGTTTCCCACGGATTTCTATTTCCTTTCCGGAAACCCAAGAGACCATAGGTGTGACAAAAGACAATACCCGAAACTTTTATCAGGTCCAATTTGTAAAAACTGATGCAAATTATAAGTGTAAAGAATTAAGAATCTTTAAATCTAAGGTGGTTTGCGATGAAAACATTATTTTTGAATACTAAAAAAATTATTTTACTGATTCATCTTATCGGCCTGTTCAGCCTAGATGTTTCGGTGGCAGCAGCAGCCAACGCTAATGATCTTAGCTTCACAACTATCACCCATCCAGGTTACCGGGGCTTGCCGCTCCTCGCGGGTTTCGCCGCCGCAACTTATGAAGGGTCAGATCCTGTATCTCGGTTCGATCTTCTTGCCCGTGCGAATGTTGCCTGTCAGATGGCAGGATACCCAAGCTTGGCTGAAGGTCCACTAGAAGAAGTGCTTCAACGACGTTGGATCGTTAAGGAGGGCACCCAAGTTTTTGACCCTCTATCACTCTCTGTCTTTTCCCCTAATATACAAACCTCGTCGCAAGATTTTTTATTCACTAGGGAAAAAAACAGTCATGAACCTTTAGAGATAAATAACATTTTATTGTTAACCTCACACCAAGAGCCTGAGACTTATAAAGTTACGGATATCCACCCTTGTGCAGTAGCCATGCACTGCCGCAACACTATGCCGGAGCAGTTGGTTAAGGACAGTCCTGACCTTGCACACCCTATTTATTCCTGCACGAATTGGCTCGCCTTCGGTGGTCGCGATCGGCTGCGAGGATTATTAGTGATTTCCAGTCTTCGCTGCGCAGTGGATATCCAAAAAACAGCGCAAGTCCGTGAATTTCATCGTACAACAAATAATCGCTTCCATCTTGATCAACGGCCGGTGGCGGAAATAGGGTCACGTTTAAGTTCGCTCGAACAGTGCGAAACCCCTTTAGCTTGGGGCCATTTAAAAAAACCCAAATCTGGAGACTGTGATTACGTGCCTTGGAATAAACAAGAGCGCACACTCGCTGCCCCTTTAACCATAGCTCCCAGCGCATATTTGTATCGAATTCTCACTGGTAGATTCAGGAAGCTTAACCCCGATGCCCCACAGTGCGTGAAGGTGCTGGTTCAAGACTACGCGCCTCTTTTAATAAAAAATGCATCACATGCCGATAAACCAGACAGTCTCCCGTTCTGCGTGAAGGGTCTACAAAAAATCCGCAACGTGGAAAGTAAAGATTTTATCGGTTGCCAAATTCGCGTACAAGCGCAGGACATGCTAGGTCAACCCACCGAGGTTACCCTCACTCAGGGCGTGGATCTTTCTGTACTAGCGTCGTCTATGACTCGACCCCAGGCCCAAGAGCAAGCCCATAAAATATGTGAAGGGGTGATGGATTGCTGGCAGTCCCAACACATCTCATGCGATGCTCTTAAGGTGTGTCCCCCGGCCGGTATTTCGAATCAAACCTACAACTATCCGGTGAATGAAGAATAAAAACTACTACAAAGTAGCCAGGCTAAAGATTTGATCACACCTGACTATGCGGTGCTATAGAACTTTTTAACAAAAAAAAGCCCCTGGATCTGTAGATCCAAGGGCTCGTATAAACCATCATCTGCGCGCAGTCGTAGGCTTTAAAAAGCTACGATACGAACAAGATTTCGCGGTATTTAGGAAGGGGCCAGAACTCATCTGAAACTGTGGCTTCTAAATCATCACACAATGTACGTAAAGCCAACATAGACTCAGATACACCATAAGCATAAGCTTCAGCTTTTTTGTACTCATCATGAATAGCTTCAGCAGCTGTAGTAGCTGATTTTAGTTTTTCTAAATTGTCTTGGGCTTTGTTGATCAAACCAGATAGGTTTTTCAACACCGGCAATTGCGGAGCATCCACACCCGCAGCTTTAGCTGCAGCCACACCTGTGCTTAAAGTTGAATAGTAACTAAAAGCCGCAGGTAAAATTTGCGTTTCAACTGTAGCCTTTAAACAATCCACTTCGATTTGTAAATTTTTGATATAGCGTTCAATACGCACGTTAAAACGTGATTGAACTTCTTCCTCAGACAAAACCTTGTGTTCTGTTAAAACTTTTATAGAACTTGCAGAGATCAATTCTTTAATGGCCTCTGGTGATTTTCTTAAATTTTGCAAACCACGTTTTTCAGCCTCTTTAACCCATTCTTCAGAATAGCCATTGCCTTCAAAACGAATGGATTTGGTTTCTTTAACGATGTCACGGATCACTTCAAGAACCACAACTGAATCACTTTGCAAATCGCCTTTAACACCTTTGGCTTTTAACTTTGCAATCAAATCTTTGAAGCCATCAGCGACAGCTGTATTCACCAAGCTCACTGGGAATGCCGTGCTTGCACTAGATCCCACTGCACGAAATTCAAATTTATTGCCGGTAAAAGCAAAAGGTGAAGTTCTGTTACGATCTGTGGTATCACGCAAAACAGTAGGTAGTTTATTAACACCCAATTGCATTAAAGCTTTTTCAGGGCTTTCTGCAGTTGTTACACGGCCAGATTCGATGTCATCACAGATGCGAGTCAATAGATCACCCAAGAAGATAGAAATGATCGCTGGCGGGGCTTCATTCGCACCCAAACGATGATCATTACCACTAGAAGCAATAGATGCACGCAATAAGCCTGCATGTTTATGTACACCCTTCATGATCGCACTTAGAACCAATAGAAAACGAATATTTTCATGGGGAGTCTGCCCAGGCTCTAACAAATTATCGCCATCGATTTCGGCATCAGATGCTGAAATCATCATAGACCAGTTGTTGTGTTTACCACTGCCGTTGATTCCAGCAAAAGGTTTTTCATGCAACAAAGCTTGAAGGTTGTGTCGTAAAGCCACTTTTTTCAAAACTTCCATCACCACTTGATTGTGATCGGTAGCAATATTGGCTTCTTCAAATACTGGTGCTGCTTCAAACTGACTTGGCGCCACTTCATTATGGCGAGTTTTAATTGGAACACCTAATTTGTACAATTCATGTTCAGTTTCGCTCATGTAAGCCTGTACCCGAGCAGGAATGCTGCCAAAGTAGTGATCTTCCAACTGTTGTCCTTTTGGCGGCTGTCCACCAACAAGAGTTCGACCAGACATGATCAAATCAGGACGTAAAGAAAAGAAAGCGCGATCAATCAAAAAGTACTCTTGCTCGACACCCAAGGTAGGCACCACACGTTTGATATTTTTTTGCCCAATCAAATGGAATAGTTCACAAGCCTGTTTAGATAAAGCTTCAATAGAACGCAACAAGCCTGTTTTTTCATCCAAAGCTTGGCCATGATAACCAATAAATACGGATGGAATGCACAAAGTTTTTGTTCCAGGACCTTCCATAATAAACATCGGTGAAGAAGGATCCCAAGCGGCATAACCGCGAGCTTCGAAAGTGGTTCTCATCCCGCCTGATGGAAAGCTAGATGCATCTGGCTCACTTTGTACCAACTGTGATCCAGAAAATTTTTCTAGAACTTTTTGTTCGCCTTCTGGAGAAATAAAAGCATCATGTTTTTCAGCCGTTAAACCGGTCAAAGGTTGAAACCAGTGAGTGTAATGAGTCACGCCTTTAGACAAAGACCATTCTTTCACAGTTTGTGCGACAACATTGGCCACATCATTAGAAAGTTTTTGTCCTGTTTGAATGGTCGATTGTAATTTTTGAAAAATATCTTTAGGTAATTTTTCTTTCATTTTATTCAGATCAAAAACATTTTGACCATAAAACTCAGAAATTTTTAAACGTTTGCCAGACTCATCACGGGGTGGATCAAATCTTTTTGGAGTACGATTGTTGATTTCAGAAATTGCACGATAGCGTTCTTGGGCGCCTAACGACGATTGCGACATAAATGCTCCTTATTTTAAATGGGCCGGACACCATGCCGAACCCCAGCGGCACTCTACACAAATTTTGAAAGTGATTACAATAAATAATGCCAAGCAGGAAAAAAAAACCTAAAATAACCAAAATATTTACAGTGAAATGAGTGCTTTATGTGCAAATGGAACTTAAAATCAGTCTGTGCCGTTTTATTGTCGTCCACTTTTATTGCAGCCTGCCAACACAAACCCGCAAAAGTAGAAACTCCTCAATTGGGTGATTGTAGCCCTGTGGATGCACAGACCGAAAAAACTGAACCCAAACAGGGTGAGTGGATCTGTTTTCACAAACAAAAAAAGATCCTGCAGGCCCATTTTAAAGATGGACTGAAGCATGGCGAAGCCCAGCTGTTTGATGAAAATGAAAAGTTAGAATCCATCACTTTTTGGTATCAGGGGTTATTGCATGGCCCTTCACAATACTTCGATAAAGAAGGTCGTCTGGACATGACCATCCAATACCAGCGCGGAAAATTGAACGGCGAAACCCTGCACTTTTACCCCGATGGCAAAATCAAAGCTATGGCTTTATACCAAGATGGAATTCTTTTTCAGCTGAAAGAGTTCGACCCCACGGGAAAATTGATTGTTGAACCCGAAGAAGATTCTGTTTTTGCACCGAAAGCGAAGTGAAGGAACTTATGAATTATCACGCGAATTAGGAATCAAAGAACAACCAATCATAAATAATATTTTTATGAATTTTAGATTTATCAATTTAACACGAATCAGTTAACCAGCTTTATGAAATACCGTTTCTAAGATGCGTTCATTATGAAAGGTTTCAAAAATACTATCCAATGTATCGAAATTGATGTTTTGCTTGATATTGTTTAACTAAATAAAAACCATAGGATCTTTTGTAATGTTAGCCTAACTGACTCTTTTCAATAACTTTGAGAAGTCAACCTTAGGAAAAGCATTCATAGCCGATTCAATCATTGAAAGTGTTGTGTTTTCTTCCCCAGATTCCAATCGCTGATAGTGTCTTAAAGTGATGTCACCAATTTTTTTTGCTGCTTGATCTTGGGTTAAGTCTTCTTTTGTGCGAGCCATTTTTAGCAATGCCGCTAATTTCGCTTGCACATTTAGATAGCCAGATTCAAAAACTGTGTGGCTGGCGTTTTCAAAACCATAACCTACCACTTCATCTGTTTCTTCAGATTTAAAAACAGTCACAAATTTTGAAAGCTCATCACTAAAATTGGATTCTTTTTTAAAAAAAACCTCCAAATAGTCAGTGTCATTATCATAGAAGATATTCATAGAATTACTCCTTCTTTTTTATAAACCACTTCACCATCTTTAATCTTTGCTGTGGTCATTGCAGTTAATACATATGAAGCATGACTTAAATTTTTTACGACCACACAAATAAACCGGATCTTTTCTGGATTTAACATTTTAGTTTGATAATAAAGCTCAACAAGATGGGTTGCTGAATTACTTTTTCGAACTTCTAAAGGACTTTTTAAAGTTAACTCTATCTGATCCAACTCGATTTCTGGATGATTTTCTTTTATATGAGCCCACGAGTCTTCCATCAATAGAACAAGCTTTTCTGCGTAGTCTCTAAATTCCATTAGTTATGTTTACGACATTTACGTCGCAATGTCAAGTGTTTTTTGAATTTTTACTTTGGAGACTGTCAGCCACTTAATATTTACCCCCTTGCGTTGGATTTCAGATGGAAGCTGCGCCGTAACATAGATCTGTTTTATTTGAATTCTTTTTGTTGGAATTAGCTGCAATTATCGAAAGTAATGTATTTAGGGTCCAAACAGTTAAATACAACAAATTAATTTTACAACACAACATTAATTCATTTGTCTAGTTACTAAAATCATCCATGACAAAACATAGGTATTTATTTATATTCGCATCATGTTTTTAGTCATTGACCTTCATCAACTGAATCAGTTCACTTTACCAATAGTCAATCAAGCATTTGATTTGTGGAAAAGCGTTTACTCAGAAATTTTAGAAAATGCTGGTGAAATCTTAGTCCCAGACTATTTTTATAAATGTAAAATTATATCGGTAATATATGAAAATGATATCGTTCAGGCATTTACACTTCACAATGTTTACAATCTATCAGCCAATGGGGTTTGTGATTTATCTTATTTTTCACCCTTAAATGAATTCACAAAACAAAAACTCAAACATGAAGGACATAAAGTGTGGACTTGTGAATGGGTCACGGTGCACCCCGACTTTCGTGGTCGCTTTACTAAAGTTCAACTTGGCGAAGTAATAATGGGTTTGGCATTTAAGCTTTTCGCTGAACTGGACTGCACATCTGCTATGGGTTTTTCTAGAAAAGATATTAAAGCTGACCGCATGGCCGAAAAATTTGGATTTATAAGCATAGATACAATTGTCAGACATGGCATAGAATGTGGCGTTATGTTTCTTAAAAAAGAAAACTTACTTCCACATCCCTATGAAAAAACCCAGATTAAAATTGATTCCCTCTATGAAAATAAAACTATTTATTCAAACATCTTACCCAGCCATACGGAGGCAGCATGATCATCAATAAACTTGAACAGTCTATTTTTGGTGTTGGCGATAAACTTTTAAATCACAACTTCTCAAATAAATATGGCTACGCGGCCTGGCTTTCACAGGCGTATTATTTTGTGAGGCACTCTACGCCCATGCTTGCCCTAAGTGCGGGCTTATCTGTAGACAACAGACCATATCATTTAAGATGCATTGAGCATCTGAGTGAAGAGAAGGGTCATGATAAGCTGCTTTTAAATGACTTAAAAACACTAGGGTATAATATTTCTAATTTCCCAGAGCTTGCCGCCACTAAAGCATTGTACCAAACTCAGTACTATTGGATTCAACACAAAAATCCAATTTCTTTTCTTGGATATATTGTATTATTAGAGGGCTTGGCAATACATTACGGTGCAAAGATTTATTCTGAGATTAAAAAATTTCCTGGCAATTCATTTATAGAAATTCATACTGAAGATGATGTAGAACATTTAAAACGAGCTTTTCAAATGATTGAATCCCTTCCTAGTCATGAGCAAAAACTGATCATTGAGAACTGTGAACTGTCTGCATATTTGTATAAATCAATGCTTAATGATTTAGGTAGCTCTACTGCAA